>NZ_AP022618.1:4271908-4577045 GCF_010731615.1 Mycolicibacterium insubricum | reverse complement strand
CTACCCGCACGGGCTGAGCACCCGGCCGCCTCGGTCGCCATGATCGCCCGGCGCTACATGCACGAATACGGCGCCACCAGCGCCGATTTCGGTGCGGTGTCGGTCGCCGACCGTAAACACGCCGCCACCAACCCAAGGCGCATTTCTACGGCAAGCCGATCACCATCTCCGACCACCAGAACTCGCGGATGATCGCCGACCCGCTGCGCCTGCTGGACTGCTGCCAGGAGACCGACGGTGGGGTGGCCATCGTGGTCACCACCGCCGAGCGGGCCCGCGATCTGCGGCATCGGCCCGCGGTCATCGAGGCCGCCGCCCAGGGCGCCGGTGCGGACCAGTTCACCATGTACTCCTACTACCGCGACGAACTCGGCCTGCCCGAGATGGGCGTGGTCGGCCGCCAGCTGTGGGCGCAGTCCGGACTGTCCCCGGCCGACATCCAGACCGCGATCCTCTATGACCACTTCACCCCCTACACGCTGCTGCAGCTGGAGGAGCTCGGCTTCTGCGGCGCCGGGGAGGCCAAGGACTTCATCGCCAATGGCGCCATCGAACTGGGTGGACGGCTGCCGATCAACACCCATGGCGGCCAGCTCGGCGAGGGCTACCTGCACGGCATGAACGGCATCGCCGAGGCCGTGCGCCAGCTGCGCGGTACCTCGGTCAACCAGGTCTCGGGCGTCGAGCACGTGCTGGTGACCGCTTACACCGGCGTGCCCACCTCGGCCTGATCCTGGGCTAGCCGGTCTCGTCGCGCCAGCCCTCAGGTAGCAGCGGAACGGTCGGTCCGCGGCCCAGGTCGTCGGCGGCCAGGGTGGTCAGACCGCTCGCCGGCACACCGACCGGGTCGGTCTGCACCCCGGAGAACCCCAGGCGCTTACACCGCTGTCGGATTCCTGGGCCGAGGTTTCCGGCAGAACGCCGATACCCGCTGTCAGATCGGTGAATTCGTTGCCGGGGGTGCGAGCGCCCCGGCGCCGTCGGGCCCGTGCCCGATCCCGGTCCCGGGCTGCCGCGACGGATTCCTCGGCGGCGTCATCGGATTTCGGTGCCGTGCGGACCGCGGGCCGCGGTGGCGACCCGGCCCGGCCGAAGGCGGAAAGCGGCCCGATCACATAGGGCGGGACGAACCCGGGACCGGCCCGGCGGCCGGAGCCGCCGGGGCGGCCGAGGTGGGTGCGGCAGAGGTTGCGGAGGCCGACGCGGGCGGGGGACCGGTGGGCGTCGTCGCGGCGCCGCCGGTGGCGCTGGTGGGCGTGCTTCCCGTGCTCGTTGCGGCCACCGGGTCGGGAGGCAGCGCATCGGTGGCGAGTCGGTAGGCCGGGCTGGACGTTACCGCTTACCAGGCCGATTGCCCACCCCAGGTTGGTGATGGCCAGGCCGAGGGCCTACTGGATCAGGCCTACGCGAACTGGCTCAGCGGCGGCCAGCTGGCTGGCGTGAAATGTCAGGTCGGCCATGATGATCGGCAGGTCGGTCAGCAGCGCGGCCGGGTTGGTCAGCAGGTCGGTCAGGATGATCTCGGCGAATTCGCCCAGTTCGCCACCGAAGTCGAGCCACCACTGCGGGTCGGTCGGATCCAGATCGCCGTCGTGGATTCCGCCGTGGTCATGGTCGTGGTCATGATCGCCATGGTCACCGTCGTGGTCGTGGTCACCGTCGTGGTCGTGCTCGTCGTGGTGCAGGATCGGCGGCGCGGCGCTGCTCTGCGGGGCAGACGCCAGCGAAGCTTGGGAGACGGCATCGTAGGTGGCCATCGCGGTCGCCGCCTGGATCCACATACGCACGTAGTCGGCCTCGTTCAGCGCGATCGGGATCGTGTTGATGCCAAGGAAATTGGTCGCCACCAGGACACCGTGGGCGGCGTGGTTGGCGGCCAGTTCGGCCAGCGTGGGCATGGCGGCCAGGGCGCCGGTGTAGGCCGAGGCCACTGTCTCGTGCCGGGCGGCATGCCCGCGCTGTGGGTGGCCGCCGTCGTCAGCCAGGCCAGGTAGGGCTCGTGGGCAAAGACGTACCTCTCGGCACTGGGGCCGTGCCAGGCCGTCGTATGGGTGCTTGCCAGCACCGCGCGCAACTCCTCTGCGACGGCGGCGTACTCCAGGCCCAACGATGACCAGGTGGCCGCGACCGACAGCAGCGGGCCGGGCCCGGTCCGCTGCTCAGCGCCGCCGAGTGCACCTCCGGGGCGAGGCCATCCACACCGGGCGATCACCGTCCGGCCCTCGATGGTCGGTGCACGACGCGGTCCTCGCTTCTCCGGCTGATTGGCTTTCCTGTGCGCCGCCGACCTTATCTAACATGAAAATCATTTTCAATTAAGCGTCCGCGCATACGAGACCCCGTTCCGCGGTTGCGGAACGGGGGGCGTGAACGTCGTTCGGTGGGCCCCGGGTGCTAGCGCGGACTGAACTCCACCCCGGACAGCGCCACCGCGTTGTCCCGCGACGGCACGGTGAGCGTGCCCAGGTATCCGGCGTCGGTCTTCCAGGCGGACAGGTGCAAGGTCTCGCCGGGAAAGACCACACCGGCCATCCGCGCACTGTAGGAACCGACGGCCGCGGCGTCGCCGTCGACCAGCGCGTCGGTCAGCGCCTTGGCCGTCATCCCGTAGGTGCACAGACCGTGCAGGATCGGTCGGGGGAAGCCAGCCGCGGAGGCGAAAGCGGGATCTGAATGCAGCGGGTTGCGGTCACCGCACAACCGGTACAGCAGCGCCTGCTGCGGCAGGGTCGGGATGTCGATCTCCAGATCCGGTGCGCGGTCGGGGGTTTCGGCGCTGGTCGACGGGCCCCGATCGCCACCGAAGCCGCCTCGCCGCGGGCGAAGATCGAACGGCGCTGCGTCCACAGCAGGGTGCCGGACGGATCGGTCACCGCGGTCTCCGACCAGATGACCGCGGCCTTGCCCTTGTCCCAGATCTCGGTGAACGTGGTGACCGCGATACCGGTGCCCGTCGGCGGATCGGTCCGGGTGCGCTGATGCCCTCGCTGGCGTGCAGCACCCGGGACAGCTCGATGTCGATGCCGGGGAACTTCACCTCCGGCGGGGTGGTCTGGTGGAACGTCTGCGCGACGTTGCCGAACGTCGGCAGCACCTGCGGGGTGTCGTCGATGAGGTAACGCAGTTCGCGCGGGTCCAGCGGATCTGAGCCGGCACCCAGACCCAGGTGATACAGCTGGACATCACTGCTGGTCCAGGAGAATTCAACCGGCTCCAGCTGGGCGCCGATGGCGACGTCGAGATCGATGGGCATGGGGTTCAGGCCTTTCCAGCGACATGCAGGGCCGCCAGGTATCCGAAGGTCATGGCGGGCCCGATGGTGCCGCCCGGTCCGGGATAGGTGTGGCCCATCACCGGTGAGCTGACATTACCGGCGGCGTACAGACCGTCGATCACCGTGTCGTCGTCGCGCAGCGCGCGGCCGTACACGTCGGTGCGCACCCCGCCCTTGGTGCCCAGATCGCCCGGCACCATCTTGGCGGCGTAGTACGGCGGATGCCCGATCTTGCCGAGATTCGGGTTGGGCTTGACCGTCGGGTCGCCGTAGTAGCGGTCGTACGCGCTTTCGCCGCGGTGGAAGTCCTCGTCGACACCGGTCTCGGCGAACCCGTTGAACCGTTGTGGCGCACGGCTTAGCAGGCCGGTCGCGGTGGCGAGTTCGTCGAGGGTCCGGCGGCGGTGACGATCACCCCGGACTCCGTCCACTTCTTCGGGATCCGCTGCCCGGGCTGCAGTCCGGCGAAGATGTAGCGATCGCGGTACTGCTGGTCGAAGATCAGCCACGCCGGGATGTTCTCACCCGGTCCGTCGCCCTGGCCGTACTTGCCGCCGTACATGTGGTGGACGGCCTCGACGTAGGGCATCGACTCGTTCATGAACCGTTTGGCCGACGCATTGACGATGATCGACCCGGGCGAATTGCGTTCCGACAGTGCGAACCACGGCGCTCCCGCCAGCGGGACCGTCGGGCCCCACCAGGCGTCTTCCATGAGTTCGAGTGCAGCGCCGAGCTTTTCGGCGGCCACGATGCCGTCGCCGGTGTTGGCGACGGCGCCGACGGTCCAGTCGGTGGTGATCGGGGCGCGCTGGTACTTGTGCCGCATCGCCTCGTTGTGTTCGAAACCGCCGCTGCACAGGATGACTCCGCGCCGGGCCTGGATCAACCGCGGTTCGGCATCCTCGGGCGCGTTGGTGTCGCGGACGTAGATGCCGCGCACCACGGAATCCTCGACGTACAGGTCGGTCAGCTCGGTGTTGAGCAGCACCGGGACCCCGGCCTGGCGCAACGCCACCCGCAGCGGCGCGATCAGTGCACGGCCCATGCCCACCAGGTTCTTGTGCCGGGCCTGGGCCCACATGGTGCGCGCGGCGACCTTCAGGCTGCGCAGCACCCCGCGCGGATGCCGCTTGAGCTGGTTGAGCCGGACGTAGTCCTGCTGCATGACCACCACGTTCAGCGGCACCTTGCCGTAGGGGGGCTCCAGGCCGTCCATGTCCTCACCGAGGCGGCGGGCGTCGAACGGCTTCGGCTCCACCGAGCGGCCGCCGGGCCGCCCACCCGGGGCCTCCGGGTAGTAGTCGGAGTAGTTGGGCACCCAGCACAGCTTGAGCGGGGAGTTCTTGCACACGAATGACAGCATCTCCGGGCCGCGCTGCAGGTAGGTGTCGATCTTCTCGGCTTACACCACGTCGCCGACGATCCCGTGCAGGTAGGTGCGGGCCGCCTCAGGCGTGTCGGAGACTCCGTCGCGGCGCAGCACTTCGTTGTTCGGGATCCATACTCCGCCACCGGAGCGGGCGGTGGAACCGCCGTAGTGCGGGGCCTTCTCAACAACTACTGTGGAAAGACCGTGATGGGCGGCGGTGAGGGCGGCGACCATGCCGGCACCACCACTGCCGACCACTACGACATCGAACTCCTGACTCATGTAGAACACGTTATAGAATGACGCGGTGCAGGGACAACTGTCCCGGTCGACCAATACGAGGGGAATTAGCAAAATGCTGGCTGCCCAGACCCGTGCGGAGCTCGCCGCCGACCTTGCCGAGGCCGAGCGGAGCCGGGTCGCGATCGACCCCCTGACCGCCGGGCACCCGGGCATCGACGTGGTCGACGCCTATGAGATCCAGCTGATCAACATCCGTCAGCGGGTCGCCGAGGGCGCCCGGGTGATCGGCCACAAGGTGGGCCTGTCCAGTGCCGCGATGCAGCAGATGATGGGCGTCGACGAACCGGACTACGGGCACCTGCTCGACGACATGGCGGTGTTCGAGAACATCCCGGTGCCCGTCGCCAACTACCTGTATCCGCGGGTGGAGGTGGAGGTCGGCTTCATCCTCGCCGACGACCTGCCCGGCGCCAACTGCACCGAGGACGACGTGCTGGCCGCCACCGCGGCGTTCGCCCCGTCCATCGAGCTGATCGATACCCGGATCAAGAACTGGCAGATCAAGTTGTGCGACACCATCGCCGACAACGCCAGCTCCGCGGGCTGGGTGCTGGGCACCGGGCGGGTGTCGCCCAAGGACATCGATATCACCGCCATCGACGCGGTGTTGCGCTGCAACGGTGAGGTCATCGCCGAGGGTCGCAGCGACGCGGTGCTGGGCAACCCGGTGACCGCGGTGGCCTGGTTGGCGCGCAAGGTCGACAGCTTCGGGGTGCGGCTGCGTGCCGGGGACGTGGTGTTGCCGGGGGCGTGCATGCGAGCCATCGATGCGCGTCCGGGGGATGAGTTTGTCGCTGATTTCACCGGCCTGGGGTCGGTTCGGCTGTCGTTCGAGTAGGGAGCGGGTAGGGACATGGCAAAAAAGGCGTCGGTCGCCATCGTCGGGTCGGGCAATATCAGCACCGACCTGCTGTACAAGCTGTTGCGGTCGGAGTGGCTGGAGCCGCGCTGGATGGTCGGTATCGACCCGGACAGTGAGGGCCTGGCGCGGGCCCGCAAACTGGGGCTGGAGACCAGCCACCTGGGAGCGGACTGGCTGCTGGAACTCGATGAGAAGCCCGACATCCTGTTCGAGGCGACCAGCGCGTACGTGCACCGGGCCGCAGCGCCGCGTTATGCGGAGGCATCCGGGCCATCGATCTGACCCCGGCCGCGGTCGGCCCGGCGGTGATCCCGCGCGAATCTGCATGCGCACCTGGATGCGCCGAACGTCAACATGATCACCTGCGGTGGGCAGGCGACCATCCCGATCGTGTACGCGGTCAACCGTGCGGTGACCGCCGGCGGTGGGACGGTGCCCTACGCCGAGATCGTGGCGTCGGTGTCCTCGGCGTCGGCCGGGCCGGGCACCCGCGCCAACATCGACGAGTTCACCAAGACCACGGCTGCGGGTGTGGAGACCATCGGTGGTGCGGCGCGCGGTAAAGCGATCATCATCCTGAATCCGGCCGATCCGCCGATGATCATGCGCGACACCATTTTCTGCGCGATCCCCGAGGACGCCGACCAGGATGCGATCACCGCGTCGATCAAGGACGTGGTGGCCCAGGTGCAGACCTACGTGCCGGGCTACCGGCTGCTCAACGAACCGCAGTTCGACGAGCCCTCGGTGGTCAACGGCGGCAACCATATGGTCACCACGTTCGTCGAGGTGGAGGGCGCGGGTGACTATCTGCCGCCCTACGCCGGGAACCTGGACATCATGACGGCGGCGGCCACCAAGGTCGGCGAGGAAATGGCCAAGCAGATGGCCGAGCAGAGCACGGGGGTTGTCCGATGAGCGAGATTTTCATGAGCGATTTGTGGGACGTGCGGATCACCGACACCTCGTTGCGTGACGGATCGCACCACAAGCGCCATCAGTTCACCGCCGACGAGGTGCGCTCCATCGTCGGGGCGCTGGATGCCGCGGGGGTGCCGGTCATCGAGGTCACCCACGGTGACGGCCTGGGCGGATCCAGCTTCAACTACGGGTTCTCCAAGACCCCGGAGCAGGAGCTGATCAAGCTGGCGGCCGAGACCGCCAAGGACGCCAAGATCGCCTTCCTGATGCTGCCGGGTGTCGGCACCAAGGAGGACATCAAGGAGGCGCAGAACAACGGTGGCTCGATCTGCCGGATCGCCACCCACTGCACCGAGGCCGACGTGTCGATCCAGCACTTCGGGCTGGCGCGCGAGCTGGGGCTGGAGACCGTCGGGTTCCTGATGATGAGCCACACCATCAGCCCGGAGAAGTTGGCCGCTCAGGCCCGGATCATGGCCGATGCCGCGCTGCTCGTGCGTGCTATGTGTCGGACCGGGTCTCGCCGAGCGGCTGGGACGCCCAGGTCGGGACGGGCACGAGAACCTCGGTCGGCCAACTCGCGGTGCGCGCCGGGGCCCGCCAGATCGTCGTGCCGCCGCTTCGGGGCTGGTGCGGGCAATGCGCCGGTGGAGGCGCTGATCGGGGTGTTCGACAAGATCGGTGTCAAGACCGGGATCGACTTCTTCGACATCGCCGACGCCGCGGAGGAGGTGGTCGCCCCGGCCATGCCGACCGAGTGCCTGCTGGACCGCAATGCCCTGATCATGGGGTATTCCGGGGTGTACTCCAGCTTCCTCAAGCACGCCATCCGCCAGGGTGAGCGCTACGGGGTGCCACCGCACCTGCTGCTGCACCGGGCCGGGCAACGCAAGCTGATCGGCGGCCAGGAGGACCAGCTGATCGACATCGCCCTGGAGATCAAGCGGGAGATGGCCGAGGGCAAGGTCGTCACCCCCACCAGGTAGGTGGGTGACGGCCGGTCGCGGCGGCCTGATCCGGGCGCCGGATGTAACACCGGGCGCCGGCGCAACGAGAGACCTGGTGAGAACGCCGCAAAACGGCTGTGAGTTTCCCGCTGGGAACCGCCGAAGAAATCAGGAGTGAATGTGACCCGTCCTACCGTGACCCGTGCCCGCATGGGCGTGTTCGCCGCCGTCGCCGCCATCGGCGTCGCCACCGGATCCGCCGTTATGGGCCCGTCGGCCTTCGCCGATCCCAACTCGCCGTCCAACCCGACGCCGTCCACCAACGAGGCGCCGGCCAGCTCGGCCAACCAGTCCCCGGCCAGCTCGGCCAACCAGTCTCCCGCCAGCTCGGCCAACGAGGCCCCGGCCACCTCGGCCAATGAGACCCCGGCGAGCTCGGCCAACCAGTCCCCGGCGAGCTCCGCCAACGAGACCCGGCGGCCGCCGCCGACGGCGACTGCAACGCGGCCGCGCTGGCCAAGACCTCGGCCTCGGTGAACACCGCGCTGGCCGACTACCTGACCAAGCACCCCGACACCAACTCCGCGCTGATCGAGATCACCCGTCAGCCGGCGTTCGTCGCCGTGGGCCAGATGGACAGCTACTTCAACGAGCACCCGACCGAGGCCAATGCGATCCGCGGCATCCAGGCGCCGCTGAACGCGTTCAAGGACCGCTGCGGTCTGCAGGTCTCGCCGACCGACGCCCTGGCTGCGCTCGCGTCGCTCTGATCCGGCACCGTCGACGCCGGTCCCCGTTCCCGGGGGCCGGCGTTCGCCGTTTCACGGGCTCGGCTTGTTGCCCGCCAGCTGCGCTGTCACTCGATCCGCGGTGGCCACCAGCGCCCGGGCCCGCGCGGTGATCTCGGCGTCGGTCAGCGCATGCCCGATGTGCAGTGACACCACCATCACCTGGCGCTGGTGGTGGTCGTAGACCGGGGCGGAGATGACGCTGACGTCGTGACGGGTAGCCGGCGCCTCGCCGGGCAGGTAGACCCGCTCGCCGATATCGGCGACCAGTTCACCCAGCAGGGCCACCAACTCGTCGGGCAGCGTGCCGGACACCCCGGCCATCAGGGAATAGAGTCGCCGGCCCGCCGGGGTCAGCCGTTCCACCAGGTAGCCGGCCGACCGGCAGGAGTCGACGACGAGATCCAGCCGGGCCGAGTCGGTGCGCAACGGCACGGTGGGTGCCTTGGCCAGCCAGGCCCGCAGTGCGGCCGGGTCCCACAGCACGAACATCAGCCCGACCGGCGGCGCGAACGGGTAGGACTGGCCGACGGACACGCCGACGTCGACGCCGGGCGGCCCGACCAGATCCAGCACAGTGATCCGGTCGTCGATCACCGCGGACACCGCCGCGCCGGTGCCGAATTCGGCGGCAAGGCAGCGCAGTTCGGCACGGGCGGCGGGACTGACCCGCATCGCCTCCTGGGCCCGATGCCCCAGCGCGATCAGCGCCGGCCCCAGCCGGTAGGTCTTGTCCCGGCCGTTGTCGCCGTCGTCGCGGACCAGGTAGCCCGCCTCGGTGAGTGTGATCAGGATGCCGAGGCAGGTGGGCTTGGTGATGCCGGCCCGGCGTGCCAGCTCCGACAGACCGAACCGGTCGTTCGGGTGGGCGGCGAGGAATTCCAGCACGGCGACGACCCGCTCGGTGGGCGGCGAGCTGCGGCGCGTGCCGCCGGCCTCCTGGGCAACCGACATCGAGGGACCTCCGCGATTGACGACGACTGGAACAGGTTCTACTGTCAGTACAAGAATCTACCGCATCGGTAGGATATTGGAACAACATGGGAGTCCGATGTTTTCCCAACCCCTGATCGACGCCATCGCCGAGGCCGAATCCCTGGTCGCCGAAGCGCCGCACATCGAAACCGAGGCCGACCTGCTGGAGGGCCTGCAGTATCTGGCCGGCTGCATCTCCGGCTGCATTCACCTGGCCTTCGACTATGACCGCGACTACCCTTCCTGCAGTCGGGCACCGGGCCGTTCACCAAGATGGGCTTGGACAACCCGGACACCCTGTACTTCGGCACCCGGGTGGCCGCCGGGCACGAGTACGTCGTGCGGGGCAGACGCGGGGAGACCACCGATCTGAGCTTCCAGCTGCTGGGCGGCGAGTACACCGATGCGCAGGTGCCGGCCAGCCAGGCCGCGTTCGATGACCGGGAGCTCGATATCGCCGAGGACGGCAGCTTCGAGTGGCGGATCACCCCGGAAACGCCGTCGCAGTTGCTGATCCGCGAGGTCTACAACGACTGGTCGGCGCGGCGCGGGTACATCACCGTCGAGCGCACCGACACCGCGGGCACCGCCCCGGCGCCGCTGGACCGCGCAATGATCGAAGCGCTACGCGGTGGCCGGAAAACAGCTGGTACAGCGGGTCAAAACCTGGCTGATGTTCCCGCAGTGGTTCTATCTCAACCTGCCGGTCAACACCATGGTGGCACCGCGGCTCACCCCGGGCGGACTGGCCACCCAGTACTCCTCGGTCGGGCACTACGACCTGCGGCCGGATCAGGCCATGGTCATCACCCTGCCCGTCACCGACGCGCCTTATCTGGGTTTTCAGCTCGGCAGCCTCTGGTACATCTCGCTGGACTACATCAACCACCAGACCTCGCTCAACGGCACCCAGGCGCAGGCCGATCCGGACGGCAAGGTCCGCATCGTCGTCTCCGACACCGACCCGGGCCTGACCAACTGGTGCGAGACGCTGGGCCATCGCCGTGGCTATCTGCAGTTCCGCTGGCAGCGGCTGTCGCGGGAGCTCACCGCCGACGACGGACCGACCGTCGAGGTGGTCGACGTCGACCAGCTGGACCGGGTGCTGCCGTACCACCAATCGAACCGGATTTCACCGGAGGGCTGGCGTGCGCGAATCGCGTTGCGGCAGCGTCAGATCGCCGAAAGGATGCTGGGGTAAACCGATGAGCGGACTGTTGGACGACAAGGTCGTCGTGATCAGCGGGGTCGGCCCCGCACTGGGGTCGACGCTGGCACGTCGGGCCGCCGCGGCAGGGGCCGATGTGGTGCTGGCCGCGCGCACCGTGCAGCGGCTGGAAGCCGTCGCCGCCGAGGTGGCCGAGCTGGGGCGCCGGGCGGTCTGCGTCGGCACCGACATCACCGACGCCGATCAGGTGGACAACTTGGTGGCGCAGTCGCTGGCCGCCTACGGCCGGGTCGACGTCCTGATCAACAACGCCTTCCGGGTGCCTTCGATGAAACCGTTGGCCGTCACCAGCTTCGACCACATCCGCGACGCCATCGAGCTGACCGTGCTGGGTGCGCTGCGGCTGACCCAGGGCTTCACCGAAGCGCTGGCCGGCACGAAAGGCTCGGTGGTCAACGTGAACTCGATGGTGATCCGGCATTCGCAGCCCAAGTACGGCGCCTACAAGATGGCCAAATCGGCGTTGCTGGCCATGTCCCAGTCGCTGGCCTCCGAGCTCGGCGAGCAGGGGATCCGGGTGAACTCGGTTGTGCCGGGCTATATCTGGGGCGAGACGCTGCAGGGCTACTTTGCCCACCAGGCCGGCAAGTACGGCACCACGGTCGAGGCGATCTACGACGCCACGGCCGCCTCCTCCGACCTCAAGCGGCTGCCCACCGAGGACGAGGTGGCCTCGGCCATCCTGTTCTTCGCCAGCGATCTGTCCAGCGGGATCACCGGGCAAACCCTCGACGTGAACTGCGGGGAGTACAAGGCATGACAGCGAATCGACGATGCGCTGCGAGGAACGAGCAGCGAGGAGGAGTGAGCGAATGAGCCCAGCGAATCGACGATGCGCTGCGAGGAACGAGCAGCGAGGAGGAGTGAGCGAATGAGCCTGAGCTCCCCCCGTACCGATGTCGGGACCGTCGAGGATCTGCACGCCTCGGCGTCCAAGGCTGTCGGCCTGGATGATTTCGGGTCCGATGACGACGACTACCGCGAGGCGCTGGCGGTCCTGCTGGAGTCCTACCGCCGCGACGCCGACCTGACCGAGCTCGGCTCCAAGATGAGCCGGTTCTTCCTGCGCAATGCGCTGGTGGCCCGGCTGATGTCGGAGGCCTCCTGGAAGGCCAACCCGTCGTACGCGCAGGTGCCGATCGAGCGGCCGATCTTCGTCACCGGGCTGCCGCGCACCGGCACCACGGCGCTGCACCGGCTGTTGACCGCGGACCCCGCCCATCAGGGGCTTCAGCTGTGGCTGGCTGAGTTCCCGCAGCCGCGCCCGCCGCGGGAAACTTGGTCGGAAGACCCGGTTTTCGCGTCTCGAGGAGCAATTCGCCAAGGCGCACAACGACGATCCGGAATACCTGGGCCTGCATTTCATGTCCGCGGCCGAGGTGGAGGAGTGCTGGCAGCTGCTGCGCCAGTCGTTCCACTCGGTGTCCTATGAGACGCTGGCGCACCTGCCCAGCTATGCGCACTGGCTGGCCGACCGGGACTGGACGAAATCCTATGCCCGTTACCGCCGTAACCTGCAGCTGATCGGGCTCAACGACGTCGGCAAGCGCTGGGTGCTGAAGAATCCCAGCCACCTGTTCGCCCTCGACGCGCTGATGGCCACCTACCCCGACGCGCTCGTCGTCCAGTGCCACCGGCCCGCCGAGACGATCATGGCCTCGATGTGTTCCCTGTCGGCGCACACCACCGCGGGCTGGTCCAACAGCTTCGTCGGAGCGCAGATCGGCGCCGATGCCCTCGACACCTGGTCGCGGGGCCTTGAGCTGTTCAACGCCGAGCGCGCCCGGCACGATCCGGCGCAGTTCTGCGATGTCGACTACCGGGAGTTCGTCGCGGATCCGATCGCGACGGTGGCCGGTATCTACGGGCATTTCGGGCTGGAGCTCACCGAGGACGCGCGAACGGCGATGGTCGACATGCATGACGAGAGCCGGCGCGGCCCGCGGGCACCGAAACATGAGTATTCACTGGCCGACTACGGTTTGACGGTGGAGCAGGTGCGGGAGCGCTTCGCCCAATTGTGAGCTTACTTACAGAGGGCCGAAAGGCCCTTTCGCGGCCAGGGCTTTGTGGGCACAATGGAGTCGTAAACTTGATTCAATCCAATGTGAGAGAGTGTGACATGCCTTTGCTGACGATCGGCGACGAGTTCCCGGCCTACAACATGACCGCGGTGGTCGGTGGCGACCTGTCCGCCGTCAACGCCCAGTCGCCCGATGACTACTTCACCACCGTGACCAGCGACGACAACCCCGGCAAGTGGCGCGTGGTGTTCTTCTGGCCGAAGGACTTCACCTTCATCTGCCCGACCGAGATCGCCGCCTTCGGTAAGGCCAACGACGACTTCGAGGACCGCGACACCAAGGTCATCGGTGTCTCCATCGACAACGAGTTCGTGCACTTCCAGTGGCGTGCCCAGCACGAGGACCTCAAGACGCTGCCGTTCCCGATGGCCAGCGACCTCAAGCGTGAGCTCGTCGCGGCCACGGGTGTGCTCAACGCCGACGGTGTTGCCGACCGCGCGACCTTCATCATCGACCCCAACAACGTCATCCAGTTCGTGTCGGTGACCGCCGGCTCGGTCGGCCGCAACGTCGACGAGGTGCTCCGTGTGCTCGACGCGCTGCAGTCCGACGAGCTGTGTGCCTGCAACTGGAAGAAGGGCGACCCGACGCTGAACGTCGGCGAGCTGCTCAACGAGGCGGTGTAAACCTTGAGCGTCGACGCACTCAAGGAAGCACTTCCCGAGTACGCCAAGGATCTCAAGCTCAACCTCGGCTCGATCGTCCGCTCGACCGAGCTGAACGAGCAGCAGCTGTGGGGAGCGCTGGTGGCCACTGCGGCCGCCACGCGCAACCCGCGGCTGATCAAGGAGATCACCGAGGACGCCCTGGACATCCTCTCCGAGGAGGCCTACAACGCCGCTCTCGGCGCGGCCGCCATCATGGGGATGAACAACGTGTTCTACCGCGCCCGGGGCTACCTGGACGGTCGTTACGATGACCAGCGGGTGGGCCTGCGGATGAACATCATCGGCAACCCCGGCGTGGACAAGGTCGATTTCGAGCTGTGGTCGATGGCGGTGTCGTCGATCAACGGCTGTGAGCACTGCGTCGCCTCCCACGAGGCGGTCGTCCGCGAGGGTGGGCTGTCCAAGACCGCCATCTTCGAGGCGATCCGGGTGGCGTCGATCATCGGTGGTGTCGGCCAGGCGCTGGCCGTCGCCGACGCCCTGGCGTAAAACCGCCTGTCACAAAAGAACAATCACCCGTCGCCGGGGGATGGCGCACTGGAGAACGCTTCCAGGCATCCCTCGGCGACGGCGTGTTTGATGCTGTCGGACAGCCGCGGGCAGGACCGCTCCCGGCTGGGATTGCCGCCCTGTTCGCGAATGGCCGCGAAATGCGCGCACTGCGACGTCGAGCCCGAATTCCACTGCACGGCCGTATATTCCGGACCGAGTTTGCGCACCGCCACCGTCGCGTGGCAGAACCGGCAGTCCACCGGGGTCAGGCCCGCGGTCAGATAGCGTTGCCGGTCGGCCGCGGTGGCCGCGTGCACGGCCGCGGCCCGATCCGGGTCGCCGGCGAAATCCGGTGCCTTGCTCCATGATCGGGCGTCGTGCACGGCGTCGCCGGGAGCCGGCGGGTGATCGTGATCGTCATGACCGCCGTGCAGCGCCACCATCGACCGGGCGATCCGGTCGACGTCGGGGGTCACTGTGCCTGCTCGGCCGCGCGCTGCGCCAGGTTTTCCTCGACCTCGATGTTCCACTTGGCCACCGCCGCGGTGGTGTCGACCTCGAGCTCGAACCGGTCGGTCATCTCCGGCGTCACGTCCGCGACGTCGACGTAGAACTGCTGGTACCAGCGCCGCATCTGGTAGACCGCACCGTCCTCCTCGACCAGCAGCGGATTGTCGATGCGGGTCTTGTGCTTCCAGATCTCGACGTCCTGCAGGAAGCCCTTGCTGACGCCCTCGGTGAACGCGGTGGCCAGTTTGTCGGTGGTGGCGTCGTCGAGCCCCTTGGGCTTCTCCACGATGACGCCCCACTGCAGCATGAAGTTGTTCTGATCCACCGGATAGTGGCAGTTGATCAGGATCGACTCGGCCTTGAAGGTGCCGTAGGTGTTGTGCAGCCAGTTGATCATGAACGATGGGCCGAAGTAGGACGCCTCAGAATCCAGGCTGGCCTCACCGTAGGCAGTGCCCATGTCGTTGACGTCGGGGCGGCCGACGTTGTGCAGGTACTGGCTGGCGATGTGGCCCTCGAAGACGTTCTTGAAGTACGTAGGCAGCCCGAAGTGGATGTAGAAGAAATGCGCCATGTCGGTGACGTTGTCGATGATTTCGCGGCAGTTGGAGCCCTCGATCAGCATCGAGTTCCACTTCCAGTCGGTCCACTCGCCGCTGTCGTACTCCGGCATCTCGGGGATGCGGACCTCCGGCTGCGGCGGGTTCCCCTCGTGGTCGTGCCAGACGAACAGCAGCCCGCCGCGCACGTCGGTGTGCCAGCTGCGGGTGCGGGCCAGCCGCGGGGTGCGCTTGGCGTAGGGGACGAGCTTGCACTTGCCGTCGCCGCCCCAGCGCCAGTCGTGGAACGGGCAGGCCACCTCGTCGCCCTTGATGGTGCCCTGGGACAGGTCGCCGCCCATGTAAACAGTAGCCGTCGAGCACCTGCAGGTCGCCGTTCGAGTCGGCGAACACCACCAGCTTGGTGCCGAACGCGTGCACGCTGTGCGGCTGCCCGTCCCGGAAGGACGCCACCGGGCCCAGGCAGTGCCAGCCGCGTGCGTAGCGGTCCGGCAGATCACCGGTGTCGATATCGCGAATACCCGCAGCGGTCTCCGTAGCCATGACGCCTCCCAGTCCTTGCCCTCTAACTAGAACACGTTACAGTTTGTACCCGTCGGGACGCAATAACGCAGGCTTCACCTGGTTAAACGGGTGACTAAGGTCCCGTTCCCAGGTCCCCCGCGGGTTTGTCCGCCGACACCACCCACATGGAGAAGTATTGGGCACCGCCGCCGTAGGCGTGACCGAGCGCCTTGCGGGCTCCGGGCACCTGGTGATCGCCGGCCTTGCCCATCACCTGGATCGCCGACTCGGCGAACCGGATCATGCCCGAGGCGCCGATCGGGTTCGATGACAGCACCCGCCGGACGGGTTGAACGGAATCCGCCCGCCGATCGCCGTCTCGCCCGCCTCGGTCAGCTTCCAGCCGTCACCCTCCGCGGCGAACCCCAGGCTCTCCAGCCACATCGGCTCGTACCAGGAGAACGGCACGTACACCTCGGCCACGTCGATCTCGTCGATCGGGCTGTCGATCCCGGCCGCGCGCCACAGCGCCGCCGCCGCGTCCCGGCTGGCCTGCGGGTTCACCTGATCGCGTCCGGCGTAGGCCAGCGGCTCGGTGCGCAGCGCGGTTGCGTTGATCCAGGCCACCGGGTGACCGTCGGCCACCCGGGCGTCCGCGGCGGCCTCGTCGCCGATCACCATGGCCGCCGCACCGTCGGAAGACGGGCAGGTCTCGTCGTAGCGGATCGGGTCCCACAGCATCGGCGAGGCCATCACCTTCTCCACGGTGATGTCCGGCTGGTGCAGATGCGCCAGCGGGTTGCGGGCCCCGTTGAGCCGGTCTTTGACGGCCACCATCGCGCCGATGTGGTTCGGCGCACCGGAGCGACGGATGTAGGCGCGCACGTGCGGCGCGAAGTAGCCGCCGGCACCGGCGCCCACCGGCTTGGTGAACGGCACCGGAATGCTCAGCGCCCACATGGCATTGGACTCCGACTGCTTCTCCCAGGCCATGGTCAGCACTCGGCGGTACTTGCCGGACTTGACCAGGCTGGCCGCGACGATCGCGGTCGAGCCGCCCACCGAACCGGCGGTGTGCACCCGGATCAGCGGCTTGCCGGTCGAACCGGTCGCGTCGGACATGAACAGCTCGGGCATCATCACGCCCTCGAAGAAGTCCGGCGCCTTGCCGACCACCACGGCGTCGATATCGGCCATGGTGGCGCCGGAATCGGCCAACGCACGATCGATGGCCTCACGCACCAGGCCGTTCATCGATACGTCGGTGCGCTTGGCGACGTAGCGGGTCTGCCCGGTACCGAGGACCGCAGCTTTGTTGGCCATCAGTTGGCACCTTCCAGGACGGCAATCAGATTCTGTTGCAGCGCAGGGCCGCTGGTGGCATGGGCCAGGACGCGGCCGGCGGTGCCGTCGAAGATGTGCCGGGCGGCGAAACCGATGCGCTCCAGGCCCGCGGAGAACATCGGGTTGGCGGCCAGCGCACCGCCGGACGGATTGATCCGGGTGCCGGCGCCCAGGCCGATGGCCTCGGCCAGGATCAGCTGCTGATGGCTGAACGGCGCGTGCAGCTCGGCCACGTCGAAGCCGGTGTCCCCACCGGTGGCCGCCCGCGCCGAGGCCGTCGTGGACGGCGAGGTGGTCAGATCCCGCGCGCCCAGGACGGGTGTCTCGATGCGGTGCTCGAAACCGGTGATCCAGGCCGGGTTCTCCCGCAATTCGCGGGCGCGGGAGGCCGAGGCCAGCACGATCGCCGAGGCGCCGTCGGTGATCGGCGCGATGTCGTGCCGACGCAGCGGATCGGCGTAGAGCGGGCGGTCCAGCAGTTCGGCGACCGTCGCGGCCGGCTCGACCCGATCGACCCGCGGGCAGGCCGCGAACGAATCCAGTGCCACCTGGGCCATCTGCTCGGCGGTCCAAGAACCCGAATCCAGCCCGGCCCGGGCCTGCAGCGCGGCCATCGAGATCGAGTCCGGCCACAGCGGCGCAACGGTATACGGGTCGGTCTGCAGGGCCAGCACCCGGCGCAGGTTGCCGGCGCTGCCCTTGCCGAAGCCGTATACCAGCGCCGTGTCGACCTCACCGGTCAGGATCTTGATGTAAGCCTCATACAGCGCCCAGGCGGCGTCCATCTCCACGTGCGACTCGTTGATCGGCGGCACCGCGCCGATCGAGTCGATCGCCGAGATGAACGAGAATGCCCGTCCGGCAAGGTAATCCGAGGAACCCGAACACCAGAAACCGATATCGGTCTGCTGCAGGCCCAACTCGGCGAACAGGCTGGCGAAACACGGCATGAGCATCTCGACACCGTTGGTGGTGCCGTCGGTGCGGCGTTCGTGCGGAGCGTGGGCGAAACCGACGACGGCCACGTCGCGGGCACTGGTTGTCATTCTCGATCCCTTACAGGTGGTGCTTGTATGTGTCGTAGTCGGCGTCCGGTTCGCCGCTGGGCTTGAAATGCGAGATGTTGTCGATGCCCAGGCCCCACTCCTCGCGGGGTTTCCACACCGCCTGCACCCGCATGCCCATCCGGACCTCGGCCGCGTCGATCTCGGTCACCAGGTGCAGGAACGGAATATCGGCGCCGTCGAGCAGCACATAGGCCGCCACATACGGCGGCTTGATCCGCTGCCCGGGGAACGGGATGTTGATGATCGCGAACGTGGTGACGGTGCCGCGGTCGGGCAGCTCGACAAACTCGTCGAGTTCCATTCCGGTGGCCGGGTCGGCCTCCTTGGGCGGGAAGTACACCGGCCCGGGTTTGCCGTCCCGGCCGACCTTGGTGCGGCCGCCGAGCAGCTTGCCCTGCTGCAAGGCACGCAGGAACACCCCTTCCGGATGCGAGGCGCTGTGCTCGATCTCGATGTGCGAGGGCACCACCAGCATCCGCACCGGGTCGCGGTCGTCGGCCTCGGCGGCCGGCTCGGCGTCCTCGCCGGGTGAGAAGTAGGCGATGTCGGTGATGGCGCCGACCGGCGCGTCCACCCAGTGCGCGTGCACCCGGTCGCCGGTCCGCAGTGCACCCTCCGCGACGTCGACGGCGTGCAGCATCGCGGTGTCGGCTCCGTCGAGACGGATCAGCGCCCAGGCGAACGGCCGGTCCAGCGGTTGGCCGTCCAGCGGCTCGGACTGCCAGGACCAGGACACCACGGTGCCGACCGGGGACACCTCGACCACCTCGGTCAACGGCTGGTAGGTCACCGGGTCATACTCGGCAGGCGGGACGAACACTCGGCCGTCGGAACCGCGGGTGCCCACGATGCGTCGTGAGCGCAGCGCGGTGAAGAACGCACCGAGCACCGGACCGACCGAACGGGTGTAGTCGAAGGACAGTTTCAGCGGCGCGGTCAGCGGCGGCTGATGGCCGTCGATCTGCGCAGGGTTGGCAGCACTGGCATTCACGGCATCGAGTAGAACAGGTTCTAACAAGTGTCGCAAGGACCGGAGAAGGGCGCAGGAATGAAGCTTGGACTGCAGCTGGGTTATTGGGGCGCGCAGCCGCCGACCAATCACGGTGAACTGGTGGCCGCGGCCGAGGCCGCCGGTTTCGATGCCGTCTTCACCGCCGAGGCGTGGGGTTCGGACGCCTACACCCCGCTGGCCTGGTGGGGTCGGGAGACCACCCGGCTGCGGCTGGGCACCTCGGTGGTGCAGCTGTCCGCGCGCACCCCGACCGCCTGCGCAATGGCCGCCCTGACCCTGGATCACCTCAGCGGTGGCCGGCACATCCTGGGCCTGGGCGTGTCCGGGCCGCAGGTGGTGGAGGGCTGGTACGGCGCGAAATTCGGCCAACCGCTGGCCCGGACCCGCGAATACATTTCCATTCTGCGCCAGGTGTGGGCGCGGCAGGCCGCGGTGACCAGCGACGGCCCGCACTATCCGCTGCCGCTGACCGGCGAGGGCGCCACCGGCCTGGGCAAACCACTCAAGTCGATCACCCACCCACTCCGCGCCGACATCCCGGTCATGCTGGGTGCGGAGGGGCCGAAGAACATCGCGATGACCGCCGAGATCGCCGACGGCTGGCTGCCGATCTTCTACTCCCCGCGGCTGGCACCGATGTACAACGAATGGCTCGACGAGGGCTTCGCCCGGGCGCCCGGCGCAGCCGCGCCGACTTCGAGATCTGCGCGACCGCGCAGGTGGTGGTCACCGACGACCGGCCCGCGGTGCTGGCCGCCATCAAACCCTTCTTGGCGCTCTACATGGGTGGCATGGGTGCCGAGGACACCAATTTCCACGCCGACGTGTACCGCCGGATGGGTTACGCCGAGGTGGTCGACGACGTCACCCGGCTGTTCCGCTCCGGCCGCAAGGACGAAGCCGCCACCGTCATCCCCGACGAACTGGTCGACGACGCCGCGATCGTCGGCAACATCGACTACGTGCGTGAGCAGATCGCGGCGTGGCAGGCGTCCGGCGTGACCATGATGGTGGTCGGCGCCAAGACCGTCGAGCAGATCAACGACCTCGCCGCGCTGATGTAACCCGTCCTTGCGCCGGGATTAGAACACGTTCTAGATTGGCGTGATGGCCGACACAGCGCCCGTATCCCGCCACGTCATCGCCCGGCACCGAACTGACCATGCCGGTGCGGGTGCGCCGGGCCCGCCAGCGCACGGCGATGTTCGCCGTCGACGCCCGGCGCGGCGCAGGCGATGATCGACTACAGCGGGCTGCGGGTGTTCCGGCTGCGTCCCGGCAAGGCCGTCGTCGTGCTGATGCTGATGCACTACACCGACTCGGATCTGGGCCAGTACTTCGAGTACGGCACCAACGTCATGGTCAACCCGCCGGGGCAGACCCTGAGCGGGCCGCGGAGGCTGGCCGAGGCCGGGGCGTTCATCCACCACCTGCCCGTCGACCAGGACTTCACCCTGGAGGCCGGGCGCACCATCTGGGGTTACCCCAAGGTCCGTGCCGCGTTCGCCGTCCGCGGCGCCGACGAGATGGCCTTCAACGTCAGCCACGACGGCCGGCTGATCGCCGATCTGGAGTTCCGGCCCGGCGTCCCGGTGCCGAATGCGGTTGCCGGCAAGCCGACCGTCTACCGCACCTATTCGCATACCGACGGGGTGACCCGGGAGACCCTCGGCGATTCGCGGGCCACCGGGGTGCGGATGCGCCCGGGCGGGGTGCGGTTGCGACTCGGCGATCACCCGTACGCCGACGAACTGCGCGCACTCGGCCTGCCCAAACGCGCCTTCCTCAGCCAGACCGCCGATAACGTCGAGATGAGTTTCGGCGACGCACAAGAGATTCCGCAGTAGGGGGAGATCAATCACATGACCGCGACCACGCTCGACATCGACCTGACCGACGGCACGTTCTACGCCGACGGCGGCGCCCGCGAAGCCTACAAGTGGATGCGGGCCAACCAGCCGGTCTTCCGGGACCGCAACGGGCTGGCCGCCGCCACCACCTACCAGGCCGTGCTCGACGCCGAACGCAACCCCGAGGTGTTCTCCTCGGCCGGCGGCATCCGCCCCGACCAGCCCGGCATGCCCTACATGATCGACATGGACGACCCGGCGCACCTGCTGCGCCGTAAACTCGTCAACTCCGGCTTCACCCGCAAGCGGGTGATGGACAAGGTGGGATCCATCGAGGCGCTGTGCGACACGCTGATCGACGCGGTCATCGAGGCCGGCGAATGCGACTACGTCCGCCAGATCGCCGCGCCGCTGCCGATGGCCGTCATCGGCGACATGCTCGGTGTGCTGCCCGCCGAGCGTGAGATGCTGCTGACCTGGTCCGACGAGCTGGTCTGCGGGCTCAGCTCGCACCTCGACGAATCCGCCATCAACAACCTGATGGCAACGTTCGCCGCCTATACCGAGTTCACCATGGGCGTCATCACCGACCGGCGCGCCAACCCGACCGACGACCTGTTCTCGGTACTGGTCAACGCCGAGGTCGACGGCCAGCGGATGAGTGACGACGAGATCGTCATGGAAACCCTGCTGATCCTGATCGGCGGCGACGAAACCACCCGGCACACGCTGTCCGGCGGCACCGCCGCGCTGCTGGCCCACCGCGATCAGTGGGAGGCGGTGCTGGCCGATCCGGAGTTGCTGCCCGGCGCCATCGAGGAGATGCTGCGCTGGACCTCACCGGTGAAGAACATGTGCCGCACCCTGACCCAGGACATCGAATTCCACGGCACCTCGCTGCGCGCGGGGGAGAAGATCATGCTGATGTTCGAGTCGGCGAACTTCGATGAGACCGTGTTCGAGGACCCGGACGATTTCCGCATCGACCGGAACCCCAACAGTCACATGGCATTCGGGTTCGGCACCCACTTCTGCATGGGCAACCAGCTGGCCCGGCTGGAACTGCGGCTGATGTTGTCGCGGGTCATCGCCCGGATGCCGGATCTGCGGCTGGCCCCGGATGCCGTCCTGCCGCTGCGCCCGGCCAACTTCGTCTCCGGTCTGGAGGCGATGCCGGTGGTGTTCACCCCGGGCACCCGGCTGGACTGACGGCGGCCGCCGGGACCGAGATCGACACCGTCGTGCCCGGCGGGCCCGCCACGGTGAACTCGCCGCCGGAGGCCAGCACCTTGGTGCGGACGGAGTCGAACCCGATGTGGCCGTCGGTGACGCTGCGCGCCAGCCGCTCGGGCGCGATGCCGACCCCGTCGTCGGAGATCTGCAGCTCGGCGCGAACACCGTTGTGCCGCAGCGTGAAATCCAGCCGCCGGGCCCGGGCGTGCTTGATCGCATTGGTGGAGAACTCCCTGGCCGCACTGTAGAGAAGATGATCGGCGGGGGTACGCAGGTCCTCGGGCCAGCCGTCGGCGTCCAGCCCGACGCGCAGGTCGCTGCGTGCGGCGATGCCGTCGGCCAGCGCGGTGATCGCGGCCCGCAGCCCGGACCGGGCCAGTACCTCCGGGTGTAGTTCACGCACGACGTCGCGCAGCAGCCGGGAGCACTCGGTCAGCGCGGATTCGACGCGGTCGCAACCCTCGGGGGATCCGTCCCGCACGTCGTCCATGTCCTGGCGCGCCACCAGCACGTACTGGAGCGCACCGTCGTGCAGGCGTTCCGAGAGCGTCTGGCGTTCCCGCTTCTCCAGGTTGATCACCTCGCGCAGCAACCGGGCGCGCTCGGCGGCCAACTCGGCGATGGTCCGCGTCCGGGACTGCTGGATCCACGACAGTGCGACCGACCCCGCGGCCAGCCCGAACACGATGGCGGTGCGGGCGAGGATCGAGGACCACGGCTCGTTCCCGTTGGCGGCCTTGTCGACCCAGCTGACGGCGAAGAAGGTGGCGACGGTGGGGACCGCGACGGCGGCGCTGACCACCGGGTCCAACTGGGCGGCGGCGATCAGCGGGACCAGGAACAATCCGTGCTGAACCACGTCGGAGGTCCAGGTGCCCGCCGAGTTGATCCCGGTGTCCATCGAGATGATCGCTGCCACAGCCAGATCCGCGCACAGCATGACCAGCGCCACCGGGCGGCGGGTGCGCCGGGACTGGTCCGCGGCGTGCAGCGCCCACAGGCTCCACACCGCGATCAAGGCCAGGTAGCCGCCGAAGATGCCCCAGTGCACGGGCCCGTTGGCATCCGGGGGCTGGGAGGCCAGCGCGGTACCGATGAACGCCGCCAACAGCAGCCGCAGCGCCAACTGCAGCAGCAGGCCGCGGAACAGGGAGGGGTCACCGGCCGGTGCGGACGGGTCTTCGTGTGCCGACATGCCCGACTCCCATCCCGCCAGAGATGGGCCGAGCCTACTTCATCTGAGCGTTACCTCATCTTGAACAGCGGCTTGCGCTTCTCCAGGAACGCGCGCGGCCCCTCCTTGGAGTCCTCCGACAGGAACACCGGGATGCCGTTTTTGGTGTCCGGGACGAAGGCCTCGTTCTCGTGCATGCCCTCGGTCTCCCGGATGGTCTTGAGGATCGCCTGCACGGCCAGCGGGCCGTTGCCGTTGATCACCTCGGCGATCTCCAACGCCTTGTCCAGGGCCGTGCCGTCGGGCACCACGTGGCCGATCAGGCCGAACTCGCGCGCCTCGGCCGCGGTGATGTGGCGTCCGGTCAGCAGCAGGTCGCAGGCGATGGTGTACGGAATCTGGCGGACCAGTCGCACCGCCGAGCCGCCCATCGGGTAGAGGCTCCACTTGGCCTCGGAGATCCCGAATTTCGCGCTTTCACCGGCCACCCGGATGTCGGTGCCCTGCAGGATCTCGGTGCCGCCGGCGATCGCCGCGCCCTCGACAGCGGCGATCAGCGGCTTGGTCAGCCGCCGGCCCTTGAGCAGGCCGTCGATCCGGGTCGGGTCGTAGCCGGCCTTGAAGGTGTCACCGGGCGCGGACTTGTCCGCGTTCTTCAGATCCATCCCCGCGCAGAACGCGCCGCCGGCCCCGGTGAGGACACAGGTGCGGATCTCCGGATCGGCGTCCACCCGGTCCCAGGCGTCCACCATGATCGCCAGCATCTCGCCGGTGAGCGCGTTGCGCCGCTCGGGCCGGTTCATGGTCACGATCAGGGTGTGTCCACGCTGTTCGACCAGGGCGTGCGGCTGAGAATCCGAAGCGGTCACCGGGAGGGTCCTTCCTGCCGAATTGACGAAAACTTGTCTGAAAATGTAACACGTTCTAATTTGTCTCTATGGCCTTGAACATCGCGGACCTTGCCGAGCACGCCATCGATGCCGTTCCGGATCGTGTTGCCGTCATCTGCGGGGACGAAGAACTGACCTTCGCCGAGTTGGAGGAGCGGGCCAACCGGTTCGCGCACTACCTCATCGACCGCGGCGTCAAGAAGGACGACAAGGTCGGCCTGTACTGCCGAAACCGCACCGAGATCGTCATCGCGATGCTCGGCGTCGTCAAGGCCGGCGCCATCGCGGTCAACGTCAACTTCCGCTACGTCGAGGCCGAGCTGCGCTACCTGTTCGACAACTCCGACATGGTCGCCCTGGTGCACGAACGCCAGTACGCCGACCGGGTCGCCGCCGTCCTGCCCGAGCTGCCCAAGCTGAAAACGGTGATCGTCGTCGAGGACGGCTCCGATCTGGACTACCGGCGTTACGGCGGTGTCGAGTTCACCGAGGCGCTGGCCGAGGGATCGCCGGAGCGCGACTTTCCCCCGCGCAGCGCCGACGACATCTACCTGCTCTACACCGGCGGCACCACCGGCTTCCCCAAGGGCGTCATGTGGCGCCACGAGGACATCTACCGGGTGCTGTTCGGCGGCACCGACTTCGCCACCGGCCAACCCCTGGCCGACGAGTACGACCTGTCCCGCCAAGCCGCGGCCAACCCGCCGATGGTGCGCTACCCGATACCGCCGATGATTCACGGCGCCACCCAGTCGGCCACCTGGATGGCACTATTCGCCGGCCAGACCACTGTCCTCACACCGGAATTCGACGCCGCCGCGGTGTGGCGCACCATCCACGACCGCAAGGTCAACCTGCTGTTCTTCACCGGCGACGCCATGGGCCGCCCGCTATTGGACGCCCTGATCGAGGCCCAGGGCGCAGACGGTCAGGACTACGACCTGTCGTCGCTGTTCCTGTTGGCCAGCACCGCCGCACTGTTCTCCACGAGCATCAAGGAGAAGTTCCTGGAGCTGCTGCCCAACCGGGTGATCACCGACTCGATCGGCTCCTCGGAGACCGGCTTCGGCGGCACCAGCATCGTCGCCAAGGGTCAGTCCCACACCGGCGGCCCGCGGGTCACCATCGACAAGAGCACCACCGTGCTCGACGACGACGGCAACGAGGTGGTGCCCGGTTCCGGGGTGCGGGGCATCATCGCCAAGCGCGGCCACATCCCCGTCGGGTACTACAAGGACGAGAAGAAGACCGCCGAGACCTTCCGCACGATCAACGGGGTGCGCTACGCGATCCCGGGGGACTATGCCACCGTCGAGGCCGACGGCTCGGTCACCATGCTGGGCCGCGGCTCGGTGTCGATCAACTCCGGCGGTGAGAAGGTTTACCCGGAAGAGGTCGAGGCCGCGCTCAAGGGCCACCCCGATGTGTTCGACGCACTGGTGGTGGGCGTGCCCGACGAGCGCTACGGACAGCACGTCGCGGCCGTCGTGCAACCCCGCGACGGGGCCGCCGTGACGCTGGCCGACCTGGACGGCTTCGTCCGTTCCGAGATCGCCGGCTACAAGGTTCCGCGCAGCCTGTGGCTGGTCGACGAGGTGAAGCGTTCCCCGGCGGGCAAACCCGACTACCGGTGGGCCAAGGAACAGACCGAGGTCCGTTCCGCCGACGAGACCAAGGCCGCCCGCTGATGCGCACCGCCCTGTGTGACAGGTTCGGCATCGAGTACCCGATCTTCGTCTTCACCCCGTCGGAGAAGGTGGCCGCCGCGGTCAGCCGCGCCGGTGGCCTCGGGGTGCTCGGCTGTGTACGGTTCAACGACGCCGAGGACCTCGACGCCGTACTGGACTGGATGGACGCCAACACCGACGGCCGGCCCTACGGCGTCGACGTCGTGATGCCGGCGAAGGTGCCCACCGAGGGCAGCGCCGTCGACATCGACAAGCTGATCCCGCAGGGGCACAAGGACTTCGTCGCCAAAACCCTCGCGGACCTCGGCGTACCTCCGCTGCCCGGAGATGCCGGTGACGGCGTGCTCGGCTGGCTGCACTCGGTGGCCCGCAGCCACGTCGAGGTGGCGCTGCGGCACCCGATCAAGCTGATCGCCAACGCGCTCGGCTCCCCGCCGGTCGACGTCATCGAGCAGGTGCACGCCGCCGGGGTTCCGGTCGCCGCACTGGCCGGCAGCGCCAAACACGCACTGCGGCATGTGGAGAACGGCGTCGACATCATCGTCGCGCAGGGGCACGAGGCCGGCGGGCACACCGGGGAGATCGGTTCCATGGTGCTGTGGCCGGAGATCGTCGACGCCGTCGGTGACACCCCGGTGCTGGCCGCCGGCGGCATCGGCACCGGCCGGCAGGTGGCCGCCGCACTGGCGCTGGGCACCCAGGGTGTCTGGATGGGCTCGGCGTTCCTCACCGCCGCCGAATACGACCTCGGGGTGCGCACCGAGTCCGGCACCACCGTGGTGCAGGAGGCCATGCTGGCCGCCACCTCCGCCGACACCGTGCGCCGGCGCGTCTACACCGGCAAGCCCGCCCGGCTGCTGCGCAGCCGCTGGACCGACGCGTGGGACGCCGACGGCGCGCCCGAGCCGCTGCCCATGCCGCTGCAGAACATCCTGGTCAGCGAGGCCCACCAGCGGATGAGCCTGGGATCGGATCCCAGCGCGGTCGCCATGCCGGTCGGCCAGATCGTCGGACGGATGAACGAGATCCGCCCGGTCGCCGACATCGTCGCCGAGCTGGTGAGTGGATTCGAGGCCGCCACCGGCCGGTTGGACACCATCCGCGACCGGTAGCCGCACCCGGCGGGGCAGGATGGACACCATGAACGGTGCCCAATCCCTGATCGAGACCCTGGTCGACAACGGCGTGGACGTCTGCTTCGCCAACCCCGGCACGTCGGAGATGCATTTCGTCGCCGCGCTGGACCGGGTGCCGGCCATGCGCGGGGTGCTCGCGCTGTTCGAGGGCGTGGCCACCGGAGCCGCGGACGGGTACGCGCGGATGACCGGGCGGCCCGCCGGGGTGCTGCTGCACCTGGGTCCCGGACTGGGCAACGGCCTGGCCAATCTGCACAACGCCCGCCGCGCACACACCCCGGTGCTGGTGATCGTCGGCGACCACGCGACCTATCACAAGCGCTTCGACGCGCCGCTGGAATCCGACATCGACGCCGTCGCACATACGGTGTCGTCCACCGTGATTCGCAGTGCAAGCCCCGACGCGGTGGCCGCCGATGCGGCCGCGGCGATCACCGCGGCCCGCGCCGGGACCGTCGCCACGCTGATCCTGCCCGCCGACGTCTCCTGGACCGACGGCGCGCAACCGGCGGTACCGGCCGCCCCGGCACCGGATCCCGGCGTGGACCGGGAGGCCGTCGCCGTGGCTGCCGCCGCGCTGCGCTCCGGCGAAGCGACCGTCATCCTGATCGGTGGCGACGCCACCTCGGAGGAGGGGCTGACCGCCGCCGCGCGGATCGCGGCGGCCACCGGCGCCCGGCTGCTGTGCGAGACCTTCCCCGCCCGGTTGCGCCGCGGCGCCGGGCTGCCCGCCCTGGACCGGCTGGCGTATCTGGCCGAGGGCGCCGAAGCGCAGCTCGCCGGCACCATCCGGTTGATCCTGGCCGGCGCCGTCTCCCCGGTCTCCTTCTTCGCCTACCCGGGCCGGCCCAGCGACCTGGTGCCCGACGGCTGCTCGGTCACCACCCTGGCCGGCCACCGCGGCGCGGCCGCCGCCCTGACGGTGCTGGCCGACGACATCGCCCCCGGTGTCGCCGCACCGGTGGCCGAGGCGGCCCGGCCCGAGCTGCCGACCGGCCCGCTGACCGCGTTGTCGGCGGCCAACGTCATCGGCGCGCTGCTGCCGGACGAGGCGATCATCGTCGACGAGGCCAACACCGCCGGGCTTGGGCTGCCGGCCGCCACCGCCGGCGCCCCGCCGCACGACGTACTGACGCTGACCGGCGGCGCCATCGGCTACGGGCTGCCCGCGGCCACCGGCGCGGCGATCGCCGCCCCCGACCGGCCGGTGCTGGCGCTGCAGGCCGACGGCTCGGCGATGTACACCATCTCCGCGCTGTGGACCCACGCCCGGGAGAACCTGAACATCACCACCGTCATCCTCAACAACGGTGCCTACGACATCCTGCGGCTGGAACTGCAACGTGTCGGCGCCACCAGCACGCACGCGCCCGGACCGAGAGCCCTGGATCTGCTCGACCTCGGCCGCCCGACACTCGATTTCGTCGAGATCGCCCGCGGCATGGGTGTTCCCGCGCGCCGCGCGATTACCGCCGACGAGCTGGCCGTCGCGCTCACCGAGGCGTTCGCCGAGCCGGGCCCGCACCTGATCGAGGCCGTGGTGCCGTCTCTACTCGGCTGATCCGACGCGGGCGGCGAGGTTGGCGGCGACCTCCTGCTGCCACAGCTCGTTGGCGTGGTTCGTGTCGACCTCCTGCTCGAACCGCTCCGTCATATCCGGGGTGACCGCGGCGGCATCGACGTAGAACTGCTGATACCAGCGGCGGTGCTGATACAGCGGCCCGTCCTCCTCGGTCAGCAACGGGTTCTCGATGCGGGTCTTGTTCCGCCAGATCGCCACGTCCTCCAGGAACCCGTCACCGAAGCTGCGGGCCAGCGTGGCCGCCAGCCTGCCGGCCTTGTCCGCCGGCAACCCCGGCATCTCCTGCACCGCCACGCCCCATTGCAGCACGAAGGAATCCTGGGTGACCGGATAGTGGCAGTTGATCAGCGCGATCTCGACGGTGAACCCGGGTCCGAGATCGTTGTGCAGCCAGTTGATCATGTAGGCGGGGCCGAAATACGTTGCCTCCGAACGCAGATAGGTTCCCTCCCAGAGGTCGCGGGTGGCGAAGTCCGGGCGCGGCTTGGATTCCATGAACTGGCTGGCGGTGTGGCCCTCGATGACGTTCTTGAAGTACGTCGGGTAGGCGTGGTGGATGTAGAAGAAGTGCGCCATGTCGACGTTGTTGTCGACGATCTCGCGGCAGTTCGACCCCTCGATGAGCACCGAATTCCATTGCCACGGCGTCCAGCGGCCCTCGGCGTAGCCGTCGATGGTCGGCGGGGTGAGTTCCGGTTCCGGGGTGGACCCCTCGGGGTCGTGCCACACCAGCAGCTGCCCGTTGACCTCGGTGGTTCCCCAGCTGCGGGTGCGGGCCAGTCGCGGGGTGCGCTTGGCGTAGGGGACGAGTTTGCACTTGCCGTCGCCGCCCCAGCGCCAGTCGTGGAACGGGCAGGCCACCTCGTCGCCCTTGATAGTGCCCTGGGATAGGTCGCCGCCCATGTGCCGGCAATAGCCGTCCAGCACGTGCACCTGGCCGTTGCTGTCGGCGAACACGACCAGCTTGGTGCCGAACGCGTTGATGGGATGCGGTGTGCCGTCGCGGAAGTCGTCGGCCAACCCGAGGCAGTGCCAGCCCCGGGCGTAGCGGGTCGGCGGTGTTCCGGTGTCGATCTCGCGGATGCCGGTCATCGCCTCGTTCCGTTCGCCATATCCATTGCCGCCAGGTGGGAGAAGACCATGGAGGTGCCGATCGGATTGCCGCCACCGGGATAGACGGTGCCACTCGGCGCGGCCATGGTGTTGCCGGCGGCGTACAGACCGGCGATGACGGCACCGTCGGTGTCGAGTACCCGGCCTGCGGTGTCGGTGCGCAGACCGCCCTTGGTGCCCAGGTCGGACACCCCGAACGCCGCGGCGTGAAACGGCGGCTGCTCAATCGGGTACAGCGGCGCCGCGCCGCCGGAGAACGCCCGGTCATACGGTTCGTCGCCGCGGCCGAAATCCTCGTCGACACCGCGGGCGGCGAACTCGTTGAACCGGGCCACGGTCTCCACCAGATTCGCCGGTGGCACACCGATTTTCCCGGCAAGCTCCGCCAGCGTGTCCGCGGTGACCCACAAGCCCGCGTCGATGTAGCGCTGCGGATCGACCATCGACACGTTGGTGGCTTTGACCGGCGGAACACCGGCCGCGTTGTCCCCGGAGGAGTCGTAGACCATCCAGTACGGCAGCGTCACCGAACCGTCGTCGATCGCCGCGAGCACCGCGCGGCCCAACCGGTCGTAGGCCGCGGACTCGTTGGCGAACCGGCGCCCGTCGTCGTCGACGAAGATGCCGCCGACAAACCACAGCGCGAACGCCGACCGGCCGTCGGGATGGGTCAGCCCCGGCGACCACCAGGCCTGGTCCATCAGGTCGGTGTCGGCCCCGGCTGCCATCCCGGCCAGATGTGCAAGACCCTGATTCCCCCACGGCCCCATGGTGTCCCGGGAGGAGCCTGGCACCCCGAACCGCTCCCGCAGCTCGTCGTTGCGCTCGAAGCCACCGGCGGCCAGCAGCACACCGCGGCGCGTCCGGATCGCGCGGCGCATCCCCGCGTGCTCGACGACGGCGCCGATCACCCGGTGATCCTCGACCACCAGCTCCACCAGCGCGGTGTCCAGGCGCGCCGAGAACCCCGGGTACGCCCGGGCAGCCAGCAGGAATCGGGCGATCAGCGCTCGGCCGCCGACGAAGTAGTTCTCGGGCACTGCGGCGCCGAGCCGGTCGACGTCCAGCGGCCCGCGTACCAGCTCCCGCAGGTCCGGGGCCGCCGAGACCCGCAGCGGTTTGGCCGAGATGTGGCGCATGCCGTCGCCGCGGGCCTTGGGCGCGGCGCCGAAATAGTCCGGCCAGGGCAGCAATTGGAACTTGAGTTGCTCGTCGTCCTCCAGATAGGCGATCAGCGGCGCGCCGGCGCGCACGTAGGTCTCCTGCAGGTCGGCCGGGGTGCGGTCACCGACGACGGCGCGGTAGTACTCCAGCGCATCCTCGACGGTGTCGTCGGTGCCGGCGCGCACCAGTACCGGGTTGACCGGGAACCACATGCCGCCACCGGCGGAGTACGCCGTGGTGCCGCCGAACCGGTCGGTGGCCTCGACCAGGATGACCGACAGGCCCTCCCGGGCGGCGGTGTAGGCACCGGTGACCCCGCCCGCGCCGGAACCGGCCACCAGCACATCGGTCTCTTCATCCCAATCAGGCATCGCTGTTCTTTCCGTGGTGAACCCGGCCGTGGCGGGTGAATTCGGCGTCGAGGTCGGTGCAGTCGGTCCCGCTCATCCGATGGTAGGTCGGATGTCCGCGGCCCACCCACCGATACACCGGATCCTGTGTGTGCCAGCGCTGCGCCTGCAGGTCGCGCTTGAGCACCTTGTTCGAACCGGTGACCGGAAGCCGCCGGGACAGCCTGATGAACCGCGGAATTCCCTTGGCGCCCAGGTCGTCCTGGGTCACCAGGTAGTCCGCGAAGGCACCGATGTCGAAGGCGTCGGGGTCGGTCACCTCCAGGGCTGCCATCACCTGGTCCCCCGAGCGCGGGTCGGGCACCCCGTACACCCCGGCGGCCACCACCTCGCGATGGCGCCGCAGCACCCGCTCGATGACCAGCGCCGAGATGTTCTCCCCGTCCACCCGGATCCAGTCGCCGCGGCGGCCGGCGAAGTACAGGAACCCGGCCTCATCGACATAGCCGAGGTCGCCGCTCCAGTACCAGCCGTTGCGCACCCGGTCGGCGTCGGCCTCGTCGTTGCGGTAGTAGCCCTCGAAGCCCGAGGAACCGCGCTTGTCGACGATCTCGCCGATCGCCTCGTCGGGGTTTCTCACCCGGCCGTGGGCATCGGTCACCGCGCGCGGGCAGTCCCGGCAGGTGGCGGGATCGACGATCGCCACGTCGTCGTGTGCGGGGCGGCCCAGCGCCCCCGGCGGCGCCTGCGGGTCGGGGGTCGCCACCGCACCGCCCTCGCTGGACCCGTAGCCCTCAAACAGTCTCGCGCCGAACCGACGGGCGAACTCGGCCTGGTCCTCCGGGGACGCCTCGGTGCCGAAGCCGCGGTTGAGCGGATTGTCCGCGTCGTCGGGACGCTCGGGGGTGGCCAGCAGATAGCCCAGCGCCTTGCCGACGTAGGTGAAATACGTGGCGCCGAAAAACCTTACGTCGGACAGAAATCCGGATGCCGAGAACGACGGCGTCAGGCACACCGCGGCACCGTTGGCCAGCGCCGGGGCCCACAGCGCCATGATGGCGTTGCCGTGGAACAGCGGCATGCAGCAGTAGTCGACATCGTCGCGGACGTGCCCGAACTTCTCGGTGGCGGCGTAGGCGATGGCGGCGAGCCGCCCCTGGCTGCACCGCACCGCCTTGGACGCCCCGGTGGTGCCCGAGGTGAACAGCAGCAGCATCAGCGTGCCCGGCCCCACCCCGGGCGCGACGGCGGGCGCGACGCGGTGGGCGGCCACCGCGTCGCGGTAGGGCTCCTCGTCGACCACCAGGAACCGGTCGGCACCCAGGTCCAGGTCCAGGTCCAGCCCGGCCAGCCGGGCCCGGCCGGCGGCGTCGGTGACGATCAGCTGGCAGTCGGTGTGGGCGATCTCGGCGGCCATCTCGGCGTTGCCGCGGGTCGGATTGATACCGACGACGGTGGCCCCGGCCAGCGCCGCCGCGCCGAGCCACAGCGGGTAGTCGGCCACATTGGGCAGCAGCACCCCGATGTGGAACGGTCCCTCGCGGCGCAGGCTCTGCGCCAGTGCACCGCGGGCCGCCGACTCGCGGACCACCTCGTCCCAGGTCCAGGCCCGCTCCCGGGTTCGCAGCCCGAGCCGCTGATCGCCCAGGCGGTCCAGCAGCATGGTCGCGATATCACGGCGTTGCTCAGGCATCGGCGGTTGCGGCGGCTTTGCTGGCGATCTGGTCGAGGTACTTCTGCGGCAACTCGTCGTGGCTGAGCTTGGTGACGCTGACCGGCCCGGTCTGGTAGGCGTCCTCGCCGACGATCAGCCCGTCGGCGTCGATCGGCCAGACGATCAGTTGCCGGAACAACACCAGGTATGCGGCGTCGGGGTCGTCGACGTCGATGCCGATGCCCTGCGCGGCCGCACCCGGGTAGATCATCTTCATCCAGCCCTCGGTCATCACCACATCGTCGTCGACCGCGATCCGATCGATCTCGAACACCAGCACATTGGCGCCGCTGTCCACGAACGCCGTGTAGTACGCACGGACGCCCTCGGTGGTTTTGGGCCCCAGATCGGTGCCGGCGAACCAGAAGTGGTACTCGGGGTTCGGGCTCAGCGTCGCCATGAGCCGCTCCATCTCCGGCTCGGCCTCGGCCTTCATATGCTCGATGACGATGCCGAGCATCTGGCGGTGCCGCGCATCGGTGGTCCGGGCCAGTCGTTCCTCCACGGGCACCCAGGTCTGGGTGGGGTCGATGATCGCCACGTGCGGACTCCCTTGATCTCGTGTGGTTGGTGTCGGCGGTTCGCGGGGGCTGGGCGAACCTCCCGACCATCATCGGCGGGGCCGGGTGCCCGCCGCAGCCGACGGGAGTCGCCGGAATGACGGTCGGGGACCGACGGATGTCGGGTGGTCACGGCAAATCGTCGGCGGCCAGCGCAGCCGCGGACAGCGAGATGCGACGGACCATCAGCGTCAGGGTGGCGGTGAACCGGTCCATCGGATCGTCGAAGTCCCAGCCCATCCGCTCGCTCAGGTGCGCCAGCCGGGCCGCCACGGTGCTGTGGTGCACGTGCATTTCCTCGGCGGTGCGGCGCAGCGTCCCGAACACGCAGAACGCCTCGACGGTGCTGACGTCCAGCGCCCCGGCGCCGGTGGCGGCGATCTCGTTTATCCGGGCGATGTCGCGGTTGGCGGCGATCCGCTCGGCCGGCAACCGCGCCAACAGCTCCAGCACGCCGAGCCGTTCGTAGGCGATGACGTGGCGGCCATAGCCGGTCGAGGAGGCGAACCGCAGCGCTCCCAGCGCCTCGCTCCAGGACTTCGGCGCAGCAAAAATCCCTGTCTCCGAACCGATCCCCACCCACGAACCACGATCACCGGGACGCGTCCGCGGGGCCGGATAGGCGGTGGCAATCGCCGCCTCGATGGCGTCGCCGAGCGGCCGGGCCGCCGGACCGCCTTGGTATAACACCGCGACCGTGCGGCCGAGCGTCGCGGTGGCGACGCGTCCGCCGGACAGCGCACCGAGGACCAGACGGAGGGTCGCCCGCACATCGGCCGAGACTGCCAGCACCCGAACGTCCCGGGATTCGTCGAAGCCGAGCAGCCGGATGGCTCGACCCCGGTCCACCCGGTCCTCCTTGCCGGAGATGACGACCTCGACCAGTGCCGGGTCGCCGAGATGCGGTACCGCGGCGCGGCGCGCCAGCAGGCGGCTCAGCCGGTCGGCGACGAGTTCGTCGAGTGGGTGGGCGGGACTGCGGCGTTCCAACCGCGCGATTCCGGCATCCACCACCACCGGACAGCCCGCGAGTTCGGCGACGGCGGCGAGGATGTCCTCGGTGCCACGGCCGCCGTCGGCCAGGGCATCGAAGTACCGGAGGACGGTCAGTACCGATCCCGGGTCCGAACCGAGTTCCGCGAGCCGCGGCCGTCCGGTCATGGGCGCGGTATCCGGTGGACCGGGTCTGCGCAATCGGTGGCTTCGGCGGACAGTTCGCGCTTGAGGATCTTGAAGGTCTCGGTTCGCGGCAGTCCTGCCGAGATCCGGACGTAGCGCGGCCACTGCTTCGGGCCGAGATCGGGTTGTGTGGAGAGGAATTCGGTGAAGTCCGCGAGGTCGAAGGCGGTGGGTTCGGCCGGCACCAGCGCGGCCATCACCTGATCGCCGACCAGCGGATCGGGTATCGGGTAGACGGCGACCTCGGTGAGCCCCGGATAGCGCAGCAGGACGGCCTCGATGGGGGCGGTCCCCAGGTTCTCGCCGTCGACCCGCAACCAGTCGCCGAGCCGCCCGGCGAAGTACGCGTACCCGTCGTCGTCCCGGTACGCCAGGTCGCCGGTGTGGTACACGCCGCCGGCCATCCGGGCGGCGTCGGCGCCGGGATCGTTGTAGTAGCCGCGGAACTGGCCCGCGCCGGCGGTGTTGACCAGCTCGCCGACCACGCCGGGCGGGCACGACGCGCCGGTGTCCGGCTCGACGATGTCGATGCCCTCGGGCAGTGGCCCGAGCGCGCCGACCGGGGTGTCCGGTGTGCGGGCGATGGACACCCCGCCCTCGCTGGACCCGAAACCGTCGACGACGGTGACCGCGAACCGGGCCGCGAAACGGTCCAGATCCCTTGCCGCACCCTCGTTTCCGTACACGATCCGCAGCGGGTTGTCGGCGTCGTCGGGGGCCTCGGAGGTGGCCAGGATGTAGGACAGCGGCTTGCCGACGTAGTTGGCGTAGGTCGCGCCGAACCGGCGGACATCGGGCAGGAAGCCCGACGCGGAGAACTTCCGGCGCAACGCGACGGATGCGCCGGCGGCGACCGCGGGGGCCCAGCCGGCCATGATGGCGTTGGAGTGGAACAGCGGCATGGACAGATAGCAGACGTCGGCGCGGCCCAGGTCGAACCGCTGTGCCAGCATCACCCCGGGCACCGCCACCTTCTCGTGGGTGCAGCGCACTGCCTTGGGGTCACCGCTGGTGCCGGAGGTGAAAATCAGGATGAACAGGTCGTCGGGATCGGGGTCGCCGAACACCACCGGCGCGCCGCGGTGGGTGTCCAGTTCCGCGGCGAATTCGGCTGATTCCACATCGATGGACCCGATGCCGGACTCTGGGTCACTGTGATCGGCCAGGACGAACTGGCAGTCGGCGTGGTCGACGTCGCGCTGCAGGGCCGCGCCGCGGCGGGTCGGGTTCAGCCCGACGGGCACGATCCCCGACAGTGCGGCGGCCACCAGCACCCGGGAGAAGAACTCGGTGTTGCCGGCCAGGATCCCGACGTGCGGGGGTCGGGCGGGGTCCAGCCGGGACCGCAGCGCCGCGGCCAGCGCGGCCCCGTCGCGAATGTGGTTGCGCCAACTGACGAAGGACACCGCACCCGAATCGACGGCCCAGTAGATTCCGGCGTCGTCGACGTCGGCCAGTGGTTCCAGCAGTCGGGTGACGGTCACCGGTTACACCGGGGTGTCCGCCAGTTCGCGGCCGATGGCCAGCAGCTGCCCGGTCGCACCGCCCAGACCGAACTCGGTTTGCTTGGCGAACAGGAAGTACCGGTGGATCGGATGGTCCTCGTCGATCCCGACGCCGCCGTGCACGTGCACCGCGGTGTGGGCGACCCGGTGCCCGGCCTCGGCGGCCCAGAAGGCCGCCGAGGCGATGTCGACATCGGCGGTGCTGTAGACGGCCTGGGTCAGCGTCAGGCGCAGACCCTTGACGTCGATGTAGCCGTCGGCGAGGCGCTGGGCGACGGCCTGGAAGCTGCCGATGGGCCGGTCGAACTGCTCGCGCTCGGCGGCATAGGACGCGGTGAGCTCCAGCGCCCGCTCCAGCACCCCGAGCTGATAGGCGCTGTAGCCCAACAGGGTCCGGGCGCGCAGCCAGTCGAGGGCGCCGTCGCCGAGGCGCCGGTCGGCGCCGACGGACACGCCGTCGAGCTTCAGGTGCGCAACGTTGCCCTTGCCGGTGGTGTCCAGCGGGGTGACCGTCAGTCCGGGCGCATCGGCGTCGACGAGATAAACGGCTGTCCCGGAATCGGTTTCGGCGGGCACCAGGATCGCGTCGGCGACCCGGGCGTAGTTGACCTGGGTGCGGGTTCCGGTCAGCAGCACACCGTCGTCGCCGGTGGCGGCCCGTACCGGGCCGGCGCCCATCTCGGGCGTGAGCGCGACGGTGAGGATCTTCGTCCCGGCGACGGCCGGGGCCGCCCACTCGGCGGCCAGTGCGGGCGAACCGAATTCGGCGATGGCGCCGGCGGCCAGCAGTACCGATTCCAGGTAGGGGACCGCGGCCAGCTGGCGGCCCAGCGCGGTGGCGATCGCGGCGGCTTCCTCGATGCCGTAACCGCCGCCGCCGATGCTCTCCGGCGCGGCGGCCGAGAGCACGTCGGCGGTGATCAGCTTGTCCCACAGGGCGCGGTCGAAACGCTGGCCGGCCCGGTCGAGCTCACGCTGGTGTTCGTTGGTGCACACCGATTCGGTGATGGTGGCGACCAGCCCGCCCAGATCGGTGGCCGCTTCGGAGGTGGTGAAATCCATGGGTATCGTTGGCCTTTCGGGTTACCGGTTGGCTCGGGGGAGACCGAGTGCGACCATGCCGATGATGTCGCGCTGAATTTCGTTGGTGCCGCCGCCGAAGGTCAGGATCAGCGCGGAGCGGTGCATACGCTCGATGCGGCCGCGCAGCAGGGCGCCGGGGGTGCCGGTGCGCAGGGTGGCCGAACTGCCGAGCACTTCCATCAGCAGCCGGTAGGCCTCGGTGGCCAGTTCGGTGCCGAACACCTTGGCCGCCGACGCGTCGGCGGGCGACGGGGAGCCCGCCGCCGAGGCCAGTTCCCAGTTGATCAGCTTGAGCACCTCGGCCTTGGCGTGCACCCGCGCCAGGTTCAGCTGCACCCATTCGGAGTCGATCACCCGGTTGCCCCGGGCGTCGCGGGTGTTTTGCGCCCATTCGCGCACCCCGTCGAGTGCCACGTAGATCGGCTGCGCCGAAACCAGCGCCACCCGTTCGTGATTGAGCTGGTTGGTGACCAGCTTCCAGCCGCCGTTCTCCTCGCCGACCAGCGCCGAGGTCGGCACCCGCACGTCGGAGTAGTAGGTGGCCGAGGTGTCCACCCCGCTCATGGTGTGCACCGGGGTCCAGGAGAAGCCCTCGGCGGTCGTCGGCACGATCAGCATGGAGATCCCGCGGTGTTTCTTGGCTTCGGGGTTGGTGCGCACCGCCAGCCACACGTAGTCGGCGTAGGCGATCAGCGAGGTCCACATCTTCTGCCCGTTGATCACGTAGTCGTCGCCGTCGCGGACCGCGGCGGTGCGCAGCGACGCCAGGTCGGTCCCGGCCTCGGGTTCGGAGTAGCCGATGGAGAAGTGCAGATCGCCGGCGGCGATGCGGGGCAGGAAGAACTTCTTCTGGTCTTCGGTGCCGAACGCCATGATGGTCGGCGCGACGGAGTTGATGGTCAGAAACGGCACCGGGACTGCTGCGATGGCCGCCTCGTCGGTGAAGATCAGCGCGTCCATCGGGTCACGGCCGGCGCCGCCGTACTGGGTCGGCCAGTTCAGCGTCAGGTAGCCGTCGCGCCCCATCTGGGCGACCGTCTCGCGATAGACGTTTCCGCGGCCCATCTCCCCGTCGCCCGACGCCAGCGCCTCGGCCCGCTCGGGGGTCATCAGTCTGGTGAAGTATGCGCGCAGCTCGCGCCGCAATTCTTCCTGCTCGGGGGTGTAGCCGATCCGCATCCGTTGCGTCCTTGCCTCGTCGCTGTCTCGGGTCCGCCCACGTCGAATCGGGCGCCCGAACTTCCCCCAGGTTGTAACACGTTCTAGTCTGAGGCGTCTAGACACACCGCGGGTTGCCGCCGGTCCAGTGGAAGGAGTTCTGTCATGCGTGTGCACGTCGACCGTGATCGCTGCGAGGGTAATGCGATCTGCGTGGGTATCGCACCGGACCTGTTCGAACTCGACGACGACGACTACGCGGTGGTGCTGATCGACCCGGTGCCGGCCGACGCGGAGGAACGCGCCGAGCGGGCCATCGCCGACTGCCCCCGCGCCGCCCTGAGCCGCCAAGACTAGAGCCGAGAAGACTAGAGGTATTCGTAAATGAGTTCTACCGCTGATCTGTCGGGCCGGGTCGCCGTCGTCACCGGCGCCGCAGCCGGCTTGGGCCGTGCCGAGGCGATCGGGTTGGCCGCCTCCGGCGCGACCGTCGTCGTCAACGACATGGCCGGAGCGCTGGACGCCTCCGACGTGCTGGCCGAGATCGCCGCCGCCGGTGCCACCGGGGTGGCCGTGGCCGGGGACATCTCCCAGCGCGCCACCGCCGACGAGCTGGTGGCCACCGCCGACCGGCTCGGTGGGCTGAACATCGTGGTCAACAACGCCGGTATCACCCGGGACCGGATGCTGTTCAACATGTCCGACGAGGACTTCGACGCGGTGATCGCGGTGCACCTGCGCGGGCATTTCCTGCTGACCCGCAATGCCGCGACCTACTGGCGGGACAAGGCCAAGACCGACGGTGGCGTGTACGGCCGGCTGATCAACACCTCCTCGGAGGCGGCGATGGCCGGCCCGCCCGGCCAGGCCAACTACGCCGCCGCCAAGGCGGGCATCACCGCGCTGACCCTGTCGGCGGCCCGCGGCCTGAGTCGCTACGGGGTGCGGGCCAACGCCATCGCGCCGCGGGCGCGCACCGCGATGACCGCCGACGTGTTCGGCGAGGAACCGGACCTGCCCGCCGGTGAGCTCGACCCGCTGTCCCCCGAACACGTCGTGGAACTCGTCCGCTATCTAGCCTCGCCGGCCTCCGATGCCGTTAACGCGCAGCTGTTCGTGGTCTACGGGCCGCAGGTCGCGATGATCGCCGCCCCGACGGTGGCCGGGCGGTTCGCCGCCGCCGGTAGCGGCTGGGCTCCCGGGGAACTCGCCGGGGCATTCGCCGACTACTTTGCTGAACACGATCCGGCGGATTGCTTCTCGGTAATGGGGCTGCTGGAGGAGTGAGTCGGCAGCGCGTTTCGGGCCGCTGGCGCAGCGCCATGGAACGTGTTCTAATCAGGAGCTATTTCACGTCGTGAACTGGACAAATATGTCGGTAGGCCACTAATTTTGAGTGCTTTGACTTCGGAAAGTACGGCTGGTTAGTATGATCCGCTCACGGAGGCTCCGCTCGACGGGGGCGAAGGTAGCTGCCGGGTCCGAGAAGGGATGGCGAGGTTGCTCGAACAGCTGACCGTCCCGGCGCGGGCCGTGGGCGGCTTCATGGAGATGTCCCTGGAGACGCTGCGTGAGACCTTTCGCCGGCCCTTCCATTTCCGGGAGTTCCTCGACCAGACCTGGATGATCGCCCGGGTTTCCCTGGTCCCGACGCTGCTGGTGGCGATCCCGTTCACCGTGCTGGTCGCCTTCACCCTCAACATCCTGCTGCGGGAGATCGGCGCGGCGGACCTGTCCGGCGCGGGCACAGCATTCGGCACCATCACCCAGCTGGGCCCGGTGGTCACCGTGCTGGTGGTCGCCGGCGCCGGCGCCACGGCCATCTGCGCGGACCTGGGTGCGCGCACCATCCGCGAGGAAATCGACGCCATGCGGGTGCTGGGCATCAACCCGATCCACCGGCTGGTGGTGCCCCGCGTGCTGGCGTCGACCTTCGTCGCGCTGTTGCTCAACGGGCTGGTCTGCGCGATCGGCCTGGCCGGCGGCTACGTCTTCTCGGTGTTCCTGCAGGGCGTCAATCCGGGATCGTTCATCAACGGCCTGACCATCCTGACCGGCCTCGGCGAGCTGGTGCTCGCGGAGGTCAAGGCGCTGCTGTTCGGCATGGTGGCCGGGCTGGTCGGCTGCTACCGGGGCCTGACCGTGCAGGGCGGGCCCAAGGGCGTGGGCAATGCCGTCAACGAGACCGTGGTCTACGCCTTCATCTGCCTGTTCGTCATCAACGTCATCATGACCGCCATCGGTGTGCGGGTGCTGGCGCGATGAGTACCTTCGGCGACTTCGACGCGACGCTGAAGCTGCGGCGCGCGCTGGCCTGGCTGCCGCGCGGGTACGACAGCTTCGGCGAGCAGGCCCTGTTCTACGGCGAGACCTTCCGGTACGTCCCCAACGCGCTGACCCGATACCGCCGCGAAACCATCCGGCTGATCGCCGAGATGACCATGGGCACCGGGGCGCTGGCCATCATCGGCGGCACCGTCGGGGTGGCCGCGTTCCTGACCCTGGCCTCCGGCGGCGTGATCGCCGTGCAGGGCTTCGCCTCCCTGGGCAATATCGGCATCGAGGCGCTGACCGGCTTCCTGTCGGCCTTCCTCAACGTGCGCATCGTCGCCCCGGTGGTCGCCGGCATCGCGCTGGCCGCCACCATCGGGGCGGGTACCACCGCGCAGCTGGGCGCCATGCGGGTGGCCGAGGAGATCGACGCCGTCGAGGCGATGGCCGTGCACGCGGTGTCCTACCTGGTGTCGACCCGGCTGATGGCCGGCCTGATCGCCATCATCCCGCTGTACTCACTGTCGGTGCTGGCCTCGTTCTTCGCCGCCCGGTTCACCACGGTATTCATCAACAACTAGTCCTCGGGCCTGTACGACCACTACTTCAACACCTTCCTGATCTCCACCGACCTGCTGTGGTCGTTCCTGCAGGCGATCGTCATGTCGCTGGCGGTGATGCTGGTGCACACCTACTACGGGTACAACGCCTCCGGCGGCCCGGTCGGCGTCGGCATCGCCGTCGGCAAGGCGGTGCGCACCTCGCTGGTGGTGGTCGTGGTCATCACCCTGCTCATCTCACTCGCCGTCTACGGCGGGTCCGGCAACTTCAACCTGGCCGGCTGATCCGATGGCCGGGCACGCACACCGCAAGCGCGGCGCAATGCCGCACATCGTGGCCGTCCGGCTGGCCGGTGCGGTGCTGGCCGCCATCCTGGTCGCTGCGATCGGCATCACCTACCTGTCCTACACCGAGGCGTTCAGCCGGACCGACGCCGTCACCGTGCTCTCCCCGCGCGCCGGCCTGGTGATGGAGACCGACGCCAAGGTCAAGTACCGCGGCATCCAGATCGGCAAGGTCAAGGACATTGAGTACGACGGCGAGCAGGCCCGGCTGCGGCTGGCCATCGACTCCGCGCAGCTGGCCCACGTGCCGGCCAACGCCGGGGTGCAGATCGCCGGCAACACCATCTTCGGCGCCAAGTCGGTGGAGTTCATCGCGCCGGACGTCGCCGTCGGCGGCGCCATGGCCCCCGGCACCACGGTGCGCGCGTCGGCGGTGCAACTCGAGGTCAACACCCTGTTCCAGACGCTGAACGACCTGCTACTCAAGCTCGACCCGGTGCAGCTCAACGGCACGGTGACGGCCCTGGCCGAGGGGCTGCGCGGCAACGGGGACAACCTGGGCGCCACCCTGGCCGGCCTGAACTCCTACCTGGGCAAGCTCAACCCGAAGCTGCCGACGCTGGAAGACGACGTGGTCAAGGCCGCGACGCTGACCAACATCTACGGCGACGCCGCACCGGACCTGTCGACGGTGTTCGACAACGTGCCGACCATCAGCGCCACCATCGTCAGCCAGCAGCGCAACCTCAACCGGACGCTGCTGGCGGCCACCGGGCTGGCCAACAACGCCCACGACACCCTCGCCCCGGCGGCAGCCGACTACATCGCGGCCATGCAGCGCTCGCGGGCGCTGACCAAGGTGCTCGGCGACTACTCGCCGGAGGTCGGCTGCATTCTCAAGGGCACCGCGATGGCCGTCGACCGGTTCGCGCCGATCATCGGTGGTATCCGGCCGGGCCTGTTCGTGTCGTCGAGCTTCATCCCGGGTGTGCCCGCGTACACGTACCCGGAGAGCCTGCCCCTGGTCAACGCCTCCGGCGGCCCCAACTGCCGCGGCCTGCCCAACATTCCCAGCAAACAGTTCGGCGGTTCCTGGTGGCGGGCGCCGTTCCTGGTCACCGACAATGCCTACGTGCCGTTCCAACCGAACACCGAAGTGCAGGTCGACGCGCCGTCGACGCTGCAGTTCCTGTTCAACGGTGCGTTCGCGGAACGGGACCGGTACTGATGAACCAGCGCGCAACCCTGATCAAGGTGTCTGTCTTTACCGTCGCCATGCTGCTGGTGGCCGCCGGCCTGGTGGTGGTGTTCGGCGAATTCAAGTTCTCCACCGGCACCACCTACCACGCCAAGTTCGCCAGCGCCTCCCGGCTCAAGTCCGGTCAGGACGTCCGGATCGCCGGCGTGCCGGTAGGCACCGTCAAGAGTGTGAAGCTCGCCGACGACAACAGCGTCGACGTCACCTTCGACGTCGACAAGCGCTACCAGCTCTACACCTCCACCAAGGCCGCCATCCGCTACCAGAACCTGGTCGGCGACCGTTTCCTGCAGATCAGTTCCGGCGCAGGCGATCTGGTGAAGTTGCCGCCCGGCGGCTGGATCAACAACACCGAACCCGCACTGGATCTCGACGCCCTGCTCGGCGGCCTGCGCCCGGTACTCAAGGGTCTCGACGGCGACAAGATCAACGCCATCTCCGGCGCCATGCTGGAACTGCTGCAGGGCCAGGGCGGGGCGCTCTCGGAGATGCTGGCCAACACCGGCTCGTTCACCGGGGAACTGGCCCGCCAGGACCAGCTGATCGGTGACGTGATCACCAACCTCAACACCGTGCTCGGCACCGTCGACGCCCGCAGCGCCCAGTTCGACGCCACCGTCGACCAACTGCAGCAGCTGATCAGCGGACTGGCCACGAGCCGTGACCCGATCGCCGGGGCGATCGCCCCGCTGGCCACCGCCGAAGCCGGCCTGACCACCATGCTGCAAAATGGCCGTCGGCCGCTGCAGGGCGTGCTGGAGAACCTGCGCCCGCTGGCCGGCAAACTCGACGCGCGCAAGGAGGACGTCAACGGCGTCGTCGAGCGGTTGCCGGAGAACTACCTGCGGCTCAACGGGCTCGGTGCCTACGGCTCGTTCTTCAACATCTACTACTGCTCCATCCGGATCAAGATCAACGGCCCGGCCGGCAGCGACATTCTGATCCCGTTCGGTGGTCCGGCCGACCCGTCCAAGGGGAGGTGCGCTCCTGCCCCCGAATGATCGCCGCGAACCCAACCCGCTGCGTACCGGAATTTTCGGCATCACCCTGGTGGTGTGCCTGATCCTGGTCGCCTTCGGGTACACCGGGCTGCCGTTCTGGCCGCAGGGCAAGGTGTATCAGGCGTACTTCGCCGACGCCGCCGGCATCGCGTCCGGCAACGACGTGAACGTGTCCGGAATCAAGGTCGGCTCCGTCGGATCCATCGCGCTGGCCGGCACCGCGGCCCGGGTGAGCTTCACCGTCGACCGCAAGATCCGGGTCGGCGACCAGTCCCTGGCGTCGATCAAGACCAACACCGTCCTGGGCGAGAAGTCCCTGGACATCACCCCGATGGGATCCGGCAGCGCCGACGTCATCCCGCTGGAGCGGACCACCACGCCCTACACCCTCAACACCGCGCTGCAGGACCTCGGCGGCAACGTCGGGGCGCTGGACAAGGCGAAGTTCACCGAGGCGCTGGCGACGCTGACCGACACCATGCGCGACGCCACCCCGTCGCTGCGCGGCGCGCTGGACGGCGTCGCCGGACTCTCGCGCACCCTCAACGCCCGCGACGAGGCGCTCGGTGAGCTGCTCCGGCACGCCCAGTCGGTCACCAAGACGCTGGCCAACCGGGCCGGTCAGGTCAACCAGCTGGTGCTCGACGGCAACCAGCTGTTCGCCGCGCTGGACGCGCGCCGCGCGGCGCTGAGCCAGCTCATCGCCGGCATCGACGACGTGTCGGTGCAGCTGTCCGGGTTCGTCGCGGACAACCAACGCGAGTTCGGGCCCGCCCTGACCAACCTGAACAAGGTGCTGGACAACCTCAACGAGCGGCGCGACTACATCAGCGAGGCCCTCAAGCGGCTGCCGCCGTACGCGACGGCGCTGGGCGAGGTGGTCGGTTCCGGACCGGGCTTCCAGATCAACCTCTACGGCCTGCCGCCGGCCACCATGAGCGAAATGCTGCTCGACGCGTACTTCCAGCCCGGCAAACTGCCGGCCAGCCTGTCGGACTACCTCAAGGGCCTGATCGGGGAACGGCTGATCGTGAGGCCGAAGTCGCCATGACCGCACTGCTACGCACCCGGGGGATGCGCCTGGGCCTGATCGCCGCACTCGTGGTGGTGCTGGTGGCCGGGCTGGTGCTGCTGTGGCCCGGCCGCGGCAGGTACAAGATCACCGGCCTGTTCACCTCCGCCGTCGGGCTCTACCCGGGCGACGAGGTCCGGGTGGTGGGCGTCCCGGTCGGCAGAATCGACTCAATCGAACCGCGCGCCACCGACGTCAAGGTCACCATGTCGATCGACGACGCGGTGAAACTGCCCGCCGACGCCAACGCGCTGATCGTGTCGCCGAACCTGGTGGCGGCCCGGTTCATCCAGCTCGGCCCGGCCTATGACGGCGGCCCGGAGCTGGCCGCCGGCAGCACCCTGGACCTGGGCCGCACCGGGGTCCCGGTGGAATGGGACGAGGTCAAGCGCGAGCTGACGAAGCTGTCCGCCGAACTCGGCCCGGGCGCCGGCGGCGTCGCCGGCCCGCTGACCGGCTTCATCAACCAGGCCGCCGACACCTTCGACGGCAACGGGGACTCGTTCCGCAACGCGCTGACCGAATTGTCCCGCACCGCCGGCCGCCTCGGTGACTCCCGCACCGACCTGTTCGGCACCATCCGCAACCTGCAGGTGCTGGTCAACGCACTGTCGTCCAGCAACGAGCAGTTGGTGCAGTTCACCGGTCACGTCGCCTCGGTGTCCCAGGTGCTCGCCGACAGCTCGACCGGCCTGGACTCCACGCTGGCCACGCTGAATACCGCGCTCACCGATGTGCGGGGTTTCCTCAAGAACAACAACGACGCTCTGATCGGCACCGTCAACAAGCTCACCGACTTCACCACCGTGCTGTCCAACCAGTCCGACGACATCGAGCAGGTGCTGCACGTCACGCCCAACGGCCTGGCCAACTTCTACAACATCTACAACCCCGCGCAGGGCACGGTGGCGGGGTTGCTGTCGCTGCCGAACTTCGCCAACCCGGTGCAGTTCATGTGCGGTGGCACCTACGACGTCGGCGCCACCCCGGACAACTACCGGCGCGCCGAGATCTGCCAGGAGCGGATGGCCCCGGTGCTGCGCCGGATCACCATGAACTTCCCGCCGTTGACCTTCCACCCGATCAACACCATCACCGCCTACAAGGGCCAGATCATCTACGACACCCCGGAGACCGAGGCGAAGGCCCAGACGCCGGTGCCCTACCTGCAGTGGCAGCCCTCTCCCGGCGTCACCCCGCCGGTGATCCCGCCCGGAACCACCCTCGGCGACCTGGTGCTGCCGCCGGCGGAGAATCCCGGCCAGATCTCACCCGGACCGCCCTATGTCGTCGGCTCCGGCCCGGCGCCCGGACCGGCACCGGCGGCACCGGCGGCCGCGGACCCGGCCGCCCCCGCGCAGGGGGGTGGCGGATGAGAACCGCGAAGCTGGTGAAGCGCGCGACGGCGCTGGGCGCGGTCGCGCTGGTGGCCGGCGGCTGCTCGTTCGGCGGCCTGAACTCGCTGGACATGCCCGGCACCAAGGGCCACGGGCCGGGCTCGTTCACCATCACCGTCGAACTGCCCGACGTGGCGACCCTGCCGCAGAACTCGCCGGTGCTCGTCGACGACGTCACCGTGGGCAGCGTCTCGGGCCTGACCGCCCGGCAGCGGCCCGACGGCAGCTTCTACGCCGCCGTCCGGCTGTCCCTGGACAGCAACGTCAATTTGCCGGCCAACGCCACCGCGCAGGTCGCCCAGACCTCGCTGCTGGGCTCCCAGCACGTCGCGCTGTCGGCACCGGCCACCGGCGCCGAGGACCGCCGGCTGCAGCAGGGCGACGTCATCCCGGTCAGCCGGACCGGGCGCTACCCGACCACCGAGGAGGTGCTGTCCTCGCTGGGCATGGTGGTCAGCAAGGGCAACCTCGGCGGGCTGGCCGACATCACCGATGAGGCGTACGCCGCGGTGGCCGGCCGGGCCGGCGGGTTCGCCGAACTGATCCCGCGGCTGAGGGAGCTGACCGCCTCGTTGGCCCGGCACACCGACGACATCATCGCCGCGACCCGGGGCCTGGATCGGTTCTCCGCCACGCTGGCCCGCAACTCCGAGAACCTCGGTCGGGCCATCGAGTCGATGCCCGCCGCACTGAAGGTGCTCAACACCAACCGCGGCGAGATCATCGACGCGTTCACCGCGCTGGGCGCCCTCGGCGTGGTCGCCGCCGACGTGCTGGACAAGACCAAGGACGACTTCGGGGCGAACCTGAAGGACCTGTACCCGGTGGTGAAGGCACTCAACGACAACTCCGAGGAATTCATCAAGGACCTGACGTTCCTGCCCACCTTCCCGTTCCACTACAAGTACCTGCGCCAGGCGGTGCGCGGCGACTACCTCAACGTGTTCGTCACCTTCGACCTGACGCTGCGCCGCCTCGGTGAGACCGTGTTCACCACCTCGGGCCTGGACCCGAACATGCCGCACCTGTCCGAGGTCCTCAATGCCCCCGACTTCGTCATCGGGGCGTCGGCCAACCTGTCCGGGCAGGCCGCCGACCCGTTCAAGATCCCGCCCGGCACGGCGACCGGCCAGGAGGCGGGCCGATGAAACTCGACCGGTTCTCCCGTATCCAGCTGGCGATCTTCGCCGCCGTCACGGTGATCACCGTGACGGCCATCGCGGTGGCCTACCTGCACGTCCCGGCCAAGCTCGGCCTGGGCAGCTACCGGGTCAGCGCCGAGTTCGTCACCGGCGGCGGCATCTACCGCAACGCCAACGTCACCTACCGCGGCGTCACCGTCGGCCGGGTGGAATCGGTCGGCCTGACCGACACCGGCGTGGTCGCCCAGATGCGGCTGAACACCAACACCGCGGTCCCCGGCAACGTCACCGCCACGGTCAAGAGCGTGTCGGCGGTCGGCGAGCAGTACATCGACCTGGTACCGCCGGAGGGGACGCCGCCGTCGGACCTGCGGCTGGCCGACGGCGCGGTGATCGGCACCGACCGCACCGCGGTCGGCCAGGACATCGCCGGCATGCTGCGCGAGGCCGACACCCTGGTGTCCACCATCAACAACTCCCGGCTGCACGAGCTGCTGGCCGAGGCCTTCACCGCGTTCAACGGCACCGGCCCGGAACTGGCCCGGCTGCTGCGGTCGTCGCGGCAACTCGTCGACGCGGCCAATGCCGACGCCGACACCACGATCGCGCTGATCGACCAGGCCGGCCCGCAGATGGACGCCCAGATCCGCAGCGGCGACAGCATCCGCGCGATCGCCGACGGGCTGGCGCGGTTCACCACCGAGCTGCGCGGCGCCGACCCGCAGGTGCGCACCCTGTTGTCCAACGCCCCGTCGGTGGCCGACGCCGCCAACACCGCGTTCACCGGTATCCGGCCGAACTTCCCGATGCTCGCGGCCAACCTGGCGAACCTGGGCCGGATCGGGGTGATCTACCACAAGTCCATCGAGCAGGCCTTCGTGATCTTCCCGGCGCTCATCGCGGCGCTGAACACCGTCGCCGGTGGCGTGCCGGCCGACGAGGGCGGCAAGCTGGACTTCAAGATCGACCTCGGCGACCCGCCGACCTGCAATGTCGGGTTCCTGCCGCCGACGGCGATCCGTAGCCCCGCCGACGAGACGCTGCGCGATCTGCCGACCGACATGTACTGCAAGGCCGCGCAGAACGACCCGACCGTGGTGCGCGGAGCGCGCAACTACCCGTGCATGGAGTTCCCCGGCAAGCGCGCCCCGACCGTGCAACTGTGCCGGGATCCCAAGGGCTTCATCCCGATCGGCGCCAACCCGTGGCGCGGTCCGCCGATCCCGTACGGCTCGACGCCGGTCACCGACGACCGCAATATCCTGCCGCCCAACAAGTTCCCGCTGATCCCGCCCGGCGCGGACTACGACCCGGGGCCGCCGGTCACCCAGCTGCCGCCCGGCGTGCAATCCGGTCCGGGCCCGGCGCCGAATGCGCCGTTCCCGCTGCCGGTTCCGCCCAACGACAACCCGCCGGCGCCCAACGGGCCGTTCATGCCGCCGGCCGACCAGTACGTGCCGCCGTACGCGCAGCAGCCGCAGGCCGCCGGGCCGCAGTACCGCAGCTACGACAACCAGGGCCGGTTCACCGACGCCGACGGCCGCACCGGGATCTTCGCGGCCGGTGTCGAGGGAGCCGCCCCGGCGGAGAACTGGGTCGATCTGATGCTGGGGCCCACCGCGGCATGAGCGAAACCCAGCCACCCGGCGGCAGGCGGCGCCGGGCATCGAGGGCGGCCGGCCCGGCCGGTACCGCGACCACGGTGATCGAGCCGATCGCGGTCGCCGACGAACCCGCGACCTCGGCCGTCACCGTCTCTTCCGGCACGGGCCGACGCCCGGCCAACCGGGCGCGGGTGCTGGCCCTGGCCGCGGTGCTCGCCGTCGCGCTGGCCGGTGCGCTGACCGCGGCGGTGGCATTGCTGACGGCCAACCAGCGCGACGTCGACCGGGTCGCAGCCCGCCAGCAGCGGTTCGTCGACGGCGCCACTCAGGTGGTGGTCAACATGTTCAGCTACACCCCCGACAGCATCGACGCCAGCGTCAACCGGTTCGTCACCTCGACCAGCGGGCCGCTGCGCGCCCAGCTGGACCAGGCCAACAACGTGGACAACCTCAAGGCGCTGTTCCGCGACACCAATGCCACCTCGGAGGTGGTGATCAAGGGCGCGGCGCTCGAAGACATCGACGAGGCGACCGACAACGCCTCGGTGCTGGTGGCCGCCCGGGTCACGGTGACCGACATCGACGGGGTCAACAAACCGTCGCAGGCCTACCGGCTGCGGGTGATCGTGCACGAGGACGCCGACGGCGTGATGACCGGCTACGACCTCAAATATCCCGACGGGGGCAACTGATGGGCCGCGCGAGGTCGGTGGCCGCCACCGCCGGTGTGTTGGTGGTGGCCGTCGCACTGGTGGTGCTGGCCGGCTTCGCCGGCGCCGGCTACTACAACCTGAGCACCGCCGAGGCGGCGCAGCTGAGCAGGACGCAGTTGCGGCAGTTGGCCTTTGACGCCGTGCCCAAGGTGTTCGGGTTCGACTACCAGACCGTCGAGGCGTCGATGACCGAGGCCGAGGGGCTGCTCACCCCGGCGTACCGCACCGAGTTCGCCGAGCGCGCCAAGACCGACATCATCCCGGCGGCCCGGGAACGACGGCTGGTCACCCAGGTGACCGTCACCGGCGCGGGAGTCCTTGACGCACACCGGGACACCGGTTCGGTGCTGGTGTTCATGAACCGCACCGTCACCGACAAGTCGAAGAAGTCCCAGTACGACGGCAGCCGGTTGCGCGTCGACTTCACCCGCGTCGACGGCCACTGGCTGATCAACTACATCGTGCCGGTCTGATCCGGCGTACCGGTCCGGGTGCTGGCCAGGCAGTCCAGGAAGGACCGCGCCCACAGGTCGACGTCGTGGGTGAGCACCTGGCGGCGCAGCGCCCGCATCCGTAGCCGGCCCTCGGCCGGCGACTGGTTCAGGGCGGCGCAGATCGCGTCCTTCACCCCCACCAGATCGTGCGGGTTCACGAGATAGGCCTGATGCAATTCGGCTGCCGCACCGGTGAATTCGGACAGCACCAGGGCGCCGCCGAGATCGCTGCGGCAGGCCACGTACTCCTTGGCCACCAAGTTCATCCCGTCGCGCAACGCGGTCACCAACATCACGTCGGCGGCGACGAAGAAGGTGATCAGCTCGTCGCGGGGCACCGGACGGTGCAGATAGGAGATGACCGGGTGGGCCACCCGGCCGAACTCGCCGTTGGTGGCGCCGACCTGACGTTCGATCTCCTCGCGCAGCAGCCGATAGGAGTCGACCCGCTCCCGGCTGGGGGTGGCCAGCTGGATCAGCACGGTGTCGTCCGGGTCGACCCGGTGATCGGCCAAAAGCTCGGTGAACGCCTGCAGCCGCACATCGATGCCCTTGGTGTAGTCCAGCCGATCCACTCCGAGCAGGATCTTGGACGGATTGCCCAGTTCGGCGCGCAGCGCCCGGGCCCGGGTCCGGATGTCGCGGCGCCGGGCCGCCGCGTCGAGTTCGGCGGCGTCGATGGAAATCGGGAAGGCGCCGACCCGCACGGTCCGCGTCCAGTAGTCGATCTCCCCGTACCGCCCGCGCACGCCGACCGCCCCGCGCGAGGTCGGCACACCGAGCAGTCGTCGGGCCAACTGCATGAAGTTCTGCGCCCCGCCGGGCAGGTGGAAGCCGACCAGGTCCGCGCCGAGCAGGCCCTCGATGATCTCGGTGCGCCACGGCAGTTGCATGAACAGCTCGACCGGCGGGAACGGGATGTGCATGAAGAAGCCGATCCGCAGATCGGGCCGCAACTCCCGCAGCAGCCGCGGCACCAGCTGCAACTGGTAGTCCTGCACCCAGACGGTGGCGCCGTAGCCGGCGATCCGCGCGGCGGCCTCGGCGAAGCGGTGATTCACCCGGACGTAGCGATCCCACCAGTGCCGGTGGTACTCGGGTTTGACGACGACGTCGTGATACAGCGGCCACAGGGTGGCGTTGGAGAAACCCTCGTAATAGTCGGCGACGTCGCCGTCGTCCAGACGCACCGGCACCATCTCGATGCCGTCGAGGTTGACCGATTCGTCAATTTTCGCGGTGTCGGTCGCGGCGACACCGGGCCAGCCGATCCAGGCGCCGCTGCGTTTGCGCAGCAGCGGTTCCAGCGCGGTGACCAGCCCACCCGGGCTGCGGGTCCAGCCGGTGGACCCGTCGTCGGCGACGACCTGGTCGACCGGCAGCCGGTTGGCGACCACCACGAACTCAGCGGTCGCTCCCGACACGGTCAGACCTCGGTTTTGGCCGGGCCGATTCCGAGCATGGACAGGAAGACCCGGCACTCGTCGGCGTCGGTCGCGTACGCGGCGACGACCCGTCGGGCCTGGCTGGCGGTGTTGTCGGCGACCGGCTCGACGTGGTCGAGGTCGGCGGGCGAAGTATTGGCGGCCATTTGTCCAGGATAGGCGATCACCGCGACCGGCACGGCTTCACGACCCCGGCATTGACACATTGCCGGTAAGACGTAATGTTTGCGGGCATGGCAGCCGAGTTCGTCGAATACGAAACGCTGGATTCCGGGCGCATCGCCCGCATCTGGCTCAACCGCCCCGAGGCGCACAACGCCCAGAACCGCACCCTGCTGGTGCAGCTGGACGAGGCGTTCAAACGCGCCGAGTTCGACGACACCGTCCGGGTGATCATCCTGGCCGCCCGCGGCAAGAACTTCTCCGCCGGGCACGACCTCGGTTCGGAGGCCGCGCTGGCCGAGCGGACCCCGGGCCCCGGCCTGCACCCCAGCTTCACCGGCAACGGCGCCACCCGCGACGGCATGGCCGAGAAGCTGATGATCCAGGAGTGGCACTACTACTACGACAACACCATGCGCTGGCGCAACCTGCGCAAGATCACCATCGCGCAGGTGCAGGGCAACGCCATCGCCGCCGCGCTGATGCTGATCTGGGCCTGCGACCTGATCGTGGCCGCCGACGACGCCCGGTTCTCCGACGTGGTCGCGGTGCGCCTGGGCATGCCGGGTGTGGAGTATTTCGCCCACCCGTGGGAGTTCGGGCCGCGCAAGGCCAAGGAACTGCTGCTCACCGGCGACGCCCTGGACGCCGATGAGGCCTACCGGCTGGGCATGGTCTCCAAGGTGTTCCCCGCCGACGAGCTGACCGAGAAGACCCTGGAGTTCGCCCAGCGCATCGCCGACCGCCCGACGGTGGCCGCGCTGCTGGTCAAGGATTCGGTCAACGCCGCCACCGACGCGATGGGCTTCTCCGAGGCGATGCGGCACTCCTTCCACATCCACGAACTCGGCCACGCGCACTGGGCCGCCCTCAACGAGAACGGCTTCCCGGTGGCGCTGCCGCCGGAGGTCGAGGACTGGCGGACGGCCCGGCCGACCGAGGTGGCCCGCCGCGATACGCCCTAGTTGACGCAGGGGATCCCGTCGCCGTTGATCGGCATACCGGTCGGCGGCGGGGCCTCGTCGCTGCTGGTGCTGGTGCTCAGCGGGGTGACCTCCACCCTTTCGGTCGCGGTGTCGGTGTCGGCGGCCCCGCTCGGGCTGTAGTCCGGACCCAGGATGATCTCGATGTGCCCAGTTGCCAGCGAGGACTCCAGCATGGGTTCGGCGGTGATTCCCAGCAGAGCGGCGGCGCTGCGGGCATCGGACTCCGCACCGCTGCCGTAGCGCACCGACGTCACCGTCGGATCCCCGGGCTGCGGGTCGCGCGCCTGGTCGGTGTGGAAGCCGCGCGCGGCCAGCTTGGCCGAGGCGGAGGCGGCCAGCCCGGAGATCCCGGCGGCGTTCACCACGTCGACGACGGTGTCGGCCGACGGCTTGGCGGTGGTCGTCGTGGTGGTGGCGTCCTTGGTACCGAAGGCCTTGGCCACCTCGGCGCGGATGGCGGCCGGGTCGATGATGTTGACGTCCTGGCCGTTGATGTTGTCGTACCGCACCACCGGCAGGGTGCGGAATTCGACGTCGCCGCCGGCCAGCGCCTGCATCCGGCGGAACTGCTTTTCATCCCAGCCCGCCGACAGGACCACGTCCTTGTGCGCGACCTCGATCAGCGCGTTGAGCTTGGACAGGTCGGTGAACGTGCCGGTGGCGTCGAGCTGGTGCATCACCGAGATCAGGAACGCCTGTTGGCGCCGGGTGCGGTCCAGGTCGCCGTTGTCCAGGCCGTGCCGCTGCCGGACGAAGGCCAGGGACTGCGCGGCGTCCAGCGTCTGGCGCCCGGCCGGGAAGTCGGCGCCGGAGTACTCGTCGTACACCGCGTGGTTGAGGCACACCTGGACGCCGCCGAGGCTCTGCGCCAGATCGTAGAAGCCGGCCAGGTTGACCTCGGCGAACGAGTCGATCGGCACTCCGGTCAGATCCCGGACCGCCTTGATGGTGGCCCGCCGGCCGGCCTCGCGGCCACGGGTCTCCAGTTCCTGCTGATCGGTGACCCCGGCGTCGACCAGCTTCTGGGCCACGTCGGCCTTGGTCAGCCCGTAGGCCTCCTTGATCTTGATGTGGCTGTAGCCGGGCACCCCGGTGAACTTGACGTAGTCGTCGCGCGGGATGGAGAAGGCGACGATCTTCTCCTTGCCGTCGGGCTTGGGTTCGACGTGCATCAGGATCAGCGTGTTGGTGTTGTAGCCGCCGTCGTCGGAGTCCCCGGCGTGCAGTTTGTCCAGGATCTCCTGCGGCAGCTCGTTGCCATGCTGGTCCTTGCGGGAGTCCAGGCCGATCAGCAGGATGTTCTGCGCCCCGTCGGTCGAGCGCGGCGCGCCGGGTTCCAGCGCATGCGAGAAGGTGATGCCGCCGATGGCCTTGTGCACCGACGCCCAGCCGAATGCCGTCGACGCCAAAGCCAGGATGGAGACCAGCGCGGCGACGCAGCGTCCGAGCATCCGCGAGACACGCGCGGACTCGCGCGGCATGCGGTGACGGCTGGACGACATCGCGCCAGTATCCGGGGTCTACCTGAGTAAATCTTATGAGCCCTAGTGCAGGTCGGCGGGGTTGTCGGCGGCCGCGCGGGGCACCACCAGCACCGGGACCGGGGAGTGCCGCACGATCTTGGTGGCCCGCGAACCGAGGAACACCCGTTCGATCGGGCCGGCCTCGCTGGACCCGACGACGAGCAGCTCACCGGCCTCCCAGTCGACGGTGCCGAACGCCTCGGCCCACTGTTCGCCGCGGGCGATGACGATCTGCGGGGGCTCGTCCGGGTGATCACCGAGCGCCCGGTGGGCGGCGACGTAGATGTTCTCGGTCCATTCGGCGAGCACCTGGCCGCTCTCGGTGTTGAACCGGGCGACCTCCGGCGGGGACAGGTGCACCGCGAACGACACCAGGCGCAGCGGACACCCGTAGCGGGAGGCCAGGGCGCGGGCGAAGGCCAGCAGCACCAGGTTCTGCGCGCCCCCGGTGAACGCGCACGTCACCCGGGTGATGCCGGCGATATCCGCCGGATAGCCGCGGGTGGCGACGGCCACCGGGACTTGCGCGCTGTGCAGCAGACGGTCGGCCACACTGGACAGCGCCACCTCGCCGGGCCGCCCGTCGTCGGAGGAACCGACCACGATGGCGTCGGCACCCACGGCGGCGGCCGCGTCCATCAGCCCGGCCGGGACCGAGCGGGCCGCCGCCGAGACGTAGCGGGCGCTGATATCGGCGGGGACGTGCGCGCGGGCCGCGGCGTGGGCATCGGAGACCAACTCGTCGATGTAGGCGCGGTAACCCTGGTCGGCTCGGGACATGCCGGGCATCCAGGGCGCCGGGGTGATGACGGCGACGACGAGATCCTCGCCGGTGCTGCGGGCGAGGGTGACCGCGAGATGCATGACGTCGTCGGCCCGCAGCTTGACCGGATAGCCGACCAGCAGCGTCATGACGGGCCGCCCTGCTCGAGCAGATCCTCCATATCGGGGGCGTGCCGGTTGAGCTTCGAGTGCCCGCGGGCGTAGACGACGTACCAGAGCAGCGCCAGCGCCATCCACGCCGCGAATACCAGCAGGGTCGTCGTCTGCAGCTTGTAGATGATCACCCCCGCCCCGGCGATCGAGAGAATCGGGGTGATCGGGTACAGCGGCACCTTGAAGGTGCGGGGCAGCTCGGGGGCGCGGCGGCGCAGCAGGATGACGCCGATGCTGACGACGATGAACGCGGTCAGCGTGCCGATGCTGGTCATCTCCGACAGCTTGTCCAGCGGGATGAAGCCGGCCAGCACCGCGATGACGACGGCGACGATGACGGTGTTGTGCACCGGCGCCAGGGTGCGCGGGTTCACCTTGTGGAACACCGGCGAGATCATCCCGTCGCGGGACATGGCGAACAGGATGCGGGTCTGGCCGTAGATGGTCACCAGGGTGACGCTGAAGATGGAGATGATGGCACCGACGGCCAGGGCGGTGCCCGGCCACGGCGCGTGCACGACGTCCTCCAGGATCTTCGCCAGCCCGGCCTTCTGGCCCTCGAACTGGCTCGCCGGCTGCGCGCCGACGGCCACCAGCGCCACCGCCACGTACATGCCGGTGACCACCAGCAGCGAGATCATCAGGGCCAGCGGCAGGTTCCGGTGCGGGTTCTTGGCCTCCTCACCGGCGGCGGCCACCCCGTCGAGGCCGACGAAGGAAAAGAAGATCAGGCCGGCGGCCACGGTGACGCCGCCCACGCCGTCGGGCATGAACGGGTGCAGGTTGCCGGACTGGAAGCCCTGGGCGCCGATGATCACGAAGGCCGTCAGCACCAGCAGCTTGATCGCCACCATGATGGTGTTGACCTTGGCCGATTCACTGACGCCGCGGATCAGCAGCGCCGCGCACATGAACACCAGCAGGATCGCCGGCACGTTGCAGACACCGCCCTCCGACGGAGCGCCAGACAGCGCCACGGGCAGTTGGTGGCCGAACACGTTGCCCAGGAACTGGTTGATGTATTCCGACCAGCCGACCGCCGTCGCCGCCCCGGCCACCCCCCACTCCAACAGCAGACAGGCGCCGACGACGACGGCGGCCGCCTCACCGAGGGTGGTGTAGGCGTAGGAGTACGACGAGCCGGCCACCGGCACCGCGCCGGCCAGTTCCGCGTAACACATGGCGGTCAGCCCGGCGACCACGGCGGCCAGCAGGAACGACACGATCACCGCCGGCCCGGCCGGCGGCACCGCCTCGCGCAGGATGAAGAAGATGCCGGTACCGATGGTGCTGCCGACACCGATGGCGACCAGCCCGAACAGTCCGATCGATCGCTTGAGCTGGCCGTCGCCGCCGTCGGAGCCGGTCTCGGCGGCGATCACCGAGACCGGCTTGCGGCGCAGCGCGTGTTGCACGATCGATGCCACCGGACCTCCTCTCCAGGATGTCGCCCGGGTTGCGGGCGCGTGCGCCGAATCTAAACGGAAAGTGCGGCCCGATCCGGCGGAACGCGGTTACTGCCCGTCGTCGACCGGTCCGGGCCCACCCAGGCCGGCGGAGATGCCCGGGCCGGCGTCGGTGGCTCCGGGACCGCCGTCGGGCGCCCCGCCGCCTGGGCCGGCCGAGATGCCGGGATTCTCGCCGCGGGGGAACGCGCCGAGGGCCGACCCCGGGGTGCCGGGCCAGATCGTGGTGGCGGCGGTGTTGGGCGCGGCGGGGGCGCTGGCGCCCGGCGCGGCGACGGCGGGTTTGCCGCTGGGGTCCTCGATCGCCGTTCCCGGCAGCCCGGGACCGGGGGAGGGCGTAGTGGGCTGGCTGGACTCCAGGTCGGTGACCTTCTTCGGCGGCGCGCCGCCGGGATCCTCCGGCGCTACGACCGCCTTGTGGTCGGCGCCGATCACCGGCCCGGGGGTATTGCTCTGCTGCGCCGGCGCCTCTCCGGCATTGATATGCAGGCGGGTGTTCGCCGAGGTGCCCAGGAAGTTCGACTTCCACGGCCCTGGGCCCAGCGCGCTGCCGGGCATGCCGGTCGCCTGCGAGGCCGGGTCGCCGGTGGCGCCCGCCCGGATGCCGCGGGCGTCGAACAGTGCCGGCGGGCCGACCGGGATGACGTTGTAGTTGTACATATAGCTGCCCGGTGCGAGTCCCGGTGCGACGGGGATCAGCGGTGGCGTCGGTAGACCCGGGGACGCGGTGGCCTGGCCGCAGGCCCCGGCTAGGCCGGCCAGCACGGCGATCCCGGCGTGCACGGCGGCGGAGATATTGCGCATGAGGGTCCTCAGATCTTGGCCGGGTCGCCGTAGATGGCGTATTCGGTGTGGGCGACGGCGGTAGAGATCCGCAGGTAGGCGTACGACCGGATGGTGACGTCACCGCCGCAGGCGTCGGCCTTGATGTGGATGTTGTCGATGTCGAGCATCGCCTCGCCCCCGTCACTGAGCGCCATATTGGCCAGCGGCAGGTCGACGATCACCCCCGGCTGCACGACGGTCTGCACGAAGCCGGCAGCCCCGGCGCCGAGTCCGACACTGGCACCCACCGGCACCCCACCGCCGACACCGACCGATCCCAGCGGCGCTATGCCGGCGGTGCCACCGAACTGCAGGCCGGTGGACACGTCGGACTGGCAACCCAACTGGTAGCCGAGGATGAAGATGCTGTCGGTGATCGGACTGGCGCCGCCGCTGACCGTCGCGGTGCCCGAGGCGGTCACAAAGCCCTCCCGCGAGTTGGAGGCTTCAGCCAGGTTCGGCACTGAGTTGATCGTCTCGTTGTCGATCCGGATCTGCATGTGCCAGCCGTCGCGGCTCACCTTGTCGTAGATCTGGGCGGCCATCGGCACCGGATCGGCATTCGCGGGTGGCGGGGGTGCGGCGGGGACGGCCGCGATGCCGGCGGTCATGGCGAGCGCGATGGCCGGGCCGGCCGTGGCGCGGGTGAGCAGTGGGGTCATGCGGATATTTATCCGGGCTCGGTGTTACCGAATTGTTATCGCCACGTGCCGGTTACCTGGGAGTTGATGACGCCTGGCTGGCAATCACTTGTGAAAAGGCTGCTCAGCCGTCGGCCAGCAGTGCCAGCAGCAGCTCGGCGCGCACCCGCGCCGACCCCAGGTCTACCCCGAGCAGTTCCTCGATCCGGGCCAGCCGGGCGCGCAGCGTGTGGCGATGCACCCCGGCGGCGGTGGCGGCGGCCTCCCAGTGGCCGTGGTGCTCCAGGAAGGCGCGCAGGGAGGTCACCAGTGCGGGGTCGGCGTCGTGCAGCGGAGCGATCAGGGTGCCGGCCAGCTGCCCCAGCGCCGCCCGGGTCGCCGGGTCCTCCAGCAGGGTGCGCCCCGCCATCCGCGCCGCGTCGAGCACCTCGCCGCCGGGCGGCGCCGCAGCGGCACTGCGGCGGGCCTCGGCCACCGCGCCGGCCAGCTGTGCCACCGGCGCGGGAGTGCTGAGCCCGGCGCGGGTGTGCCGGCGCAGCCCGGAGGGCAGCCCGTCGAGCAGCCGGGCGGCGAACCCGGTGCCGTCGCCGCCGCGCAGCACCACCGTGGCCTGCGTGGCCTCGGTGTGCACGAAGACCGGACGACCCGCGGCCTGCAGCGCCTGGTGCAGGGGTTCGGCCAGCGCGGCCGAGGTGTCGGCGCACAGCACCAACGCCCGGATGCCGGTGTTGTCGGCTGCCTCGGCCACCAGCTGCTGCGCCGGGCCCAGGTCGGCGTCGGCGGCCAGCAGCACGCCCAGCGCCGCGGCGTTAAGCCGGTGTTGGGCGGTGCGCAGCCGCAGTGGTTTCTCGAAGTCCAGCGCCAGCAGCGAGTTGGCGTGCCCGATCAGGATGTGGTCGGTGGGCTGCGGCGGGTGCTCGAACACCACGGCCAGCCAGCCGTGACCGGTGTGGCCGACCCGGATCGGCTGGGTGACGATCGCCCCCGGCCCGACGGACTCGACGGCCGAGGAACCGGGGTTGCGCCGGATCTGGTCGAAGACGAGCGCCTGCACCGCCGGGTCGAGGATGGGTGGGTTGATCCGCCCGTGCCGGTCGGCCAGCACGGCGATCCCCGCGCAGCCGGACGCCAGCGCCCGCAGCGTCGCGTCGGGGCCACCGGACACCGCGGCGCGGGTCATCCGTTGCTGCACGTTGCGGGCATGGGTGGACGACTGGGACTGCTGGCGGGCCGATTCGTTGACGACGGCCTGGACCAGGGCCACGAACGGGGTGGGCAGGGGGACGTCGAACAGTGCCAGTCCCCGCTCGTCGGCAGCGTCGATCAGCGCCCGCGGCGTCGCCGGCATCCGTACCCCCACCCCGAAGCCGAGGGCGGCGACCCCCGCGTCGGCCAGCCGGTACAGGTAGGCGCGGCGGCCGTCGTCGTCCTCGGGCAGACCGATGCCGGTGGTCAGCACCAGTTCGCCGCCGGAGAGCCACGGTGTCGGGTCGGTCAGCTCGGTGGTGGTGACCACGCCGATCGGCGCCGATACTCCGGCGTGCCCGGCCCGCAGGTCCAGGCCCAGCGCGCGCCGACCGAGCAGCCAGCGCACCGGGACCGTCATAGCCACTCCAATCCGGCGTATCAGAACGCACCTGACGGGACATTTTGGCAGATGCGGTGCGCTGTGAGGTGGCGCACATTAGAACGAACTCGGAGCGCAACCGATCGAGAGGCCGATACCGCAGATGACCAGCAGATTGCAGAACTTCATCGACGGCGCGTTCGTCGACTCGGCAGCCACCGAGGACATCCAGATCGTCAACCCCGCCGACGAGAAGGTGGTCGCGGTGTCCCCGGTGTCCACCGCCGCGGAGATCACCGCCGCCGTCGACGCCGCCGAACGCGCCTTCGGGGCCTGGGCCGCCACCACCCCGAGCAAACGCCAGGCGGCGCTGCTGCGGCTGGCCGACGCCATCGAGGCCAACGCCGATGCCATCGTCGCGGCCCAGGTCCGCAACACCGGCCAGCTCACCGCGATGGTCAAATCCGAGGAGGTGCTGGTCTGCGCCGACCAGGTGCGGTTCTTCGCCGGCGCCGCCCGGATGCTGGAGGGCCGCGCGGCCGGCGAATACCTGGAGGGCTTCACCTCCTATGTGCGACGGGAGCCGATCGGCATCGTCGGCCAGGTCACCCCGTGGAACTACCCGTTCATGATGGCGATCTGGAAGATCGCCCCGGCACTGGCCGCCGGCAACACCGTCGTGCTCAAACCGTCGGACACCACCCCCGAATCCACCCTGGAACTGGCGCGCATCACCGCCGGCATCCTGCCCGACGGCGTGTTCAACGTGGTGCTCGGCAACGCGGCCACCGGCTCGGCGCTGATCGGCGACCCGAGGCTGGGCCTGGTCGCCATCACCGGCTCGGTCCGCGCCGGCATCGCGGTGGCCACCTCCGCGGCCGTCGACGTCAAACGCGCCCACCTCGAACTCGGCGGCAAGGCCCCGGCCGTGGTGTTCGCCGACGCCGACATCGCCCGGGCCGCCGAGGGCATCGCGCAGGCCGCGTTCTTCAACGCCGGCCAGGACTGCACCGCCGCCACCCGCGCCATCGTCGCCGAATCCGTGCACGACGAGTTCGTCGCGGCACTGGTCGAACAGGCCGGAAAACTACGACCCGGCGCCCCCGACGATCCCGACGCCTTCTACGGCTCGCTGAACAACGCCGCGCACTTCGGCCGGGTCCGCGACAAGATCGCCGCGCTGCCGGCGCATGCGACCGTCGTCACCGGCGGCAACCGGGTCGGCGATCGCGGGTATTACTTCGAGCCGACCGTCATCACCGGGGTGCGCCAGGACGATCCGATCGTCCAGGAGGAGACCTTCGGCCCGATCCTGACCGTGCAGTCGTTCGACACCGAGGAGCAGGCCGTCGCACTGGCGAACGGCGTGAACTACGGGCTGGCCGCCAGCGTCTGGACCACCGACCACGCCACCGCCAACCGGATGAGCATCCGCGTCGACGCCGGCGCGGTGTGGATCAACTGCCACATCCCGCTGGTCGCCGAGATGCCGCACGGCGGGTTCAAGCACTCCGGGTACGGCAAGGACCTGTCGGCCTACGGGCTGGAGGACTACACCCGCATCAAGCACGTGATGAGCAGCAACGACTGAGCCCCGAATCGTCTTCGCCCAGACCTCGGCACAGAAAGGCCGCCGCACCGATGCCGCACACCTTCCACCCGCTCGACCCGCTCACCGCCGACGAGATCGACACCGTCACCCGCCTGCTCGCCGACGCCCACGGCGTCGGCGCCGGCTGGCGCTACGCCGGCATCGCCCTGCGCGAGCCGTCGAAAGCCGACATCTCCGCCTTCGACGCCGACGGCACACCGTGCGAGCGCCTCGCCGACGTCCTGGTCTTCGAGCGGGCGACCAACCGCACCTACAAGGCCCGGGTGTCGGTGTCGGCCGGGTCGGTGGTGTCCTTCGAGCACGTCCCGGACGTGCAGACCAACGTCACCGTCGACGAGTGGGAGGAGGCCGACGCGGCACTGCGGCGCAACCCCGAGGTGATCGCCGCGCTGGCCGGGCGCGGCATCACCGACCTGGACCTGGTGTTCATGGACACCTGGACCTACGCCGGTGTCCTGGTGCCGCCGGAGTACGCCGGCCGGCGCATCGGCTGGACCGACACCTGGGTGCGCGCGGCCGCCGGTGCCAACCCGTACGCCGGCCCGGTCAACGGCCTGCACTTCGTCATCGACCTCAACACCATGGAACTGTTGCGCATCGAGGACACCTTCACCGTGCAGCGCCCGGAGATCATGGGCGAATACGTTCCCCGGATGGTGCCCGAATCCATCCGGGCCGCCAGCACCCGGCCGCCGCTGCAGCCGCTGGACATCACCCAGGCGGGCGGCCCGTCGTTCACCCTCGACGGCAACAAACTGACCTGGCAGAACTGGAGCCTGCGGGTCGGGTTCAACCCGCGCGAGGGCATGACCCTGCACACCGTCTCCTACAACGACAACGGCCGGCAGCGCTCCATCGCGCACCGGCTGTCGTTCGCCGAAATGGTGGTGCCCTACCGGGACCACTGCGACGACCACTTCCGGCGCACCGCGTTCGACATCGGCGAGTGGGGGCTGGGATTCATGACGACGTCGCTGACCCTGGGCTGTGACTGCCTCGGCGAGATCCGCTACCTCGATGCCGTCATCCACGACAGCGCCGGGCGGCCCAAGACCATCGAGAACGCGATCTGCATCCACGAAGAGGACAACGCCGTTCTGTGGAAGCACGTCGACCACCACGACGGCGCGCAGGTGCGCCGGATGCGCCGCCTCACGGTCTCCTTCCACGTCACCGTCGCCAACTACGAGTACCTGACCTACTGGCGCTTCTACACCGACGGCAACATCGAATGCGAGGTCCGGGCCACCGGCATCATGGTGGTCAGCCACCTCAACCCCGGTGAATCCAACCCGCACGGCACCATCGTCGACAACCGCACCTACGCACCGCTGCATCAGCATTTCCTCACCGCCAGAATGGATCTCGACATCGACGGCACCGCCAACACGGTGTACCGGTCGGACACCGAGATCGAACCCGTCGGGCCGGACAACCCGTACGGACTGTCACTGCGCCAGGTCAACACCCCGCTGCGCACCGAGGCCGAGGGCAAGCAGAACCCCGACTACGCCACCCAGCGGTCCTGGAAGGTCGTCAACGACAACGTCCGCACTCCCATCGGCGCCCACCCCGCCTACAAGCTGTCGCCCAGCGGCGCCTTCCCGCCCATGTTCGCCGACGACTCCCCGATCCTGGGCCGCTGCGAGGTCATCAAGCACACCCTGTGGGTGACCCCCAACGCCGACGACGAACGCTGGCCCGCAGGTGAATTCGTCAACCAGGGCGGCCCGGGCATGGGCCTGCCGGAATGGACCAAGGCCAACCGCAACATCGAGAACACCGACGTGGTGCTCTGGTACACCTTCGGCATCCACCACGTCACCCGGCCCGAGGACTGGCCGATCATGCCCGTCGACGTCGTCAGCTTCTGGCTCAAACCGTTCGGCTTCTTCGACCGCACCCCGGCCCTGGACGTCGCACCCACCCCCGCGAAGTGCTGTCGATGAGCGCCGCGCCAATGAAGATCTACGTCGCCTACCTGGCCACCGACGGCGGCCGGGATGCACTGACGCTGGGGGTCATGCTGGCCCGCAGCCTGGGCGCCGAACTGGCCGTCGGCATGGTGGTGCCGCCGGACACCGGAGCGGCGCTGACCGCCGGTGACTTCGAGGAGGTCATCACCGACGCGGCCGACGACTGGTTGGCCGACGCCCGGCATCTGATCCCCGACGACGTCGCGGTCAGCACCCACATCGGCATCTACGACTCGACCACCGAGGGCATCATCGCCGAGGCGGAGCGCGTCGGCGCGGCACTGATCGTGGCCGGCGGGTCCGGCGGCGGGCTGCTGGCCAACTTCACCCTGGGATCGGTGGTCAACGGGCTGATCCACTCGGCGCCACTGCCATTGGCGTTGGCCCCCCGGGGAACCCGGGAATCGAGCGTCACGTCGGTGCGTTCGATCACCGCCGCGCTGGGCACCGGCCCCGGCGCCGACGAATTGCTCGACGTCGCCGTGGCCGGCTGCCAGCGGGCGCACGTGCCGCTGCGGCTGGTCTCACTGGTCGCCCTGGACCTGATGCCCAGCCGGCGCCGGGCCGACCCGGACGCGCTGGCCGAGGCTGCCGCGCACGCGCAGGAACTGCTGGACAACGCCCGAGCCCGGCTGCCCGAAACCGTCGCCGTCGAATCCGTGGTGGCCACCGGGCCCAGCGTCGAAGAGGCCGTCTCCGGACTCGACTGGCAGCCCGGCGATGTCATCGTCGCCGGATCCAGCCGGCTGGCCGCCCCCCGGCGGCTGTTCCTGGGTTCCACCGCGGCCAAGATGATGCGGGTGCTGGCCGTCCCGATGATCGTCGTACCGCGGGAGATGTGATGACCACCGGCGAACCCCAGCTCACCCCGCGCGGATCCGACCTCGTCGACAAGGGCCTGGCCGGCGGCAAGGTCGGTACGTTTGCCGGTGCGGTACTGGGTGTTTCGTGCGTGGCGCCCGGTTACACGCTGACCGCCAGCATCGGCCTGATCGTGGCGGCGGTCGGGCTGAAGATGCCGGCGATCTTCATCGCCGGTTTCATCCCGATGTTCCTCACGGCCTACGCCTATCGGGAACTGAACTCCCGGGCGCCGGACTGTGGGGCGTCCTTCACCTGGTCCACCAAGGCATTCGGCCCCTACGTCGGTTGGATGTGCGGCTGGGGCATGGTGCTGGCCACCATCATCGTGCTGTCCAACCTGGCCGCCATCGCCGTCGAATACTTCTACCTGTTCCTGTCGCAACTGCTCGGGATACCCGGCATCGACGACCTGGCCGACAACAAGGCGGTCAACATCGCCACCACCCTGGTGTTCATCGCGCTGGCCACCTACATCTCCAGCCGCGGTATCTCCACCTCGGAGAAACTGCAGTACGGCCTGGTCGGTTTCCAGATGGTGGTGCTGGTGCTGTTCGCCGGCATGGCAATCTACAAATCCGTCACCCACCCGGCCACCTTCGACGGCCAGACGCTCAGCGAATCCTTCAGCTTCGACTGGTTCAACCCGCTGCACGGCATCGCCATCACCGCGTTCGTCGTCGGGCTGACCGGTTCGATCTTCGCGTTCTGGGGCTGGGACACCTGCCTGACGCTGGGGGAGGAGTCCAAGGACCCGCAGAAGACCCCCGGGCGGGCCGGCCTGCTGGCCGTCATCACCATCCTGGGCACCTACCTGCTGGTGTCCGTCGCGGTGATGATGTACGCCGGTGTCGGGGACAAGGGCATCGGCCTGGGCAACGAGGACAACGGCGAGAACGTCTTCAAGCCGCTGGCCGACCCGGTGCTGGGCAAGTGGTTGGGGCTGTTGCTGTTCCTGGCGATCTTCGCCTCGTCGGCGGCCAGCCTGCAGACCACGTTCCTGCCCGCCGCGCGCGCCATGCTTGCCATGGGGGCCTACGGCGCGTTCCCGAAGCGGTTGGCCTCGGTACACCCGCGCTACCTCGGCCCGACGTACGCGACGGTGGTGGCCGGGGTCATCACCGCGGTGTTCTACGCGGTGATGAAGGTGGTGTCGGAGAAGGCGCTGATGGATACCGTTGCCGCACTGGGCATCATGATCTGCTGGTACTACGGCATCACCGCATTCGCCTGCATCTGGTTCTTCCGCCGGGAACTGTTCGACAATGCGAAAAACATTGTCTACAAGTTCATTTGCCCGCTGATCGGCGGCGTCATCCTGGTGCTGGTGTTCGTCATCTCGGTGGGTGAGGCGTGGGCCGCCGGCCCGGTGCTCACCGAAGTCGACGTGGCGGGCCACCCGATCAACCTGCATGCCCCGGGCGTGGTGTTCTACATCAGCGTCGGGCTGTTGCTGGCCGGTGCGGTGCTGATGTATGTGCAGCGTTCCCGACACCCGAGTTTCTTCCGCGGCGAGACGTTGAGCCGCGAGACCCCGCCGTTGACCGACGACCTGGAACAGGTGCCATGACCGAATTGCGTTACCGCCTACCGCAGGTCCGCGAGCTGCGCACCGCGCTGCCCGGGCCCCGATCGACCGACCTGGCGGCGCGGCGCGCCGTCGCGGTGGCCGCCGGTGTCGGCTCCACCGTGCCGGTCTACGCCGCCGACGCCGACGGTGGCGTCATCGTCGACGTCGACGGCAACTCGCTGATCGACCTGGGCTCCGGCATCGCGGTGACCACCGTCGGGGCGTCCGATCCGCGGGTGGCCGAGGCCGTGCGCGAACAGGTCGGTCACTTCACCCACACCTGCTTCATGGTCACCCCCTACGAGGGTTACATCGCGGTGGCCGAACGGCTCAACGCGTTGACCCCCGGCGACCGCGACAAACGCACCGTGCTGTTCAACTCCGGCGCCGAGGCGGTGGAGAACGCCGTCAAGGCCGCCCGGTTGGCCACCGGCCGCGACGCCGTCGTCGCCTTCGACCACGCCTATCACGGACGCACCAACCTGACCATGGCACTGACCGCGAAAGCGATGCCGTACAAGGCGCATTTCGGCCCGTTCGCGCCGGAGGTGTACCGGATGCCGATGTCGTACCCGTTCCGCGACCCCGGTGTCGACGGACCGGCCGCGGCGCGGCGGGCCATCACCGCCATCGAGAAGCAGATCGGCGCGGACTCGGTGGCCGCGTTGATCATCGAACCGATCCAGGGCGAGGGCGGGTTCATCGTGCCCGCACCCGGCTTCCTGCCCGCCCTGGCGGAGTGGGCGAAGGCCAACGGGGTGGTGTTCATCGCCGACGAGGTGCAGACCGGGTTCGCCCGCACCGGTGACTGGTTCGCCAGCTCGCATGAGAACCTGGTGCCCGACATCATCACCATGGCCAAGGGCATCGCCGGGGGCATGCCGCTGTCGGCGATCACCGGCCGCGCCGACCTGCTCGACAAGGTCCATCCCGGTGGCCTGGGCGGCACCTACGGCGGCAACCCGGTGGCGTGCGCGGCCGCCCTGGCCACCCTGGACACCATGGTCGAGCTCGACCTGGTGAGCCGGGCCCGGGCCATCGAATCCACCGTGGTGACCCGGCTGCGCGCGCTGGCCGCCGACGTCGGGTGCATCGGTGAGGTCCGCGGCCGCGGCGCGATGATCGCCGTCGAACTCGTCGGCGCCGACGGCTACGAACCGGACCCCGCGCTGACCAGGGCGGTGGCCGCCAAGGCCCTGGCCGCCGGCGTGCTGATCCTGACCTGCGGCACCTACGGCAACGTGATCCGGCTGCTGCCCCCGCTGGTCATCGGCGACGACCTGCTCGACGACGGGCTGTCGGTGCTGGAGACCGCCATCCGCGAAGCCGTGGGGGAGCAGCCGTGAAGACCGCCGAGGAACTGATCGCGTCGGTGCCCACCGGGCTGTGGCACCGTGGGGCGAGCGCGCCCAGTGAATCCGGACGCACCTTCGAGGTGCTCAACCCGGCCACCGGGACGGTGCTGGCCGAGGTCGCCGACGCCACCCCCGCCGACGCCCGCGCCGCCCTGGACGCCGCCGTCGCCGCAGCCGACGACTGGGCCGCCACCCCGCCGCGCAAACGGGCCGAGATACTGCGGGCGGCATTCGAGACGGTCACCGCCCGCGCCGACGACTTCGCGCTGCTGATGACCCTGGAGATGGGTAAGGTGCTGCCCGAGGCCCGCGGTGAGGTCGCCTACGGTGCGGAGTTCCTGCGCTGGTTCTCCGAGGAGGCGGTGCGCATCGGCGGGCGAACCGCGACCGCGCCGGCGGGCACCGGGGAGATCCTGGTGACCCGCGAGCCCGTCGGGCCGTGCCTGGCGATCACCCCGTGGAACTTTCCGCTGGCCATGGGTACCCGCAAGATCGGGCCGGCGCTGGCGGCCGGGGCCACCATGATCGTCAAACCCGCCGAGGACACTCCGCTGACAATGCTGGCGCTGGGGCAGGTGTTCACCGAGGTCGGGCTGCCGGCCGGAGTGCTGTCGGTGCTGCCGACCACCGACGCCGCCACCGTGGTGGCCGAGCTGATGAACGACACCCGGCTGCGCAAGGTGTCCTTCACCGGTTCCACCGGCGTCGGCAAGATCCTGCTGGCCCAGGCCGCCGGGAACGTGCTGCGGACTTCGATGGAGCTCGGCGGCAACGCGCCGTTCATCGTCTTCGACGACGCCGACATCGACGCCGCCGTCGAGGGTGCGATGGCCGCCAAGATGCGCAACGGTGGGGAGGCCTGCACGGCAGCCAACCGGATCCTGGTGCACAACCCGGTCCGGGAGCAGTTCAGCGCCGCGCTGACCGAGCGGATCGCGGCGCTGCGCACCGGGCCCGGCTGGCACGACTACAGCAACGTCGGCCCGATCATCAACGCCGGGCAGCGATCCTCGATCGCCGAGCTGGTCGACGCCGCGGCCGCCGCCGGCGCCCGGGTGCGCACCGGCGGTGCGGTGGTCGACGGGCCGGGCTTCTTCTACCAGCCGACCGTCATCGACGAGATCCCCGACGGCTGCGCGATCCTGACCGAGGAGATCTTCGGCCCGGTCGCGGCCATCGTCGGGTTCGACACCGAGGAGGAGGCGATCGCCGCGGCCAACGACACCGAGTACGGGCTGGCGGCGTACTTCTACAGCCAGAACCTGGCCCGGGTGCAGCGGGTGTCGCGGGCGCTGCAGGCCGGCATGGTCGGGGTGAACCGCGGGGTGATCTCCGACCCCGCCGCCCCCTTCGGCGGCATCAAGCAGTCCGGCCTGGGCACCGAGGGCGGCAGCGAGGGCATCGAGGAGTACCTGAACATCAAGTACATCGCTTTACCGCCCGCTTACCCGGCTAAGTGAAGTCAACCTCTCCCTTTAACTTCACTTAATCATCTAAGTGAAGTTAAGCTGGTTCGGTGACCTCACTTCGCTCCGTCGGCTACGAGGATGTGCGGTGGGAGCCGCAGGGGGTGCGGTCCTCGAGTGCCGCACCGGCGAAGTACGGCATCTACCACCCGGTGATTCCGGCCGATATCGCCGAGCTGGTTCTGGACCTGCCGCCGTCGGTACTCGCCGAGGCCGAGGACGCCAGCCGCGAGATCACCCGCTTCGACGCCGAGCTCGGGGGCGAAATAGCGCCGTTTGCCGCGGTGCTGCTGCGATCGGAGTCCGCCGCCAGCTCACAGATCGAGAACCTGACCGCATCGGCCCGGGCGATCGCCGAGGCGGAGCTGCCCGGCGGCCACGCCAAGCGCAACGCCGAGATAATCGTCGCCAACACCGCGGCAATGCGGGCAGCGATCGCCCTTTCCGGCAGCATCGACGCCGACGCCATCCTGGCGATGCACCGCGCCCTGATGGCCGGCGAGCCGCGCCACACGCCCGGTGAGTTCCGCACCGAGCCGGTATGGATCGGTGGCGGAACCACCCCCGTCGGTGCGACATTCATCGGTCCGCGCCACGAGCTGATCCCCGCCGCGGTCGACGACCTGGTTGCCTTCGCGCAGCGCGCCGATGTTCCCGCCCTGTCACAGGCATCTGTCGCCCACGCGCAATTCGAGACGATCCACCCGTTCACCGACGGCAACGGGCGCACCGGCCGCGCATTGGTCCAGGCCATGCTGCGCAACAAAGGGTTGACCCGGCAGGTGATGGTGCCCGTCTCGGCCGGCTTACTCGCCGACACGGATGCCTATTTCGCCGCGCTGACCGCGTACCGCGACGGCGATGCCGCGCCGATTGTCGAGTGTTTCTCGCGTGCCGGCATCCTGGCTGTCGGGAACGGCCGCCAATTGGTCGCCGACCTTCGCGGTATCCGGAAGAACTGGAATGACCTGATCACCGCGCGGTCCGACTCGGCGGTGTGGAAGGTTGCCGACCTGCTGACCCGCCGTCCGGTCGTCAACGCTGCGTTGCTTGCGCAGGAGCTGGGTATTGAGTCCACCAATGCCCATCGCTACCTGAACCCGCTCGCCGACGCGGGAATCCTCGTCGAGACGACCAGCGGTCCCCGCAACCGGGTCTGGCGCTCGCCGGAGATCCTCGCCGCGCTCGATGCATTCGCCGAACGGGCCGGGCGACGGGGCTGAGCAAGGTGGAGCCCCCGGTCAGGATTGAACTGACGACCTTCCGCTTACAAGGCGGGTGCTCTACCACTGAGCTACGGAGGCGGACGGGCGGCAACGCCCGGGTCAGACTACCGGAGTCAGTCGGCGTCGATGATGCGATGGGAGCCCGCCGAGCGGTTGGGGCTGCGACGGCCGGGCCGACGGCTCAGCGGGATCCGGTCGGCGATATTGCTCAGCGGGTTGACCACCGTGGACAGCCCGTTGACCGCGTCGTTGAGGGTGTTGACGGTGGGCACCAGCGCGTCGAACGCCGGGGCCAGGTGGTTGAGGGTGTCGACCAGGGTGGTCAGCTGTTCCAGCGGCCCGTTGGGGGCGGTGAGCTTGTCCACCACCCCGTCGGTGGCCAACAGCCGGTCGACGACGCCGTCGGCGCCGAGCAACCGGTCGGCCAGGCCGTCCTCGGCCAGCAACTGGGTGAGCAGCCCGTCGTTGGCCAGCAGCCGCTCGGCCAGCCCGTCCTCGGCGAGCAGCCGCTCCACCAGCCCGTTCTCGTCGAGCAGCTGATCGACCAGGCCCCCGTCGGCCAGTGCGCGATCCAAACCGCCGCCGTCGGCGGTCAGCCGGTCGAGCACCCCGCCCGGGGCCGTCATCCGGTCCAGCAGGCCGCCCGGGCGCAGCAACCGGTCGACGGGTCCGCCCGGCGACATGGCCTGGGTGAGCGGGGCGTCCTCGGCCAGCAGCCCGTCGGCCAGCTTGGCGATGCGCTGGGCGCGGGCCACGGTCTCGTCGAGGCCGAGCATGTGCACCATGGCGGTGGACCCGCCGATGACGCCGGGGACCTCGCCGGTGGCGCGTTTGGCCACCTCGATGACCTCGTTGGCCACCTCCAGGCTGACCTGGGTCGCCGCCAGGCCGATCCGCAGCGGTGCGGTCGCCAGGTTGACCAGGGCGTCGCCGAAGTTCATCAGGCCAGTCTAGGTCGCCCAGACGCCGGACCGGCGCGAACGTCGATTCACAGAAACCTCACAGCGAGTGAGTAGGTGATCGTCACCTGATTATGAGCAAATGGACAACATGACCATGACAACGAACTCACCCGTGGGCACCGAGGTAACGCCGGAGGCCCGGGTCCTGGTGGTCGACGACGAGACCAACATCGTCGAACTGCTGTCGGTCAGCTTGAAATTCCAGGGTTTCGAGGTGTTCACCGCGGCCAACGGACCGGCCGCACTGGACCGCGCCCGCGAGGTCAAACCCGACGCCGTCATCCTGGACGTGATGATGCCCGGGATGGACGGCTTCGGGGTGCTGCGCCGGTTGCGCGCCGACGGCATCGACGCCCCCGCGCTGTTTCTGACCGCGCGCGACACGGTGGCCGACAAGGTCGCCGGGCTGACCCTCGGCGGCGACGACTACGTCACCAAGCCGTTCTCCCTGGAGGAGGTGGTGGCCCGGTTGCGGGTCATCCTGCGCCGCTCCGGCAAGGGCGCCGAGGCCGCCCGCACCTCCCGGCTGTCGTTCGCCGACATCGAACTCGACGAGGACACCCACGAAGTGTGGAAGGCCGGTGAACCGGTTTCCCTGTCGCCGACCGAGTTCACCCTGCTGCGCTACTTCGTCATCAACGCCGGCACCGTGCTGAGCAAGCCGAAGATCCTCGACCACGTGTGGCGCTACGACTTCGGCGGCGACGTCAATGTCGTCGAGTCCTACGTGTCCTACCTGCGCCGCAAGATCGACACCGGCGAGAAGCGCCTGCTGCACACGCTGCGCGGCGTCGGCTACGTCCTGAGGGAGCCGCGCTGAGCTTCGATCTGGTGACGGGGGCCCGGATTCGCCGGGGAGTGCCGCTGCGGCTCGGTCTGGTCGCGGCGGCGCTGGTGCTTGTCACCTTCGGGTTGCTGGCTTCGGGCATCGCGGTGACCTCCCTGATGAAGCACAGCTTGATCGGCCGGGTCGACCAGACCCTGATCGACGCCACCAACTCCTGGGTGCAGGCACCGCGGCCGCATTCGTCCCGGCCGCACGACGGGCCCAACCCGGCTCGGCCGCCGTCGAAGTTCTATGTCAGCGGGGTGGATTCGGCCGGTGACCAGTGGACCGCGGTCAACGACGGCGGCGCCGAACCGGACCTGCCGCCGGGCCACGATGTCGGCGACGTGCCGACGACGGTCGGCTCGATCGGCGACTCGGATGTGCGGTGGCGCGCGGTGTCATTGCACGGTCCCGACGGGGAGCTGACCACCGTCGCCATGGACCTGTCCGAGGTGGACTCCACCGTCGACTCGCTGGTGCTGGCGCAGGCCGGGATCGGGGTGGCGGTGCTGCTGGTACTCGGCCTGGCCGGTTACGGCCTGGTACAGCGCAGCCTGCGTCCGCTCGGTGAGGTGGAGAAGACCGCGGCGGCGATCGCCCGCGGCGAGCTGGACCGGCGCATCCCGCAGCGCGACCCGCGCACCGAGGTGGGCCGGTTGTCGCTGGCGCTCAACGGCATGCTGGCCCAGATCCAGCGCGCGGTGGCCGATTCGGAGGCCTCCGCCGAACACGCCCGTCGTTCCGAGGACCGGATGCGCCGGTTCATCACCGACGCCAGCCACGAACTGCGCACCCCGCTGACCACCATTCGCGGCTTCGCCGAGCTGTACCGCCAGGGCGCCGCCCGCGACGTGGAGATGCTGATGTCGCGGATCGAGAGCGAGGCCGGCCGGATGGGCCTGCTGGTGGAGGACCTGCTGCTGCTGGCCCGGCTGGACTCCCAGCGTCCGCTGGAACAGCGGCCGGTGGACCTGCTGGTACTGGCCAGCGACGCCGTGCACGACGCCCGCTCGGTCGCCCCGAACCGCAGCATCGCATTGGAGGTGTTCGACGGCCCCGGGATCCCGCTGGTGCAGGGCGACGACGCCCGGCTGCGCCAGGTGCTGTCGAACCTGGTCAGTAACGCGCTGCAGCACACCCCGGCCGACGCCGCGATCACCGTGCGGGTCGGTACCGACGGCGACGACGCCGTGCTGGAGGTCGTCGATCAGGGGCCGGGTCTGGCGCCCGAGGACGCCCACCGCATCTTCGAGCGGTTCTACCGCACCGACGCGTCCCGGACCCGGGCCAGCGGCGGCTCCGGACTGGGCCTGTCGATTGTTGACTCCCTGGTGCGCGGACACGGCGGCACGGTGACCGTGGATGCCGAGCTGGGCCGCGGGTGCCGGTTCCGGGTGGCCATCCCGCGGCTCGGCGGCGCGGAGGCCGTCGACGAGGACGCCGCGGACGCGGAGCCGCCCGACGCGGAAGTTCCCGACGGGGAGATGCCCGACGAGAACGCGCCCGCCGCCGAGGTCAGTCCTGTGCTGCCAGCGCGGCCTTGATCCGCGCCTGAGCGTCGTCCAGTGACGCCGGGCTGGGGTTGCGGTCCACCCCGGCGAACCCGAAGTCGGTGAGCGCATACGCCGGGAAGACGTGCACGTGCAGGTGCGGAACCTCCAAGCCGGCGATCAGCAGACCGGCCCGCGGTGCACCGAAGGCGGTCACCACCGCGCGACCGATCTTCTGCGCCACCGCCATCAACCGGGCGTTGACGCCCGGATCGATGTCCTGCCACTGGTCGATCTCGGCCCGCGGCACCACCAGGGTGTGGCCCTGGGTCATCGGCTCGATGGTCAGGAACGCGACGAACTCGTCGTCTTCGTAGACGAACCGGCCCGGTAGCTCGCCGTTGATGATCCTGGTGAAGATGGTTGCCATCGGCCCAGCCTATTTGATGGGCGCGGACTACCGGTCGGCGTCGGTGTAGCGGATGACGCCGCGGATGTTGCGGCCCTCCAGCATGTCGGCGTAGCCCTCGTTGATCTGCTCCAGGCTGTACTGCCGGGTGACCATATCGTCGAGGTTCAGCCGACCGGCCTTGTACATGCTCAGCAGCGCGGGGATGTCGTGGTGCGGGTTGCCGCCGCCGAAGATGGTGCCCTGCAACCGCTTCTGCAGCAGGGTCAGCATCGACAGGTTCAGCTTCACGTCCAGGCTGGACATGTTCGCCACCGCGGTCACCACGCAGGTGCCACCTTTGCTGGTGATGTTCAGGTAGTTGTCGATGTCCTCGCCGTGCAGCTCGCCGACGGTGATGATGGTCTTGTTCGCCATCCGGCCCTCGGTGACCTCGGCGACGCCGGCCATCGCGCTGTAGATGTCCGGATAGGCGTGGGTGGCGCCGAACTTCAGTGCGGAATCGCGCTTGAAATCCACCGGGTCGACGACGAAGACGTTGCGCGCGCCGGCGTTCAGCGCGCCCTGCAGCGCGCCGGTGCCGACACCGCCGACACCGACGATCACCACGTCGTCACCCGGGCGCACGTCGCCGCTGCGTACCGCCGAGCCGTAGCCGGTGGTGACGCCACAGCCGATCAGGCAGGCGACCTCGAACGGGATGGACGGGTCGATCTTCACCACCGAGCTCTTGTGCACCACCATGTAGGGGCTGAAGGTGCCCAGCAGCGTCATCGGAATCACCGGGGTGCCGTCGGCGGCGTGCACGCGGTTCGTGCCGTCCGAGACCGCGGTACCGGTCAGCAGGTACATGCCCAGGTCGCACAGGTTGCGCATGCCCGCCTGACACGACGGGCACTCGCCGCAGGATGGGATGAAGGACAGCACGACGTGGTCGCCGGGTGCCAGGTGCTCGACGCCGGGGCCGACCTCGGTGACGATGCCCGCGCCCTCGTGGCCGCCCAGTACCGGAAAACCGGCCATCGGAATGTCGCCGGTGACCAGGTGATGGTCGGAGTGGCACATCCCGGAGGCTTCCATTTGGATCTTCACCTCGTCTTTGACGGGGTCACCGATCTCGATCTCCTCGATCGACCACGGCTGGTTGAATTCCCAGATCAGGGCGCCTTTGGTTTTCATCTGCAACCTCTCTCCACGAGCTTTTCGCCACGGCCGATCAGCGGTCCGTCTGTCTCCAGACTAGAGCCTCTAGTTACCCGCGTCACAGCCCCCCCAAGCGCTTGCTTGGGAGGGTCCGCGGTGGTGTCACCAGAGCGAGACGGGAGCCTCGCCCAGCGGGTAGTAACCGGGCAGCTTCTCGCCGGCGAGGCTGCGCTCGATGCGCTTCTGCATGGTCGGGGTCAGGTCCCCGGAGGAGATCAGGTTCATGAACGCCTTCTGCACATGGCCGAAGTCGAAGAAGTCCCGCTGCCACTCGATCAGCAGGTTGTCGTCGAGACGGAACCAGCTGCCGCCGATGCCGTAAATCTCGTCGGTGCTGCCGTCGGACTTGTTGGCGATCTGCTTCCAGAACCCGACGATCTCGTTCTGCGCGTCGTCGATGAGCACCTTCTGGTACTCGTAGACCCAGTTCTCCAGGCCCTCCATCTCCAGTCCCAGCGCGACGTCGCGGATCTGGTCGCGGCCGACGCACATGACGTCTTCCTTGGGGCCGATGTTCCAGCCATAGGTGGCGTCGGGGGTGTAGAAGTCGGCCAGCGGCTTCCAGTCACCGGCGATCTCGGCGTCCCGGTTGGCCTTCAGCCAGCGGTCCACCCAGTCCTGCAGTTGTTCACGTGTTGCCATGCTCAAGCCTCTTTCTGGTCAGAAGGGTCGATTCGGGATTGAATGGTCGATCTCCTCGCCTTCGCTCGTTCCTCGCTCAGGTTTCGTCGATCTCGATCAATTCCAGTGCCCGGGTGGGACACATCTCGATGGCGCGCTCGACGTCCTCGCGCATCTCGTCGGGCGGTTCCGGGATCAGGATGTTCACCGGGCCCCGCTTGGGTACGGAGAACACATCGGGAGCTTCGAGCTCACACATCGCGTGGCCCTGGCACAGGTCCTCATCGACGACGACGCGGTAGCACCCCATGACGCGTCAGTTCCGGACACGTCGGCGGTAGCGGACCTTGGCCGGGCGTGCCAGCTGGACCACCATCTTGGAGTGATCGTTGCGGTAGGTCTCCGGAGGCTGGGCCATCTCGAAGGTGTACTCGCGCAACAACACCGAGAAGATCGCCTTGATCTGCATCTGGGCGAACGCCGCACCCACGCAGCGGTGCCGGCCGGCCCCGAACGGGATCCAGGTCCACCGGTTGATCAGATCCTCCTGGCGCGGCTTCACATACCGGTCCGGGTCGAAGGCGTCCGGGTCCGGGAAGTCCTCGGGGATGCGGTTGCTGATCGCCGGGGACGCGGCCACCATCTGCCCCTTGTGGATCGGGAACCCCTGCACCTCGAACTCGTCCTGGGCCACCCGCATCAGGATGATCAGCGGTGGATGTAGCCGCAGGGTCTCCTTGAGTGCGTTGTCCAGATGCGGAATCTGGCGCAGCGCATGGAAACTCACCTCCTGGCCGTCGGAGTACAGATCGTCAAGCTCCTGCTGAACCTTGGCGTAGTAGTCCGGGTTGCGCAGCAGCTCGATCATCGTCCACGACGAGGTGCCCGAGCTGGTGTGGTGCCCGGCGAACATCAGTGAGATGAACATCCCGGTGACCTCGTTGGCGGAGAACCGGGGGTTGCCGTCCTCGTCCTTGATCGACACCAGCACGTCGAGCAGATCGCGGTCGCTCTTGTCCGTCGGGGGACTGGCGATGCGCCCGTTCATCACCTCCTGGACCAGCTCGACGAGGTTGGCCCGGGCCTCGTCGCGGATTCGGAAGCTCTCGATCGGCAGGTACGGGTCGACGTAACACAGCGGATCGGTGCCGCGTTCCAGCAGGTGGTAGTAGTTGGCGAACCGGGAATCCAGCTGGTTGCGGAACTTGCCCCCGATCAGGCACGCGGTCGAGGTATAGATGGTCAGCTCGGAGAAGAACTCCAGCAGGTCGATTTCGCCTTCGTCGCCCCAGTTTTCGATCATCCGCCGCACCTCGCGTTCGATGGTGGCGGCGTGTCCCTTCATCTGCTCGCCGCGCAGCGCGGTGTTGTGCAGCATCTCGGCGCGGCGCTCGGGGTCGGCGTCGAATACCACGCCCTCGCCGAAGATCGGCGTCATGAACGGGTAGGCCTCGGCCTGGTTGAGCTCGCTGTCGCTGGAACGGAAGAAGAACTCGTTGGCCTCGGCACCGGACAGCAGCACCACCTGCTTGTCGGCCAGCTGGAACCAGCCGACGTCGCCGCACTCATCGCGCAGACGCTGCATCAACCCGATCGGGTCGGTGCGGAATTCTTCGAGATGGCCGTGCTCCTCGTCGCCGCCGGATACCCGGGGCACCACTGCGGTGGTCATGTGCTCAGTCCTCCACTTTGAGTTTCTGACGGTCGGTGGCCTCGGCCGGCGGAGCTTCGGGCTGGAGCTCCATATTGGCGATGAATCCACCGCGCGGGGTTTCCGCGACGAATGTGATGGCCCGGGCCAGATCCTCCGGGCGCAGGAAGTAGCTGTGCCGGGCCTGACCCCACTTGGCCCAGTCCTCCAGCGCCGCACCGACCAGTTCCATCGGCTGGTTCCACCCCATCGAGGTCATCGTCGGGCCGGGGTGCACCAGCGATGCCCGGACTCCGGTGCCTTCGAACTCCATCTGCAGGTTGGTGACCATGGCCACCAGCGCGGCCTTGGCCGCGCCGTAGGCGCCCATGTGCGGGCGTTGCCGAAGTGCCACATCGGATCCGACGAAGATCAGGTCGCCGCGCCTGCGCTCGACCATGCCGCCGACCACCGCGCGCATCAGCCGATTGGCGCCGATCAGATGGATCTGCAACTGCGATTCGAAGTCGTCGGTGCTGACCTCGGCGAGCTTGCCGAAGGAGGTGTCGCCGGCCCCGGCGACCAGCACTTCGATGTCGCCGAGTGCCGCGGTGGCGGCCTTGACCGCTTCGGTCACCGAGCCCGGGTCGGTGACGTCGAGGGAGACCGCGACGGCCTCTCCGCCGTCGGCGCGGATGGCGTCGACGAGCTCCTGGCACTTTTCCACCCGCCGCGCCCCCAGGGCGACCGGGAAGCCGCGGCGGGCGAGCTCGGTGGCGGTGGCGGCGCCGATGCCGGAGGATGCGCCGGCGACGAAGGCCGGGCGGCGGTCGGGCAGCGGGTCAAAGCGTGGCATTGCGTGGGCCTTTCAGCGGAGTTCGACGGTGATGGGCAGGTGGGCAAAGCCGCGCACATTGCTGGAGTGGACGCGGACGGAGTTGTCCTCGTCGACGGCGAAGCCGCGGATGCGTTTGAACATCTCGGTCAGCGCCACCCGGCCCTCCATCCGGGCCAGGTGCGCGCCGAGGCAGAAGTGCGCGCCGCTGCCGAAGCTCAGCAACCGGGCGCCGATGTCGCGGCCGATGACGAAATCGTCGGCATCCTCGAACACCCGCTCGTCGCGGTGCGCCGATCCCGGCAGCAGCAGGACGATGTCGCCGTCGGGAATGACGGTGTCGTAGATCCGGAATTCGCCCTCGACGGTGCGGGCCAGGATCTGGCTGGAGGTGTCGTAACGCAGGGTCTCCTCGACCCACAGTGGCACCCGGTCCAGGTCTGCGTACACCGGGGCCAGCTGATCGGGGTTGCGGTGACCCCAGAACGCGGCGTTGGCAAGCAGTTTGGTAATCGTCTCGTTGCCCGCGATCACCATCAGGAACAGAAAGCCCAGGACTTCCTCGTCGGTGAGCTTGTCGCCGTCGATCTCGGCTTCCAGCAGCGCCGAGGTCAGGTCGTCCGACGGCTGCTTGCGCCGCTCCGCGATCATGTTGTGGTAGTAGCCGAACAGGTTGATCGAGGCCTTGATGGCCTCCTTCGGCACGTCGGTGACACCATCGTCGCGGTGCATCACCGCGTCGGCCCAGGCCCGGATCTCCTGGCGGTCGGGCTCGGGCACCCCCATCAGCTCGGAGATGACGTCCATCGGCAGTTTGCCGGCGAATTCGGTGACGTAGTCGACGGTTTCACCCGAGGCGGCCAGTTCCAGCATTGTGTCCAGATGCTGGTTGGCGATCTCGGTGACCCGGGGTTCGAGCTCCCGGATGCGCCGCGGAGTGAAGCCCTTGGAGACCAGGGTGCGCAGCCGCAGGTGGGCCGGATCGTCCATGGCCAAAAACGACATGGTCAGTGCGGCGTGCGGGCCCCGGGAGGCCGGGTCCAGCGATACGCCGAACTTGTTGGACAGCGCGGTGGAATTGCGAAAGCCCGCCCACACGTCGGCGTGCCGGGACAACGCCCAGAATCCGAGATCGGAGTTGTGGTACAGCGGAGCCTCGTCGCGCAGCCGGCGGTAGTACGGGTACGGGTCCTCATGGAAGTCGTAGCTGTACGGGTCGAGCAGCGGCGCCCCGGCGGCGTGGTCGACGGTCGCGGTCATGAATCTCCTTGGTGCAGCATCAGGGTGACGACGAAGGTCAGCCGGTCGGCGATCTGGTGGTAGGTGATGACCCCGCTGCCGGCCTGGACCAGGGCGCCGAAAAACGTCATCTCCAGGGCCGCGACGGTGCGCGGGTCGGCGTCGGGTCCCAGCGCGGAGGTGATCCGGCGGTGGATCTCCGCACCGATCCGGTCGCGGGCGGCGCGCACCGTGGCGTCGTCGCCGGCCATCAGGGCGGTGGTGCACGCGGCGGCGACCTCGGGCTCGTCGGCGACCACCAGCGCCAGGCTGCGCAGCGCGCGGTCGACCCGGCTCACCGTCGGTTCGTTGACGTCGGTGAAGTACGGCACCGCGCGGATCAGGTCCAGGTAGACCTCGGCGATCAGATGGTTCTTCGAGGAGAAGTAGGTGTAGGCCGTCGCCGGGGCCACCTGCGCGCGTTTGGCGACCGCGCGGACGGTCAGATCGGCGTACGAGGACTCCCGCAGCATCTCGATCCCGGCGGCCAGCACCTTGCGGAAGGTCTCCTCCTGGCGCCGGTTGCGCGGCGTCTCGCGTACGTCTGTCGCGGTCACCGCCGCCCCATCGCTGGACACATGTCCAAATTTATCCGATTGCCTGTGCGACAGGCAAGCCAAACCCCGATATTGGCCGACTACCTGCATATTTATCGGGAAGATCGTCATCCTGATGGGTCAGGTCTTGCGGTCCGGGTCGAATTCTGGATATCTTGCACCCGGTAGACATCGGACACATGTCCAGATAGTGACGAAAGTGTGGAGCCGCAGATGGCGTTACTGGCCGACCGGGAATCCAAGCTCTTGATCGACGGGAAGCTGGTGGCGGGATCCGCTGGCGTGTTCCCAACCATCAACCCGGCCACCGAGGACACCCTGGGGGTGGCCGCCGATGCGACGACGGCGGACATGGGGACCGCGATCGAGGCCGCCCGGCGCGCCTTCGACGACACCGACTGGTCGACCAACACCGAGCTTCGGGTCCGCTGCATCCGACAACTCCGCGAAGCCATGCGCGAGCACATCGAGGAACTGCGCGAGCTCACCATCGCCGAGGTCGGGGCACCCCGCATGCTGACCTCCGGCGGCCAGTTGGAAGGCCCGGTCGACGACCTGTCATTCTGCGCCGATACCGCCGAAAACTATTCCTGGAAAACCGATCTGGGCTTCGCGACGCCGCAGGGCATGCCAAGCAACCGCACCATCGCCCGGGAGGCCGTCGGCGTGGTGGGAGCCATCACGCCGTGGAACTTCCCGCACCAGATCAACCTCGCCAAGATCGGGCCGGCGCTGGCGGCCGGAAACACCCTGGTGCTCAAGCCCGCACCGGACACCCCGTGGGCGGCGGCGGTGCTGGGTGAGCTGGTCACCGAGCACACCGACTTCCCGCCCGGGGTGCTCAACATCGTCACCTCCAGCGACCACACCGTCGGCGCGGTGCTGAGTCAGGACCCGCGGGTGGACATGGTGTCGTTCACCGGCTCCACCGCCACCGGCCGCGCGGTGATGACCGATGCCGCGGTCACCATCAAGAAGGTGTTCCTGGAACTGGGCGGCAAGTCGGCGTTCATCGTGCTCGACGACGCCGACCTGGCCGCGGCGTGCTCGATGGCCGCGTTCACCACCTCCATGCACGCCGGGCAGGGCTGCGCCATCACCACCCGCCTGGTGGTGCCGCGGGCGTCCTACGACGACGCGGTCGCCGCGGCCGCGGCCACCATGGCCGGTCTGGCCGCGGGCGACCCGAACAGCAAGCGCACCATCTGCGGGCCGCTGATCTCCGCCCGCCAGCGCGACCGGGTGCAGGGCTACCTGGATCTCGCGCTCGCCGAGGGCGGCAGCTTCGCCTGCGGTGGCGGCCGCCCCGCCGACCAGCCCAAGGGATTCTTCATCTCGCCGACCGTCATTGCCGGACTGAACAATTCCGCTCGGGTGGCCCGCGAGGAGATCTTCGGCCCGGTACTGACCGTCATCGCCCACGACGGCGACGACGACGCGGTGGCCATCGCCAACGACTCGCCCTACGGCCTGTCCGGCACCGTCTTCGGCACCGACCCGGCGCGGACCTCCGCGGTGGCCGCGAAGCTGCGCGTCGGCACCGTCAACGTCAACGGCGGCGTCTGGTACGCAGCCGATGCGCCGTTCGGCGGCTACAAGCAGTCCGGCAACGGCCGGGAGATGGGCGTCGCTGGATTCGAGGAGTACCTGGAGACCAAGGTGATCGCCACCCTGGCGCCGCAGTAGACCGACCAGCAATGCAGCACAAGCACATTCGAGGAGAAGAATGAAGCGATTCGAGAACAAGGTAGCGATCGTCACCGGATCCGGCGGTGGCATCGGACAGGCCTACGCCGAGGCGCTGGCCCGCGAAGGCGCGGCCGTCGCGGTCGCCGACATCAACATCGAGGGAGCCCGCAGCGTCGCCGAGGCCATCAACGCTGCCGGCGGGCGCGCCATCGCCGTGCAGGTCGACGTCTCCGACCCGGATTCGTGCATCGCGATGGCCGAGGCGACGGTCGCCGAACTCGGTGGCATCGACTTCCTGGTCAACAACGCCGCGATCTTCGGCGGCATGAAGCTCGACGGGCTGCTCACCGTCCCGTGGGACTACTACCAGAAGTTCATGAGCGTCAACCTCGACGGTGCGTTGCTGTGCAGCCGGGCGGTGGTGTCCCACATGGAGGCCCGCGGCGGCGGTGTCATCGTCAACCAGTCCTCCACCGCGGCCTGGGTGTACTCGAACTTCTACGGGCTGGCCAAGGTCGGCATCAACGGCCTGACCCAGCAGCTGTCCCGGGAACTGGGCTGGCGCAACATCCGGATCAATGCGATCGCGCCCGGGCCGATCGACACCGAGGCCAACCGCACCACCACCCCGCAGGCCATCGTCAAGCAGATCGTGCAGACCCTGCCGCTGGCCCGGATGGGCACCCCGGAGGACCTGGTCGGCATGTGCCTGTTCCTGCTGTCGGACGAGGCGTCGTGGATCACCGGCCAGATCTTCAACGTCGACGGCGGACAGATCATCCGCTCATGACCGACGGTGAGATCAAACTCGGCTACATCGGGCTGGGCAATCAGGGCGCACCGATGGCCCAGCGGCTGGCGGACTGGCCCGGCGGTCTGGTGGTGTTCGACGTGCGGGCCGAGACCATGGAGCCGCTGGGAGAACTGGGCGCCGTATGCGCGGGCTCGGTGGCCGAGGTGGCCGCCGCCGACGTGATCAGCGTGACGGTGCTCAACGACGCCCAGGTGCGCACGGTGGTCGGCGAACTCGCCGAACACGCAGCGCCCGGCACCGTCATCGCGATCCACTCCACGATCGAGCCGGACACCGCGGCCGAACTTGCCGATGCGCTGCGGCCCAGGGGGATTCACATCGTCGATGCCCCGGTCAGTGGCGGCGCCGGTGCGGCCGGCAAGGGCGAGCTGGCCGTGATGGTCGGCGCCGACGACGAGGCGTTCGCCGCGGTCAAGCCGGTGTTCAAGAAGTGGGCGTCGCTGGTGGTGCGTGCCGGTGAACCGGGAGCGGGAACCCGGATGAAGCTGGCCCGCAACATGTTGACGTTCATCGGCTTCGCAGCCTCGTGTGAGGCGATGGCCCTGGCCGAGGCCGCCGGCATCGACCTGCAGAAGCTCGGCCGGGTGGTACGCCACTCCGACGCCCAGAGCGGCGGGCCGGGCGCGATCATCCTGCGCGACGACACCGCGCCACTGGCACCCGATCACTGGCTCTACGACATGTTCGTCCACACCCGGGGCCTGGCCGAAAAGGACCTGAGTCTGGCGCTGGGCCTGGGGAATTCGGTGGGTGTGGACCTGCCGCTGGCCCGGGTGGCCCTGGACAATTTGGCCGCCGGACTCGGCGTGCCGCACGAGAAGGAGTGAGGGATGGACGAACAGCGGGCCAAGGGCCTGGCGAAGATGAACGAGGTCTACGGCTGGGAGATGCCCAACATCGAGGGCGACCCGTACTTCGATCTCACCGTTGATCACCTGTTCGGCGACATCTGGAACCGGCCCGGACTGTCCATGCGGGAGAAACGCATCATGACGCTGGCCGCGGTCACCGCCGTGGGCCGCCAGGACCTGGCCGAGATCCAGGTCAACGCCGCGCTGCTCAACGAAGAGCTCACCGGCGAGGAACTCAAGCAGATGGCGGTCTTTCTGACCCAGTACCTCGGTTTCCCGTTGGGCTCCGGGCTCAACGGCACCGTTGACAAGGTGGTCGCTCGGCGCCGCAAGGCGGCCGACCGCGGCGAGGGCGAGGACAAGAAGGCCAATGTCAACGCCGCCGTCAAGATGAGCTCGGGGCAGACGCTCGACGAGCGCTGAGCGACGGGATCCGGTCAGCGCAAGCCGTTCACCGCGAACTTCTCGACGTAGCGCCGGACGGTCTCGGGATTGGACATGTCGAAGGTCAGGGCCTCGTTGACGGTGGAGAACGAGTAGACGATGCGGGCCAGCCACTCACTGGCCGCCTCGACGTCGACGGCCGCGCCGACCTCGCCACGCTGCTGGGCGTCGCGCACATACGGGATGAGGAACTGGGTGGACCGGCGGACTGCACTGTCGCCGTCGGCGATCAGGTGACGCATCAGCTCACTGTCGTCGGACATCAGCCGGTTGCGGGTGCGATGCTCCAGCAGAACCAAGGCGTGGGCTTCGGCCATCGCGCCCATCTGTTCGGCCAGCGTGCGCTTCTGCGACATCGCCGCTTCCATCAGCCGGTAGTGCTTCTGGGCGCCGTACTCGATGGCCGCCTCGATGAGTACGGTGCGATCGCCGAAATAGCGGTAGACCGTGCCCCGTGACACGTTGGCCATCCGCGCGACGTCCTGCACGCTGGTGCGGGCGATGCCGAGTTGGATGAAGCACTCGTTCGCGGCCGCCAGTATCTGGTTGCCGCGATCGGTCTCCTCGGTGTCGGTGGCCGTGGACACCGCCGGGGATGTCGGCATCGTGCTCCTTCTGTGACTGCTGGGGTTTTCAACCTGGGCTGCTGGTGATTTCAACGCATGAGTGTGGCGAACTCTGGTCGAACCTGATCGGCGACCCGGGCCCAGGGGACGGTGATGACTTTCAAGCCACGGCCGAACTGAAATTCCGGGAAGTGCAGTTCGATTCCGGCCGGGGTGGGAACCCAGGCCGGAAAGTTGATGTCGATGGGTGCGAATTCGCTCCGCCGTTTGAAGTCTCGCACGGCCTCCGGCGCCGCCACCGACGCCACCGCGGTCTCGGTTGCATTGCCCAGCGCCAGGAGCCCGGCGGTCTTGTCGACGAACAGATTGTCCCAGGTGATCCGATTTCCGGTCCGGGGGTCGAGCACCAGGCCGGCCACCGATTGCATGGGCATGTGCGGTTCGGCGGTGTCATATTGGGTCACAAAGATTTCCGACACCGCCGTGGTGAACCGTACAGTGCCGTTCGCATCGAATGTCCACGGCCGCCGGGTGGAGCCGTCCCAGGTCGCCTTCTGGACGAGTTCATTGGCCTTGTCGTCGATGTGACCGTTGATGGTCTCGGCGATGCCGGGATCACCGCCACCGACGCGCTCGTAGTGAACACTCCACGCGCCCAGCGTGTCCGGGCTCTGTCCCTCGATCACCCCGGGTACGGCGAAGAAGTCCGCCGCGTGCGCCGCCGGCGGCTCCGAAAGCAGCGCCGCCGCGGCGGCCACCACCGCCAGCAGTGCCGTCACCGTGAAGCCTCGGAGGGTTTTCATCGGCGTCCCCCTACTTGAGTTCGACGTTGCTGGCCAGCCATTTGCCGTCCACCAGCGTCATCGTCACCGAGACCCGGCTTCGGTCCATCCTCGGCTTGGGGCTGGTGACATTGGAGATCCACTGGTCGACGAACAACACCACATCGACTCGGTCCTTGGACACGGACTTGATCGCGGAGTCGATAACCGTGCCCTTGCTGGTGGCCTTGTTGTCGATGAGCACCTGCCGGAGTTGGCTGGCCGATTGGCTGTAGGTGTCTCGGAATTCGCCCGTGGAGGAGGCGATCACCCGCTCGACGTCCTGGTCGACCGCACCGGTTTCGATGGTGGTCAGCGCGACGACGAAGTCCTGGGCCGATGCCAGGGCGGCCCGCCCGGCGTTATCGATCTCGTTGTGCTGCTTGTACTGCCAGCCGAAGAACCCAGCGGCCGCTACAGCGGCGAAGAACATCACAGCCAGGGCGATCACGGCGGTATACCGCAGCCAGCGCCGGCCGCGCACCTTCCCGGGCGCCGTGGACTCCAAGGCGTCCAGATCGTCGAGCTGGTCGAGCTCGGCCAGCTCGTCGTCCTCGCCCTCCGGGGCGGCGCCGTCGGCCACGTCGTCGGCGTCGGCGGTTTCCACCAGGTCGAAAACATCGGCGGAATCGGCAGGTTTGAGAAGCTTCACGGTCACGGGCACCGTCCTTTCAGTTGTCCGTGGGGCGGGGGGAGGGCGACGGCTCGACGTAGTCCGCCGGCGGTTTCCCGGGCCAATTCGGCGGCAACGGATAGTCCGGCGGATCGGCGGGCAGCGGGTACGGGAACAGGCTGCCGCCATAGGGAGTCGGCATCAGGCTCTTGACCTTGGGCGCGGGTACGGCCTGGGCCAGGGGATCGTAGCCGGGCGGCGGCCCGGCGGTGTCGTCACCGGGTGGCCGCGGTGCGTTCCGGGCGCCGCGGACCAGCACCGCCGGGTCGGGATTGGTGCAGTAGGTGTAGAGGTACGGCTCCGGGTAGCTGGCCACGAACGGCGACAGCCGGGGCAGCTGGTAGTCGCAGCCGTACCGGGGATAGACATCGGCGATGGCCATGACGTACCCGTCGTGCAGGGTGTCGCCGATGGCCGCCAACGCCGAACCGCGTGGGGCCGCGATCATCTGGCGCAGCGCCGGGACGCGCACCGTGGTCAGCTGGGCGATGGTGGTCAGACTGCCCAGCAGCGAGACCATGGTGTCGGAGTTGTCATCGATCAGGCCGTCGATGGCATTCAGGGTGGGCTCACCGCGGGCCATCAGCGTGCGGAAACCGCCGTCCATCGCGTTGATCCCGGTCAGGATGCTCTTCAGATTGCGGGCGCTGTGATCCAGCCCCGGCGTGACATCGCCGAGCAGGGTCAACACCTGTCGGCTGTTGCGCAATACGCTCATGGTCTGCGGGAGCACCGACGCGACGGTGGAGATAAGGAACGACCCGCCGTCGAACAGGTCGGCCAACTTTGCCGGGCCCTGGTTGCTGACTCGCAGCTCCGAGGTGATCGCACTCAACTTGTCCGGGTCCAGTTGCCCGAGTACACCATCGGAGTTCGCCAGCAGCCGCGCCAGGGTCACCGGAATGGCGTCGATGTCCTCGGTGAGCACCGCACCGTCGGCCAGCCGGGGTACGTCCCGACGGGTCGGGCCGGAGTCCCCGTCCTGCGACGGCGGGCGGAAATCGAGATACTGCTCGCCGGCCGGGGAGAGCGCGGAGACATGGGCGAGGCTGTCCGCCGGCACCTGCGCGCTGGTGTTGATCTCCGCGGTGGCCAGGACGCCGTGCCGGGTGAACGCCACCGAAGTGACGTGCCCGACCGGGACACCCCGGAAGGTGACGTTCTGATTCGGCATCAGTCCACCGGACTCCGGCAGCAGCACCTGCACCGAGATCGTCGAGCGCAGCGGGTTCGTGTCCAATGCCCCGATGGCGATGTAGCCCGTCGCCAGCACCGTGGTCACCACCAGCCCGAACACCGACAGCGGCACGCGTTGGCGCGCCAGCGCCCGCACCGAGTCGACGGTGATCCTGGCCAGCCGTTCGGCGAGGTGTGGGTTCGCGCGCGTCATCGGGGCTCGTGCTGGGGGCCGTAGACGCGACTCAACAGAACGTTCCAGGAATAGCGCAGACTGCCGACCATGGCGTGCCAGTCGGTGCCATCGGGTCCGTGGAACATCGGGTCACCCGGGTAGTTCTTGTCGGGCAGGGACCCGAGTGCCAATTGTCGGACGTCGGCGACGGCGTGGATATTGGGAGCGCTGGTGATCTTGTTCAGCATGGAGATCACCCGGTTCCACAGGTTGAGGTTCACCTTGGGATCGGTGACGATGCCGTTGAATTCGGCGGCGAGTGCGTTCAGGTCGGCGATCATGCTGCGGGTATCGGTGCCCTGCATGGACGGGAACCGGGTGAGCTGTTTGGTGATCCGGCCGAGGCCCGAAGCCAGGTCGGTGAGCGTGGTGATGCTGTCGTCGATCACCGCCAGCGCCGGCACGGACGCCGAGATGCCGTCCTCCAGTGTCGTTTGGCGGGACGCCAGGGTGGCCGCCAGGTCGGAGGTGCTGCGCAGGGCGTCGTCGATCTGGGCCGACCGGGTGTTCAGCCGAGACACCAGGGTGTTCGATTCGTGTAGCAGGTCGGCCAGTTTCGCACCGCGACCACCGAGCGCGTGGCCCGCGCCGTTGACCACGGTCACCAGTCGGCGGATCGCTCCACCGTTGACCAGCAGTGCCGCCGAGGTCAGTACGTCCTCCACCGTCGAGGCCGACGTGGTCGCCGACAAGGCAATGGAATCGTCGTTGTGCAGGCGCCGTTCCCCCTGGCCCGGTACCGGCTTCTGCCGGATGGCCACGAAGATGTCCCCGAGCGGGGTCGCCGAGCGCAGTTCGGCGGTGGCGTCGGTGTAGAGCGGAACGCTGGACTCGATCCGCATGGTGACGTAGGCGGTGAAGTCCTTGGCCCGGATCGACTCGACCTCGCCGATGTCGGCACCGTTGAGCTTGACCTTCGCCTTGGCCGGCAGGTTCATCGCGTTGGCGAAGGCGGCGACGATGGTGATGGGTGCGTTGACGTGGCCGGGTGCGGGCAGCGGCAGCGCTTCCAGCCCGCCGCCGCAGCCGGCCAGCATCGTGGCCAGTGCGGCGGCCATGGTGCTGCGCGCCCAGCGGGTCCGGCGAACGGGGGTGGCGGTCATCGCGGCGGTCCCGCCATGTTCGCCAGCAGCCCGGTCATGCTTTCGGCGAAGAAGTTCGCCCCGAAATCGGGCGAATAGTCGTTGATCGTTCCGGTGTTGCAGCCCAGGTCCTTCATACCGGCGAGGTTGCAGACCTCTTTCACCATCTGGCCGTTGAGCATCAGCTTGTCCAGCAGCGGGTGCACCCGGAAGGCACCCACATTGCGGTCGATGGTGGCGTAGATGTTGTCCCCCAGCATGGGCAGCACGTCGAGGACCTCGGAGAGCTCACGCTGTTTGTCCGCCAGCGTCCCCAGCAGGGCGCCGGAATCCTTGATGGTCGATTTGATCTTGTCGCGGTTGTCGACCAGCAGAGTGGTCACCTCGGCCAGCGCCTGGTTGAGCTGTGCTCCGGCCTTTCCAGCGCCGAGATTCTGGTCGGCGGCGATATCGGTGAGTTGACGGATCTGAGAACCGAACTGGCGGATGGTCGTATCGTTGTCGGCCGCGGCGGTGGTCAGTTCTGCCAGGTTGCCGGCGATCGCCTGGATATTGCGCCTCGTAGCGGCTCCGCCGTCGTTGCTCAGCCGCAGCGCGTCGGACAGCCGGGACAATGTCGCCTTGAGATCCTGCCCGCTGCCGGTGGCCACCTTGTCCCCGATGGCGATGAGATCGGCCAGCGGTCCCTGTCCTTTGCCGTCGCCGCCCAGGGACCGAGACAGTTTGTCGGCCATGGCCAGGGTGCGGTCGAACTCGACCGGGGTGCGGGTGCGGCTCAGCCCGAGTACGTCGCCGTCGGCCAGCTTGGCGCCGGTGCGATACGGGGGAGTGAGTTCGACGTGCCGGTCGGTCAGCAGGGAGGTGGAGACCGTCACCGCCTGCACATTGGCCGGAATGTCGATATCGGGGTCGACCTCGAGCACCACCTCGACGAACTGATCCTTGGGTGTGACGCTGACGACCTTGCCCACCGGCATGCCGAGCACCGCGACCTGGTTGCCGGCGTACAGGCCGACCGCATCCGGGAACTGGGCGGTGATGGTCATCGGCTTGCGTCCGTGGCCGGGCATGTCGACGACGATGAGCGCAATCACGCAGAGCACCAACAGGATTCCGACGACGGCCGCGCGCCGGCTCGGTGTGGGTATGTTCCTCTTCGCCATCTCGTCCCTCCTCCCGATCAACCCGGTAGCCTTGCCGGATCCGGCGGCGGCCAGCCGGGGAACGGGTCGGCCGCGGGTTTGCAGTTGGTGAAGTACTGGGCCAGGTTGAACTGCTTGCCCCGGGCGCTGATCGCGCACATCCAGGAATCCACCATCACGCCTGCGGGGAGGTTGACGTCCAGCGCGGTGCCGCTTCCGCTGGCGTTGGCCAGGTTCCGGAAGGCCACCGGCATGAGCTGGAACAGGTCCCGGAGCATCGCGTCGTTGGTGGAGACCATGTTGGTCATCCGCGTCAAGCCGTCGAGCATGGAATCGATTGCGGGACTGTCGTTCAGCAGCGTCTTGACGGTCTTGATCGTCGCGGTGGCGCTGTCGAGCAGCCGGTGCACGGCGGCGCTGCGGGTGGTGATCTCCGACAGCAGGGTCTGGCCCTGGATCATCAGCGCACCGAGATTCGCCTTCTGGTCGCGGACCATCGAGGTGACGGTGTCGACGTTGGCCAGTAGTGAGCCGAGCTGATCGCGGCGTTTGACGACGATGTCGGCGAGCGCGTTGATGTTGACCAACGCCTGCGGCAGGGCCTCCGGGACGCCGTCGAGGCCTCCGCTGAGCACCGAGAGGGAGGTGGCGATGCGGTCGGCGTCCACGTCCCCGAAGGTGGTGGTCGCATCGGCCAGCGTCTGCTGCAGGTTGTAGGGGACGCTGGTGTGGGTCAGTTTGATCGTTCGCTGCGCCGGTTCACCGTCGCCGTCCGGCGACAGCTCCAGGTAGCGCCGTCCCAGCAGCGTGCTGAGTTTGATCGCCGCCCGGGCCTCGTTCCCGACCGGGACCCCGTTGCGCACGGTGAACGCGACGGTCACGAAGTCACCGGAGAGCTTGACCTTGTCGACTTTTCCGACGTCGATGCCGGCGATGGTCACCCGGTCTCCGGGAGCGATCTGAGCCGCCTGGGCGAACTCGCCGGTGTAACCGGTTTCGGAGACCGGCAGGTTGGCCAGCCCCACCACCGCGGCGATGACGACGGCGACCACCCCGATGGATACGGCGCCCAGCCAGGTCTTGTTCACCGACTCGATGGGCCGCCTCCAGCGATCGAACATAGCGGCCCTCACTTCGAACAGATCGGTGAGTGCTGCACGATATTGCCCGGCGAGGCGAGTTTCACCATGCCGGGCACGACGCGGCCCAGTGAGGCGAAAACGGTGACGTTGATATCGCACAGATACGCGTCGACGTATGCGCCGGACTGGGTCATCCGCGACAGGCTCCGCCACACCGAGGGGAGATTGCTGCCGAACATGGACAGCCGGTCGCGACCCGGGCCGGCCATGTGCGCGACGAATCCCGGTTCGCGGGTGATGATCGCGTCCAGGTCCGCGTACATGCCGTCCAGGACGCGGGCGAGTTGCGTGGTCGCCGAACCGATGGACCCGACCGAATCGACCAGTTCACCGCGGCGCTCGGACAGGGCGACCATGACGTTGCGGGAGTGCCGGATCAGGTCCTGGGTGTTGGTGCTCTGCGCCGCCACGATCGCGGTCACCTCGTTGAGGTGGGTGATCAGGTCGCCCAGCACCGCGTCGGGCCCGGCGAGGGTCTGCGCCAACGCCGAGGTCTGGGTGATCAGGTTGAGCACCGACCCGTCGTCGCCCTGGAAGGCCTTGATCAGGCCGCCGGTCAGGTTGTCCACCTGCTGCGGACTCAGAAAGGTGAACAGTGGCTCGAAGCCGTTGAGCAGGTTGGAGATATCGAATGACGGCCGGGTGTGCTCCAGCGGTATCCGGTAGCCGGATGCCACTGCCGTGTGTTGCTCGGATTTGCCCGGCGCGAGTCCGACGTAGCGTTGCCCGATGATGCTCTGGTAGGTGATGGTGGCGACCGTGTCGTCGTAGAGGGTCTGGTCCCGCTGGATCCGGAAGGTGACCCGGGCCAGACGGCCGTCGAGGTCGATGCCGTCCACCCGGCCGATGCGCACGCCCGCCATCCGGACGTCGTCACCCGGCTTCAGCCCCGACACGTCGGTGAACATCGCGGTGTAAGTGTTGGTCGGGCCCTGGACCTCGCGGCGCAGCGTGATGAACACCAACCAGGTCAGCGCGATCGAAACCGCCAGGAAGACACCGACACCGACGATCAACTTGGGCCTCTTCACCGGGATGCCTCACTTCTCGACGTCACCGTCATCGCGGTGCCGCGCACCAGCGGCGCCAACAGCATTTCCGTCGCCGCGGTGGGCTGCCCACCGAGCACCGCGCCCAGCTGGTCCTTCTCCAGCTGGCTGCCCACGGGTCCGACATTGCCGCCGACCACGTAGGAGTTGGGAACGGCCGCGGTCCCGGGATCCGGGTCCTCGGCGGCTGCCGGGGCCACCGGTTGCGCAGGGTCGGCGGTCGGCAACGGTCCGTTGTTCCCGTCCTGGTTGCCCTGGCTGGGCGGTAGTACCGAATTGCGCGGGGGAGCCACGTTGGGCCGGTTCTCCGGAATGCCGGGCGGCATGGGCAGATTGACCGATCCCAGCGACGCCGACAGTGCCGGAGCCGTCGGCACCTCCGGTGCGGTGAAGCAACTCGGCCCGAGCATGTCACCGTAGCGGGGGCAGTCCGCCCGCACGTAGGTGCGGGTGGGCGTCAGCGAGACGGCCACCCTGGCCTGAATATTGTTGGTGTCCCAGTTGAAAACCTTGTCGACGACCCGCTGGATCAGGTACTGGATGTTAGCCAGGATCAGGCTGATGTTGGAGTGGTGGTCGGCGAGGACTCCGACCACCGGCGTCAGCTGAGAGCCGATCTGGATCATCTGGTCGGCGTGGTTGTCGAAGGCGTCACCGGCGGTCCCGACGGTTCGGCCGGCCGCGAAGAGGAAGCTCTTGAGCGCCGAATCCTGCTCGGCGAGCGTGCGCATGGGGCGAATGCCGGCCTCGAGCGCGTCGAGCAGTTCCGGTGCCGATCTGCGCAGCCCCGACATGGCATCCGACAGCGCCGCTATCGTCGACGGGCCGGGCTTTCCGTCGACGACGGTGTTCAATTGCCCGATGATCTCGTTGAGGTCGTGACCGGACTGGGTGAGCTGCTCACCTCTGCCGTCGGCCGCTTCCCCGAGCGCCGTCAACCAGCCGACCCCGTTGGGATCCGGATCGCGGCCGACCGCCTTCAGCAGCGAGCGGAGCTTGTTGAGCGTGGTCTGGAACAGCACGGTCGGCAGCGACCGGTCCTCGTGGACCACCTCGCCCGATTGCAGCGGTGCGCCGTCGGCCCCGTTGTCGACCAGCTGCACCGATGACACCGCGAAGACATTGGACGGCACGACGCGGGCGGTGACGGTACCCGGAATGCCGCCGGCCAACTCCGGTTTCAGGTTCAGCGAGACGATGTTGGGGCGATCGTCGCGGGCGGGGACGACCGCGTCGACGAATCCGACGAGCACACCGCGGAACTTGACGTCGGATTTGGCCGGGAGCCCGTCGCCCACGTTGGTCAGCTCGGCGGTGACCCGGACGAAGGGATCCAGTGCCCCACGGGATTTCGCGATCATCAGGACGACGGCGAAGCTGACCGCGAGCCACAGGACCAGGCCCGCGACAAAGATCCGCCGGTTCGACGGGCCGCGAGCTTCGCCATCGTAGGAGTTCGGCACCTAACCCCCGAACCTCGCGCCCGCGTCGACGCCCCACATGGCCATCGTCAGCAGTGCGTTCAGGATGACCACCACGGTGATGGTCGCCCGCATGGCGTGTCCGGCCGCGACACCGACGCCCTCGGGTCCGCCGGCGGCGAAGTACCCGTAGTAGCACTGGATTCCGGCGGCGATCGAGATGAAGATGACGCTCTTGACCATGGCCAGGATGACGTCGTGGCCGCTGGCGAACAGCTCGAAATAGTGCTGGTAGGTGCCCGGTGGCGTACCGGCGATCATGGCGACCACCACCCGAGCGGACAGATAGGCGGTGGCCAGGCACACCAGGAACAGGGGGATGCTGGCGACGGCGGCGGCCAGCACGCGGGTGGTGACCAGGTAGGAGATGGGTTTGATGGCCAGCGCGTCCATCGCGTCGATCTCCTCGGAGATCCGCATCGCGCCGAGCTGCGCGGTGAACCGGCAGCCCGCCTGGGTGGTGAACGCCAGCGCGATCATGATCGGCACCAGCTCGCGGGTGGATCCCCAGGACGACAGCAGCCCGGTGGCCGAGCCCAGTCCGAGCAGGTTCAGCGCGTTGTAGCCCTCCACCGCCAGCAGCGCCCCGGCGGTGATACCGAGGACGATCGCGACGCCGATAGTGCCGCCGCCGACGACGATCGAGCCGTTGCCGAACGCGATGTCGGACAGATTGCGGAGGAATTCGCGCCGGTATCGCCGCAGGGCCAGTGGAATCGCGAGGATGATCCGGCCGAAGAAGTACAGCATGTGCCCGGACCGGGAGATCGGTCGTCCGGCAGCGTCGACCGCGCTGAGCAACGGAGTGACCAGCGGCGGCCGGAACGGAGTCGGGGAGGCCATCGCTACAGGCTCGTTTTCGGGAACAGCAGCAGGTATAGCTGGCTCATCGACACGTTGACGATCATCAGCAGCAGGATGGTCTCCACCACCGCGGCGTTGACCGAGTTCGCCACCCCGGCGGGGCCGCCGCTGGTGGCCAGACCCTTGTGGCAGCTGATGACGCCGACGATCGCGCCGAACACCACGGCCTTGCACAGCGCGAGCGCCAGGTCGCCGACGGTCGCGAAGGACGCGAAGGTGGCGATGAACGATCCCGGGGTGCCGCTTTGCATGTACACGTTGAACAGGTAGCCCACGAAGAAGCCCGCGCAGGTGGCCAGACCGGTCAGCGCCAGGCTGACCACGATGACCGCGGCGAACCGGGGGACCACCAACCGCCGGACGACCGATACCCCCATGACCTCCATCGCGTCGATCTCCTCGCGCATGGTGCGCGAGCCGAGATCGGAACTGATCGCCGACCCCACGGCCGCCGCCAGCAGGATCGCCGCGACCAGCGGCGCGCCCTGGCGGATGACGACCAGCCCGTTGGCGGCGCCGGCCAGTGACTCCGCGCCGACCTGTCCGGCGAGCACACCGAACTGGATGGCCAGGGTCACCCCGACCGGAATGGTGACCAGCAGGGTCGGCAGGACCGCGGTGCCCGCCATAAAGGCCAACTGCCTGATGAACTCGTCGAACGGGAAGCGCCGGGTGAACAGATCGCGGAAGAAATGTTCAACGGTGCGTACCCCGAGTGCCACCTGACCGCCGACGGTCTCCAGCGACTGCAGGGGGTGCGTGCGCAGGTAGCGCCAGCCCCACACGCGTATCTCCGCCAATGCCGAGCGCTCGTCGACCAGGGCATTAAGCTGGGTAGATGAGGTCAACGGGCGGCTCTCTCGCCGCCGGGAGCCGCGCCAGCGCGGTCGGCTCCGGGGCGTGGGGAGGCGGCACCGAGCGGCCCGAGCCTCGTCCGTCGCCGGTGCCGACCCAAAAGGACCTCCCTGAACAGTGAAACAAAATTTGTTTCGCTGAGACTGTAGGCATCCGCGTCCGCGGGGGTCAACGATTTCGGCAAACTCGTGGCAGGCGCAGACCGCGCCACGGTGGTGATGAGCCGAAGCGAACCGCCCGGGTTGGTCGCGGGCGGTCCCGGCTTCACTCCGGCTACGCCGGCACTCGCTGCGCTCGTGCCACCTCCGCCTACATTCGCCGAACCGCCCGATAGGCTCACCACTTGTGCGCGTCCTCGTAATCGGATCCGGTGCCCGTGAACATGCCCTGCTGCTGGCCCTGGCCCGCGATCCGCAGGTGAGTGCCCTGGCGGTGGCGCCCGGCAATGCCGGAACAGCGACCGTCGCCGAACAGCACGACGTCGACATCACCGACGGCGCCGCCGTGGTGGCGCTGGCCCGCCGCCTGGAATCCGACCTGGTCGTCATCGGGCCGGAGGTGCCGCTGGTGCTCGGGGTGGCCGACGCGGTCCGGGCCGCCGGGATCGCCTGTTTCGGGCCGAGCCGGGACGCTGCCCGCATCGAGGGCTCCAAGGCCTTCGCCAAGGATGTGATGACCGCCGCCGGGGTGCGCACCGCGACCAGCGAGGTCGTTGACAATCCCGCCCATCTGGACGCCGCGCTCAACCGCTTCGGTCCGCCCGCCGGCCAGCGCGCCTGGGTGGTCAAGGACGACGGGCTGGCCGCCGGTAAGGGTGTGGTGGTCACCGCCGACCGCGACGCCGCCCGCTCGCACGCCGCCGAGCTGCTCGAAGAGGGCCACCCGGTGCTGCTCGAGTCGTTCCTGGACGGCCCGGAGGTGTCGCTGTTCTGCGTGGTGGACGGTGAGACCGTCGTGCCGCTGCTGCCGGCCCAGGATTTCAAGCGGGTCGGCGACGGCGATGCCGGACCCAACACCGGTGGCATGGGTGCCTACACACCGCTGCCCTGGCTGCCCGCCGAAACCGTCACCGCGATCGTCGAGGGCGTCGTCAAACCCGTTGCCGCCGAAATGGTCCGGCGCGGTTGCGGATTCACCGGGCTGCTCTACGCCGGGCTGGCCATCACCTCCGCCGGACCCGCGGTGGTCGAATTCAACTGCCGATTCGGCGACCCGGAGACCCAAGCTGTGCTGGCGCTGCTGGAATCCCCGCTCGGGCAGCTGCTGAACGCCGCTGCCACCGGGACCCTGGCCGACTTCGGCGCGCTGCGGTGGCATCCCGGCTCCGCGGTTGCCGTGGTCATCGCTGCCGAGAACTACCCCGGACGGCCCCGGCTCGGCGACGCCATCACCGGTGCGGGCGCCGACGGCGTGCTGCATGCCGGCACCGCACGCCGCGACGACGGGGCCATCGTGTCGGCCGGCGGCCGGGTACTCGCCGTCGTCGGCACCGGCGCGGATCTGGCTGCTGCCCGCACCGACGCCTACCGGCGGGTGGCCGGGATCAAGCTGGCCGGCAGCCACCATCGCAGCGATATCGCGCTGGCCGCCGAGCGGGGTCAGATCAGCGTCTGAGCCATCCGCCGACCCCGGAGAATCCGACGACAAGCGGCACCGGTGTCGGTCCGGCCGTTGTCGATGGTCGGATCCGGCCATCGCCGTCCGGTCGGGCCGCTGAGAGGACGCTGAGCGCGCCGATGGGAAGGCAAAGCGCCACGCGCGCCGAGCCTGTGCGGTAAGACTTACAGTTGGATCATCCGTTGCGAGCGGAGCAGGTGTGAGTCGAGGGACATTCGCCGGCAAGCAGGCCGTCGTCACCGGCGCGGGTTCGGGGATCGGCGCGGCGCTCTGCCGCGCCCTGGTGGCCCGGGGCGCGCAGGTACTGTGCACCGACATCGACGGCGACGCCGCCACACGCACCGCCGACTCGCTGGGCCCGGCCGCCCGCGCCGCCCGTGTCGACGTCACCGACGCGTCCGAGGTGCAGGCAGCGGTCGAGGACGTGGTGGCGCGCACCGGCAGGCTGGACCTGATGTTCAACAATGCCGGCATCACCTGGGCGGCCGACACCGAACTGCTCACCCTGGAGCACTGGAACTCGATCATCGACGTCAACATCCGCGGCGTGGTGCACGGGGTGGCGGCTGCCTACCCGCAGATGGTCCGCCAGGGCTTCGGTCACATCGTCAACACCGCCTCGATGGCCGGGCTGGCCGCCGCCGGCCAGATCACCAGCTACGTGATGACCAAGCACGCCGTGGTCGGGCTGTCCCTGGCGTTGCGCTCCGAGGCCGCCGCGCACAACATCGGGGTGCTGGCGATCTGCCCGGCGGCGGTGGAGACCCCGATCCTGGACAAGGGGCTGATCACCGGCATCGACGGCCGTGAGTTCTATCGAATGGGGCAGCGCAGCAGGGACTTCTACGATCCGGACCGGCTGGCCGCCGAGACCATGGTGGCCATCGAACGCAACCGGGCGCTGCTGATCGTGCCGCGGCGCGCCCGCGCGGGCTGGCTGCTGGCCCGGTTCGCACCGAACCTGATGAACCGGATGGCGATCGGGTTCGTCGCCCGCGCCCGGGCGGCGCAGTCGGCGGCGCGCGACGGGGGTCCCGCATGAGGGCAGTAGCCAACCCGAAAACCGCGATCATCGGCGCGGGTATCAGCGGGCTGACGTCGGCAAAAATGCTCGCCGACTACGGCGTCGAGCACACCGCCTTCGAGGTCTCCGATCGCATCGGCGGCAACTGGGCCTTCGGCAACCCCAACGGGCTCAGCAGTGCCTACCGCTCGCTGCACATCGACACCTCCAAACACCGCCTGTCGTTCAAGGACTTTCCCGTCCCCGAGCACTTCCCCGACTTCCCGCACCACAGCGACATCAAGGCCTATCTGGACGACTACGTCGACACCTTCGGCCTGGCCGAAAACATCGAGTTCAACAACCCGGTCCGCCACGCCCGCCCCGACGGCGACGGCTGGATGATCACCGACGGGCGCGGCGCACAAAGGCATTTCGATCTGCTGGTGGTGGGCAACGGACACCACTGGGACGCCCGGATGCCGGACTTCCCCGGTGAATTCACCGGGGCCAGCATGCATTCGCACCACTACGTCGACCCGCACGAACCGCTGGAGCTGACCGGCAAACGGATCCTGGTGGTCGGCATCGGCAACAGCGCCGCCGACATCACCGTCGAACTGTCCTCGCGGGCACTGCAGAACACCGTCACCCTGTCCACCCGCTCCAGCGCCTGGATCGTGCCGAAATACCTGGGCGGCCAACCCGGCGACAAGTTCTTCCGCACCACGCCGTACCTGCCCCTGTCCTGGCAGCGTAAGGCCGCACAGTGGTTCGCGCCGCTGGTCGGCGCCGACCCCACTCGATACGGTCTACCCCCGGCCAACCATAAGCTGTTCGAGGCGCACCCCACCCAGTCGGTGGAACTGCCGCTGCGGCTGGGATCCGGCGACGTCATCCCCAAGCCGAACGTGACGCGCCTCGACGGCGACCGGGTGCACTTCGAGGACGGCACCAGCGGCGAGTTCGACGCCATCGTGTACGCCACCGGCTACAACATCACCTTCCCCTTCTTCGACCCGGACTTCATCAGCGCCCCGGACAACCAGATCCGGCTCTACAAGCGGATGTTCGCCCCGGGCATCGACAACCTGGTGTTCATCGGCTTCGCCCAGGCCATCCCCACCCTGTTCCCGTTCGTCGAATGCCAGTCCCGGTTGCTGGCGGCCTACGCCGTCGGCCGCTACGCGCTACCGCCGGTCGCCGAGATGCAACGCACCATCGACGCGGATCAGCAGCTGCACGCCGGGCACTGCGTCGACCGACCCCGCCACACCCAGCAGGTCGACTACTTCTACTACGAACACGACCTGCGCACCCGGGAACTGCCCGCCGGGCTGCGGCGGGCCGGATGACCATGGGCTACCACGAGCTGAGGTTTGAATCGGGCGGTTCGGCGAGGGTAGGCGGAGTTGGCGCGAGCGGAGCGAGTGCCGGCGGAGCCGGACCGAAACCGGGACCGCCCGCGATAAACACAGGCGGTGAGGCGTGCAGCGCCTGGTTCTTTCCCCCCGAGCCGGGAGACGCACCCGCGCCGGTGGTGGTGATGGCACACGGGTTCGCCGGCACCAAGGACTCCGGCCTGGCCGGATTCGCCGAACGCCTCCAGGCCGCCGGACTGGCCGTGCTGGCCTTCGACTACCGCGGCTTCGGGACATCGGAAGGACGCCTGCGTCAACAGATCTCCATCGCACGCCAACTCGACGACTACCGCGCGGCCGTCGACACCGCGGTGCGACAGCCCGGTGTCGACCCGGACCGGGTGGTGCTGTGGGGAGTGTCGCTGTCCGGTGGCCACGTCATCCGGCTGGCCGATGAGACGAGGGCGGCCGCGGTGATCGCACTGACACCGCTGACCGACGTGCTGTCCACCGGCCGGCACGTGCTGTCCGGATACGGTGCGGTCACCGTGCTGCGCAACACTGCCGACGGGGTGCGCAGCCGGATCGGGGCGGCCGCCGGCGCAGAGCCGGTGCTGATGCCGGTGGTCACCCCGGACGGTCACCGTGCGCTGCTGGGACCGGGCGGTGCCTACGACGGCTACCTGTCGATCGCCGGGCCCAGCTGGCGCAACGAGATCGACGCCGCCGTCGGGCTGGAGCTGGGCCGGATCTCGACGGCCCGCTACGCCAAGCGGATGACGGCGCCGCTGCTGGTGCAGATCGCCGACTTCGACAGCTACGTCAGTGCCGAGGCCGCGATGAAGACCGCGCGGCACGGCCGGGGCATCGTGCACCACTACCCCTGTGATCACTTCGACGTGTGGCCCGGGCGCGGCTGGTTCGAGCACGCCGTCAGCGACCAGCTCCGCTTTCTGCGCCGGGTTCTCGGTACAGCTCCCGAACGGCATCAAGGCGGACCTTGAGCGCGGCGTTGCGCGGCAGCTCGCCGACCACGTCGACGCGCGCCGGAACATTGGGGGCCGGAAGCGATTCCCGGACCAGGTCCTTGAGCTCCTCGGCGGTCGGGGGCCCAACCCCGGGCCGGCACTCGACACAGGCGAACGGCACCTCACCCAGCCGTGCGTCGGCCACACCGACGACCGCGGCGTCGGCGACCGCGGGGTGGGACAGCAGCGCCGAGCGCACCCGCTCGGGCAGCACCTTGAAGCCGCCGCGGTTGATCGCGCCGTCGGCGCGCCCGTGCACGGTGACGAAGCCGTCGTCGTCCACCGCGGCGATATCGGTGGTGGCGATCCAGTCCGGGCCGATCGCATCGACGCGCGCCGACAGCCGCCCCGGCGACCCCGCCGGTAGCTCGGCACCGTCGTCATCGACGATCCGGACGGTGACACCGGGCAGTGGCCGGCCCACGGTTCCGGGTTTGGCGTCACCGAACTCGGCGCGCAGCGCGGCCGTCCAGGCGCACGCGGTGCCGGCGAATTCCGTTGCACCGTAGGCCCACAGCAGGGGTATCCGGTAGCGCTGCTCGAAGGCCCGCTGCAGTTCGGGTTCCAGCCGGCCCGATCCGCCGGGCAGGTACTCCAGCGATGCCAGATCGGCCGGGTCGACGTCGGCGTCCAGCAGCATCCGGATCACCGCCGGCGCCACGCCGCTCCACCGGATTCGGTACCGGCGCACTGCCTCGACCCAGTCGGGGACGGCGAACTTCTCCAGCAGCACGATGCGCTGCCCGGCATGCGCGGCCGCCAGCAGTTGGCACACCCCGACGCTGCCGAAGGGCCAGAACACCAGCGCCGGTGGATCGCCGGGATCGATCCGTTGCCCGAGCGTCATGCCCGCCACGTTGTGGTCCAGCACCCGTTCGGGCAGCGCAACCCGCTTGGGCGGCCCGGTGGTGCCGCTGGTGAGCAGCCGCAGCCCCGGATCCGGTTGGCTGGGCGCCGATTCCGGCGACCGCTGTGCGAGCACCGTGGCGCCGGCGCCGATGGCAATCGCCGCGGATCCGGCGTCGGCGGCGGCCTGGCGGGCATCCGGGCCCCAATCCTGTTCGGCGGCAACGATCCCCGCCAGGTTGAGGCGCCGGATGTCGTCGGCGATCGCGGCATCGGACTGATACGAGTAGATCATCGATATCCCGCGGCCGCGGGCCAGAGCACCCAGGATCACCGCGGCGTGCGGCACCTGATTGCGGACCACCAGCCCGATCGGCTCCCCGTCGTCCACCCCGGCGGCGCGCAGCGCGTCGTCGCAGTCGGTGCCGAGCCGCAGAACGTCGTCGCCGGAATGCCAGACGCCGTCGAACTCGATGCAGTCACCGGATCCGTAGCTGTGCAGCCCGACGGCCAGCGCCTCCGCGAAACCCATGCCGGGTCAGTATTTGGTCGAACCCTGGTCGACGGCGATCGCCTCGGCGGTGATGAGCTTCGACTCGTCGGAGGCCAGCCAGCACACCGTGTCCGCGATGTCCTCCGGCTCGGCGATCCAGGTGTTGAGGAACGGGGTCAGCATGTGGGCCAGCTGCGGGTTGGTCTCCATGGTCCGCATGACCGCGTTCACCATCTCGCCGGTACCCATATCGGTGTTCACCGGTCCGGGATGCACGCTGTTGACCCGGATGCCGTGACGGCCGAGTTCGGCGGCGAACGCCCGCGCCATGCCGGTGACGGCGTGCTTGCTGGCCGTGTAGTGGATCATGAACGGCTGCATCTTCACCCCGGCCGCCGAGCTGATCAGCACGATCGAACCACCGCGGCCGCCGTCGACGATGTGCTGCGCACCGGCCATCACGGTGTTCCACGTCCCCGTCGTGTTGATGTCGAGCACGTCGCGGAAGTCGGCGGCGGTGATCTCGTTCCACGGCTGCGGGGCGGCCACCCCGGCGTTGGCGACGATGATGTCGAGCCGCCCGAGTTCGGCGACCCCGGCATCGACCACGGCGCGCAGCGCCTCCAGATCGCGGGTGTCGGCGACCGAGGCGAGGATGCGGCGGCCGCTCTTCTCCACCAGCCGTACGGTCTCATCCAGGTCCTCGCGGGTGGCGGGCTCATACGGCACGCAGGGCGGCAGTTCACCGGCGATGTCGACCGCGATGATGTCGGCGCCCTCGTCGGCCATCCGCACCGCGTGCGCCCGGCCCTGGCCTCGGGCGGCTCCGGTGATGAAGGCGACCCGGCCGGCAAGTCGTGGTGTCATTTCGCTCCCGATTTGTATCGTTGTGCCAACGGTAATGGCTTCGATACTAGCGGGCCGCGCGCTGGGCGGCCTTCACCAGTCCGCCGCCGATGATCAGTCGTTGGATCTCGCTGGTGCCCTCGTAGAGGCGCAGCAGGCGGACCTCTCGGTAGATCCGCTCGACCGCCATCTCCCGCATGTAGCCGCTGCCGCCGTGCACCTGGACCGCGAGATCGGCGACCTTGCCGACCATCTCGGTGCAGAACAGCTTGGCCGCCGACGGGGCGATGCGGCGGTCCTCGCCGGAGACCCACTTGGCTGCGGCGTCGCGGACCAGCGCCCGGCCGGCCAGCACTCCGGTCTGCTGGTCGGCGAGCATGGCCTGGACCAGTTGGAACTCTCCGATGGGGGTGCCGCCCTGGGTGGCGCTGGCTGCGTGCGCGACGGATTCGTCGAGTGCGCGTTGGGCGGTGCCGACGGCGAGGGCGGCGATGTGTACCCGGCCCCTGGCCAGTGATGTCATGGCGGCCCGGTAGCCGACATCCTCGCTGCCGCCGACCAGCGCCGATGCCGGCAACCTGACGCCGGTGAAGGTGACGTCGGCGGTCCAGGCGCCCTCCTGGCCCATCTTCCTGTCCTTGGCGCCGACCTCGACACCGGGGGTGTCGGCGGGGACCAGGAACACCGCGATGCCGGGTCCGTCGGCGTCGGCGGGGCGGGTGCGGGCGAAGGTGACGAACAGCCCGGCCAGGGGTGCGTTGGTGATGAAGCATTTCTGCCCGTCGATCACCCAGTCGTCGCCGTCGCGGACCGCACGGGTGCGCAGGCCCGCCGGGTTGGAGCCGGCACCGGGTTCGGTCAGTGCGAACGACGCGATGGTCTCGCCCGACGCAATCGACTCCAGCCAGCGGGACTTCTGCTCATCAGTGCCGAAGTTCACCAGCACCTGCCCGGCGATGCCGTTGTTGGTGCCGAACATCGAGCGCAGCGCCAGGCTGGTGTACCCGAGTTCCATCGCCAGTTCGACGTCCTGGGCGAGGTTGAGGCCCAGGCCGCCCCACTGCTGCGGAATGGCGTAGCCGAACAGGCCCATCTCGGCGGCGGTGCGGCGGATGTCGTCGGGCACCGCGTCGGTGGCCGATATCTCGTTCTCCCGGGGGACGACGACGGTACGGACGAACTGGCGGGTCTGTTCCAGAATGGCGGCGAAATCCTCGTCGTCGACCTCGGCGGGCGTTATAGTGACGGACATAGTCAGATATCATATATGAGATATGACTTTCCGAGAATGGGATCGAGTGGACGTGGACAATGCGTGAGCGCGACGCGAGCAGTGGGCACGACGTCGTCATCTGCGAGCCGGTACGCACCCCGATCGGCCGCTACGGCGGCATGTTCGCGGGCCTGACCGCCGTCGAACTGGGCGTGGCCGCGCTCACCGGCCTGCTGGAACGCACCGGGGTGCCGGCCGAGGCCGTCGACGACGTCATCCTCGGCCACTGCTACCCGAGCATGGAGGCACCGGCCATCGGCCGGGTCGTCGCACTCGACGCCGGACTGCCGGTCACCGTGGGCGGCATGCAGGTCGACCGGCGCTGCGGGTCCGGTCTGCAGGCCGTCATCAACGCCTGCCTGCAGGTCGGCTCCGGCGCCCAGCGACTCGTCGTCGCCGGCGGAGCCGAGAGCATGAGCAACGTGGTCTTCCACTCCACCGATATGCGCTGGGGCGGGGCGCGGACCGGCATCGCCGTGCACGACGCGCTGGCCCGCGGCCGCACCACCGCCGGCGGCAAGCACTATCCGGTGCCCGGCGGCATGCTGGAGACCGCCGAGAACCTGCGCCGCCAATACGGCATCTCCCGCGCCGAGCAGGACGAGCTGGCCGTCGCCTCGCATCACAAGGCTGTCGAAGCCCAGCGCGCCGGCCTGTTCGCCGAGGAGATCGTGCCGGTCACCGTCCCGGTCCGTAAGGGCGACCCGGTGCTCATCGACACCGACGAACACCCCCGCGCCGACACCACCGTCGAATCCCTGGCCAAACTGAAACCCGTTCTCGGCAAATCGGATCCGGAGGCCACCGTCACCGCCGGCAATTCCAGCGGCCAGAACGACGCCGCCTCGATGTGTCTAGTTACCACCGCCGAAGGCGCCGACGAGCTCGGGCTGCGGCCGCTGGTCCGGTTGGTGTCCTGGGCGGTAGCCGGCGTCGAACCCAAGGTGATGGGAATCGGCCCGGTCCCGGCGACCGCCGCGGCACTGGCCCAGGCCGGGCTAACGATGGCCGATATGGACGTCGTCGAACTCAACGAGGCGTTCGCCGCCCAGGCCCTGGCGGTCACCCGGGAATGGAACTTCACGCCCGCGGACTTCGAGCGCACCAACGTACGCGGATCCGGTATTTCCCTGGGGCACCCGGTCGGTGCGACGGGTGGGCGGATGCTGGCCACCCTGGCCCGCGAACTGCACCGCCGCGACGTCCGATACGGCCTGGAAACCATGTGCATCGGCGGCGGGCAGGGCCTGGCCGCCGTCTTCGAGAGAGTGTAGGAACCCCGATGACCCGCCTCGCCCAGACCCTGGGACTGACCGATTTCCAGACCGAAATCGTCGCCACCGTAAGACAATTCGTCGACAAAGAAATCATCCCGGTCGCCCAGGACCTGGAACACTCCGACACCTACCCGCAGGCCATCGTCGACGCCATGAAGGAGATGGGCCTGTTCGGCCTGATGATCCCCGAGGAATACGGCGGCCTGGGGGAGTCGCTGCTGACCTATGCGCTGTGCGTGGAGGAACTGGCCCGCGGCTGGATGAGCGTCTCCGGGGTGATCAACACCCACTTCATCGTCGCGTACATGATCCGCCAGCACGGCACCGACGCGCAGAAGAACCACTACCTGCCCCGGATGGCCGTCGGCGAGTGCCGCGGCGCGTTCTCCATGTCCGAACCCGAGCTGGGCTCCGACGTGGCGGCGATCCGGACCAAGGCCACTCGCACCGCCGACGGGAACTACGTGATCAACGGCCAGAAGATGTGGCTGACCAACGGTGGCAGTTCCACCCTGGTCGCCGCGCTGGTCCGCACCGACGAGGGCGCGGACAAGCCGCACCGCAACCTCACCGCCTTCATGATCGAAAAGCCTTCCGGCTTCGGTGAAGTCGTCCCGGGCCTGACCATCCCGGGCAAACTCGACAAGCTCGGCTACAAGGGCATCGACACCACCGAGCTGGTCTTCGACGGCTACCGGGCCGGCGCCGATCAGGTGCTCGGCGAAAAACCCGGGCAGGGCTTCTTCCAGATGATGGACGGCGTCGAGGTCGGCCGGGTGAACGTCTCGGCGCGGGCCTGCGGTGTCGGGCAGCGGGCCTTCGAGCTCGCCGCGCGCTACGCTCAGCAGCGGTCCACCTTCGGCAAGCCGATCGCCGAGCACCAGGCCATCGCCTTCCAGCTCGCCGAAATGGCCACCAAGGTCGAGGCCGCCCACCTGATGATGGTCAACGCCGCTCGGCTCAAGGACTCCGGGGAACGCAACGACGTCGCCGCCGGCATGGCGAAGTACCTGGCGTCGGAACTGTGCGCCGAGGTGACCCAGCAGAGCTTCCGCATCCACGGCGGCTACGGCTACTCCAAGGAATACGAGATCGAGCGGCTGATGCGCGACGCCCCGTTCCTGCTCATCGGCGAGGGCACCAGCGAGATCCAGAAGCAGATCATCAGCCGGCGACTGCTCGACGAATACCGGATCTGAGGTGTCCACCGCCGAATTCGGGCCTCGGCCGCAGATGGCGGCCGATGTCGCGCGGCTGATCCGGCGCCGGATCTTCACCGGCGGCTACCCGGCCGGCAGCTACATCCGGCTCGACCAGCTCGCCGCCGAGCTCGGCATCAGTGTCACCCCGGTGCGCGAGGCGCTGTTTCGGCTGGCCGCCGAGGGGCTGCTGACCCAGCGACCGCACCGCGGCTTCCAGGTGCTGCCGGTGACCGGCCGCGACATCGCCGACGTCGCCGATGTGCAGGCCTATATCGGTGGCGAATTGGCCAGCCGGGCAGCAGAACTGATGACCGACGACGAGATCGACCGGCTGTCAAAGGTGCAGGACCGTCTGGAGCAGTCCTACCTGGCCGACGATCCCGACCGCGCGGTGGCGCTCAACCACGAGTTCCACCGGGACATCAACCGGGCTGCGAAATCCCCGAAACTCGCCCAGCTGATGTCCCAGACCACCCGCTACGCCCTGGAATCGGTATACCCGACGGTGGGCGGCTGGCCCGAGCAGTCCAACCACGACCACCGGCGGGTGCTGGCCGCGCTGCGGGCCCGGGATCCCGAGGCCGCCCGGGTCGCCATGCGCGAGCACCTGTGCGCGGCCGCCGAACCGTTGATCGAGCACTTGCGGCGCATCCGGGTGCTCGACGACGAGGAATAGGAGAACCATGGGTGTGCTCGACGGAATCCGGGTGCTGGACTACGGCCGGTTCATCGCCGCGCCGTGGTGCAGCGCGATCCTGGCCGACATGGGCGCCGACGTGCTGCGGGTGGAGAAGCGCACCGGCGGCGAGGACCGCTGGGTGCAATCGGTCACCGATGGCGGGGAGGGCGGCACCTTCCTGCAGTGCAACCGCAACAAGCGGTCGCTGACCCTGGATTCCACCACGGCCGAGGGCACCCGGATCACCCGCGAGCTGGTGGCCCGCGCCGACATCGTCATCGCCAACATGCCGGCCGCCGGGATGCGGGCCAGCGGCCTGGACTACGAGACGCTGCGGGCGATCAAACCCGACATCATCCTGGCCAGTGCCACCGCCTACGGCGAGGGCGGCCCCTACAGCGACCGGATCGGGTTCGACGGCGCCGGCCAGGTGATGTCCGGCGCGGTGTACCGCCAGGGACTGCCGGAGCAGCCGATCCGAACCGTGGTGCCCTACGCCGATTTCGGTACCGCGCTGACCCTGGCGATCGGGGTGATGATGGCGCTGTACCACCGGGACCGGACCGGGCAGGGTCAGCACGTCGAGGGCGCGCTGCTGCCCACGGCACTGATGCTGTCCAACGCGTTCCTGATCGAACGCGACCTGCTCGGCGTCGACAAACCGCGGATGGGCAACCGCGGCGCATCGGTGGCACCGTGTGATCTGTACCGCACCGCCGACGACCAGTGGGTGTTGCTGCAGATCGCCGGGCAGCCGATGTTCAAACGCTGGTGCGCCCTGGTGGGCCGCGGGGAACTCTTCGACGACCCGCGATTCGCCGACGACGACCTGCGCTGGCGCCACGGTGACGTGCTCAACGACATCATGGCCGACTGGTGCGCGGACAAGACCAAGGCCGAGGTGCTCACCGCCCTGCAGAACGCCAAACTACCTGCCGCGCCGATGCTCTCAACACAGGAAGTGCTCGAAGACCCGCACGTCGCCGCCATGGGCTACCTGAACCGCGTCCCGTTCCCGGGCGCCGCGAAAGACGTGCCGATCATCGAAACGCCGTTCCGGCTCTCGGAGACCCCGGGCACCATCCGGCACCGGGCGCCGCTGCTCGGCGAGCACACCGACGAGGTGCTCACCGACCTCGGCTACGACGCGGCGCAGATCGACCGGCTGCGCGCCGACGGCATCGTGTGAGTCAGAACAGCGCCCGCAGGGCGGGCAGGTCGGGCTTACCGCTGGAGCGCAGCGGAACCTCGCCGGCCCGCAGCACCAGGATCCGGCGGGGAACCTTGTAGGCCGACAGGGTGTTTCGCAGCTCGCTGCGCAGCGCCTCGACGTCGCACGCCGCCGGGTCGTCCGCTACGACGACGGCCGCGACGATCTCGCCCCGGGTCTTTTCGGGCAGGCCCAGCACGTACGCCGGGGCGCCGGTGACGGCGCTGATGGCCCGTTCGACCTCGGGCGGTGCGACGTTGGCGCCGGCGGTCTTGATCATCGCGCCGGCGCGACCCAGGTAGTAGAAGTAGCCGTCGTCGTCGGTGCGGACCAGATCGCCGGTGTGGAACCAGCCGTCGTCGTCGAAGCACTCCTCGCGACGGCGGCCATAGTAGCCCGCCATGAGATACGGCCCGCGCAGGCACAATTCACCGACCTGACCGGCCCGGAGTTCGGCGCCGGTGGCGGCGTCGATCACCTTGGCGGAAAATCCGGGTGCGGGCCGGCCGTAGGATCCCCGGCGGTGCTCGGGCTGGTCGGATTCGTCGCCGTCGAGCAGGACGACGCTGCCGCCCTCGGTGAGCCCGAGCATGTTGTGGCGCAGCTCGGGATCGGCCGGCCGGCACTCGGGGGCCATGATCGGGTAGAGGTTGCCGCGCCGCAGACTCGACAGGTCGCGCCCGGCGAACCCGGGATGACGGGTCAGCGTCGCGATCCCGGCGATGAACCCGTTGGTGACGGTGGGCCGCTCGGCCTCGATCAGGTCCAGGATGGCTCCTGGGTCGGTCGCGTTGGAGCACACCAGCTCCGCGCCGGCGACCAGGGTGGCCAGCAGGCCGAACGCGAACCCGCCGATCCAGAAGAACGGTGAGTTGCAGAACAGCCGGTCGTCGGCGGAAAGGCCGCGGATGGCGTTGAGGTTGTCCTGGTGACCGAGCAGGCCCGCGTGGGTGTGCACGACGCCCTTGGGTTCGCTGGTGGAGCCGGAGGTGTAGATGATCGCCAGCGGATCGGCGCCGGTGACGTCGTCGGCCATCGCGGCGATCAGTTCGGCGGAAACCGCGTCGGGTTCCGGCACGGCGAGGTCGAACGACAGCCAGCGCAGCTGCGGGAGTTCCGGATTCAGCAGCGGCCCGGCGAGATCGGACAGCTCGCGGCCGAGAATCTCCCCGAGGTGCCCGCGGAAGTCGTTGCCGCGGTGGCCCCCGGTGGCCAGCAGGATCGCCACGTCGGCGGCGCGCAGCTGCCGGCGCAGTTCGGCTGGGGTGCTGAAGGTGGAGAACGGCACCACCACCGCGCCGATCCGGGCCGCCGCCAGCGCCGCCACCACGAACGCCGCGCCGTTGGGGAACAGCACGCCGACGTGCGTGCCCTTCCCGGCACCGAGTGCCACCAGGCTCCGCGCCAGCCGCGCCGAACGCTCATCGGCCTCGGCGTAGCCCAGACGTTCGCCGTCGCACACCAGCAGGGGGTGGGCGGTCGAGCGCCGGCGGGCCAGCGCCTCACCCACCGTGGTGACAGGGAGCTGCATCACCGACCGTCGGCGGTCACCGGGGCGGCGAAATGCGCCCGCACCGCAGAAAGGTCCGCCTTGCCCGACGGTGTGCGGGGAATGTCGGCGACGACGGCGATCTCGGTCGGGATCTCATAGCCGGCCAGGCGCGGCCGCAGATACTCGGCCAGCGCCGCGTCATCGGGCGCGGGGTCGGCGTCGTCGCGCAATTCCACCATGGCGACCGGTGTTTCACCCAGCCGGGGGTCGGGGCGGGCCACCACCGCGGCCCCCCGGACGCCCGGATGGCTCTCGAGTGCGGCGCGCACGTCGTCGGGCATCACCTTGAACCCGCCGCGGATGATGGCCTGGTCGGCGCGGCCGAGGATGTACAGGAAGCCGTCGGCGTCGATGCGAGCCAGGTCGGTGGTGCGGATCCAGTCGGTGCCCGAGCCCAGTTGGGCGGGTTTGACCTCGAGTAGCCCGGGTTCGTCGGGGCCCAGCACCGTTCCGGTGCCGTCGACCACCCGCAGCCCCGCACCGGGATTGGCCCGCCCGACGCTGCCGCGCTTGGTCGCCCAGTAGCATCGGTGGTCCTCCAGGGTCCAGCCGGCCACGCCGCCGCCGAATTCGGTTGCCGCATAGGAGGTCAGCACCGGTATGCCGAACTTCTCGGTGAACGCGTCGGCGTCGTCGGCCGACAGCGGTGCGGTGCCGGACGTGGCTACCACCACCCCGGCCAGATCGTCGCGGGTCAGCTCCGAATGCAACACCATCCGCAGTGCGGCGGGCACCAGTGACACCGCCTTGGGCCGGTGCTCGCGGACCGCGGCGATCCACGGCCCGAGTTCGAAGCGGGGCAGCAGCACGAACGGCCGGGCCTCGGCCAGGCACAGCAGCACCCGGAACACCCCGCCGACGTGCACCAGCGGGGAGTTGACGATCGCCACCCCGCGACGTAGCTCGGTCGGCGCGGGAGCGTTGTCCGGGTCGCGACCGATGACGCTGCGGGCCAGCATGTCGTAGGTCAGATCTACCCGTTTCGGCGGCCCGGTGGTCCCGCTGGTCAGCATCCACACCGCCACCCCGGGCCGGCCGGGATCGGGTTCGGCGTCGGTGGCGGGCTCGATAACCGGGGCCGAGGCCAGGTCGGTGATCGTCACCGTGGTGGTGGCCGGCGATCCGGAGCCCAGGTTGGCCAGATCGTCGGCCAGCCCGATGAGCATCGGAAGCTCCAGGGCCGCCACGTCGGCGCGGGTGCGGTCGTCGCCGCGGGACGGGTTGATCACCACCACGGTGGCACCGGCCATCAGCACGCCGAGCAACGCCGCCAGGTGGGCGGGCTGATTGCGCAGCATGATCCCGATGCGGCCGCCGGCGGCGTGCCGGCGGACTACCTCGGTGACGGCGTCGGCCGCCGCGGCGAGTTCTGCCCAGCTCGACCAGCCGCCCTGGTACTGGATCGCCGAAGCCGCGGGGTCGAGCGCGAGGACCTCGGCGATGCGTCTGCTCAGCGGGTGCACGGTCAGCGGATCCGGGGTTCGGTCTTGACCGGGGCGCCGTCGGCGCGGGAGGCGGCCAGTTCGGCCTGGCCCAGCGGGTTGCCCAGCCGGGTGTAGATCAGGCCCTGTTCCATCGCGGCCCGGTACGGCCGGTCCAGGGACTCCCAGATGGCCTTCACCGTGCCCTGGGTCGCCGACGGCGGTTTGGCGGCGATGGTGGCGGCGATCTCGTGCGCCCGGGTCCACAGCTCGTCGGCGGTGACCACCTCGGTGACCAGCCCGATCTGGTGCGCGGTCTCGGCGCTGACCCGTTCGTCGTTGCCCATCAACGCGATTCGCAGGGTCTGGGCCAGCCCGACCTTGCGCATCAACCCGATGGGCTCCAGTGCGCACACCAGGCCGGTGCTGACGTGGGAGTCGAAGAAGGTGGCGTCCTGCGAGCAGATCACCACGTCCGCCTCGTTGAGGAAGTAGAACGCCCCCGCGGTGCACATGCCCTGCACGGCGCAGACGACGGGTTTGAACATCTTCTGCCACTTGGGGCTGAGCAGCTCGCCCGGATCCTCGTGGTTCCAGACGTTGTCGGGCTGGCCGTAGGAGGATTTGATGTCCAGCCCGGCGCTGAAGGCGCGTTGCCCAGCGGCGCGCAGCACCACGGCGTGGGTCGCCTCGTCGAGCTTGACGATCCGCCACGCCGCGGCCATCTCCTCGCACAGCGTGCGGTTGAACGCGTTCAGCCGCTCGGGGCGGTTCAGCGTGATGGTGGCGACCTTGGCGGCGCGGTCGAACTCCAGCAGGATCGTCTCGAAGGGTTGGGTGCTCATGTTCGATCTCCTACCGGCACTGCCAGTTCGGGGCGCGCTTCTCGACGAAGGCCAGCGGTCCCTCGTTGGCGTCCTCGGTGCGCACCACCCGCTCGCGGAAGGTCTCGGCGAGGATCTCGGCCTCGTGCAGCGGCAGGTCGAGGGTCTTCTGGATGGCCAACCGGGTGCCGCGCACGGCGAGCGGGGCGTTGGAGTTGACCGCGGCGGCGATCTCGTGGGCGCGTTCCAGCAGCCGGTCGTGTTCGACGACCTCGGTCACCATGCCGAGTTCGTAGGCGCGCTCGGCGCTCATCCGCTCGTGCTTGCCCATCAGGGCCATCCGCAGCGCTACAGTGCGCGGCAGCGCCCGGGCCAGCCGCACCATCTCCCGGGCGGCGACCAGGCCGATGGAGACGTGCGGGTCGAAGAACGTGGCCCGGTCCGAGGCGATGACGATATCGCCGGTGGTGACCCAGTCCAGGCCTGCGCCACAGCAGATCCCGTTGATCGCGGCCAGCACCGGCTTGGCCATCCGGCGAAACGGTGGCGTCCCCTCCTGGGGGGCCTCCCACTGATCGTAGGTGGACAGGTAGGGGCGGGAATAGATGACCTTGCCGTCGTCGGGGATCTCCTTGACGTCGGCCCCGGTGCAGAACGCCCGGCCGGTGCCGGTGACGATCAGCAGCCACACGTTGTCGTCGTTCTCGGCCTCGTCGTAGGCCGCGCGCAGTTCCTCGATCATGTGCGGGCTCAGCGCATTGAGTGCCTCGGGGCGGTTCAGGGTGATGGTGGCGGTGTGGCCGTCGACCTGATAGCCGATGGTGTCGTGGTCGGTGGTGGAGCGTGCCGGTGGTGCCGACATGGGCAGTCCCTTCGGTGGTGGTGGTCGGTGGGCCTCAGCGGCCGGTGAAATCGGGATCGCGGCGTTCCCGGAAGGCCGCCAGGCCTTCCTTGAAATCCGTGGTGCGGCAGGACAGTTCCAGGTTGGACAGCTCACGGTCCAGACTCTGGGACAGGCCGGCCTGCTGGCCGAACGCCAGCGCCTGCTTGGTCAGGCCGAGCGCGACGGTCGGCATGGCGGCCAGCCGGGCCAGCAGCTCCTCGGCGCGAGCGTCGAGTTCCTCCTCCGGCGCGTGGTCGTGGATCAGGCCCCAGTCGACCGCCCGGATGCCGTCGACCTTCTCGCCCAGCAGCAGCATCCGCCGGGCCCGGGCGATGCCGGCCAGCCGGGGCAGCAGCCAGGTGGCCCCGGAATCCGGGCTGAATCCCCGGTCCAGGAACGGTTCCCAGATGGTCGCGGTATCGGCGGCAATGGTGAAGTCGGCGGCCAAGGCCAGGTTGGCGCCGAGCCCGACGGCCCAGCCCCGCACGCTGGCCACCACCGGCAGCTGGATGCCGGTGATCAGCTCGATGAGCCGGTGGGCGGTGTGCGGGATGCGGCGCACCAGATCGCCGGTGCGCGGTCGGTTCCCGGCGGCGTTGGTGGCGACCCAGTCCGCGCCGGTGCAGAAGTGCTCACCGGTGCCGGTGATGCCGATGGCGCGCAGCGAGTCGTCGTAGGCGGCGACCGACAGCGTCGCCACCAGGGTATCGATCATCGAATGCGACAGCGCGTTGCGGCGCTGCGGGCGGTTCAGGGTGATGCGCAGGATTGCGCCGTCGCGCTCGACGTGTACCGCGCCGTCGTCGCCGGAGTCCGCTGTCAAGGTTGCCGCCCGCCTTCCAGAACCATTACCGAGACCCATACAGTATGAGCTACGATTGCCGACTGAACACACCTTAGCAAGGAAGGGCCACCGCATGCCCGCCAGTGACACCACCGATCCGCGCGTGCTTTTCGATGTCGACTATGAACAGCGCATCGCCACCATCACGCTCAACAGCCCCGAGCGGCGCAACTCCTACGACGCCGCCATGCGTGACGCGCTGGAGCGCTGTCTGGACGCGGTGGCCGAAGACGACGATCTGACGGTGGTGCTGCTGCGCGGCGCCGACGGCGTGTTCTCCACCGGCGCCGATATGAACAACGCCTACGGCTGGTACGGGGACAAGGCCGAGAAGCCGGCGGACGCCGCGGCCGTCCGCAAGTCCCGGCCGAGTCAGCGCCGGCGACTCACCGTGGACCGCAAGACCTTTGGCTTCTACCACAACCTGATGGGGTTCCCGAAGGTCACCGTGGGGGAGATCAGCGGCTACGCCCTGGGCGGCGGCTTCGAGATGGCGCTGATGATGGACATCGCCGTGGTCGGCCGGGATACCCGGCTCGGCATGCCGGCTACCCGATTCCTGGGCCCGGCGCTGGGCAGCCTGCACATGTTCTTCCACCGGCTCGGTCCGGTGCTGGCCCGGCGCATGCTGCTCACCGGCGACATCATGACGGCCGGTGAAATCGAGCATCTGGGTATTTTCACCGAAACCTGCGCTCCGGAGGCGGTTTCCGCACGCGCCCGCTACTGGGCGGAGAAGACCGCCAAGATGCCCGCCGACGGCGTGGTGATCGCCAAGGAGGCCTTCCGGCTGGTCGAGCAGAGTCAGGCGTATCAGACCGAAGAGGTCTGCAGCTACCTGTTCCACGCCTACGGCACCAACCTGCAGTTCGCCCCCGGCGAGTTCAACTTCGTCAAGACCCGCGCCGAGCACGGCACCCGCGAGGCGTTCCGGTTGCGCGACGAGCACTTCCACGTGTCCGAGCCCGAGGTTTAGTCTCCGGTTTGTCGCGGGTGATCCCGGCTTCTCTCCGGCTCCGCCGGCACTCGCTGCGCTCGCGCCAACTCCGCCTTCGCTCGCCGAATCACCCGATCAGCGCCTCGGCGTGGTCGAGGATGCACTCCAGCCCGTACTCGAAGTTAGCGTCGTCGGCGGCGCCGATGCGCCGGCCGGCCTCGCCGAACCGGGCGAGCACCGGTGCCCGGGACGGTTCGATGGTCCAGGCCTCCTCGAAATCACCGGGCCCGCCGTCGATCTCGCGGTTCTTCTCGTAGAGCCGGTGCAACACCACCGATCCGCGGACGTGCAGAGACACCGCGGAGTAGGTGTCGAACGCCTGCTCAGGGGTCAGGCCGGCCTCGACCAAGCCCTCGATGGCACGCTCCACCTCCTGCATGCCGAGTGCGGCCGCGCGCGGCGACAGCGCCGAGCGGATCAGGATGAGATCGGTCAGGATCGGGCTGGCCAGAAACGCCTGGCGGATCGCGCGCGCGTGATTGCGCAGCGTCTCGCGCCAGTCACTGGCCTCCACGTACGGGCTCTCCACGGCGAACTGCGCCAGCGCGCGGTCGGTCATCGCGTTGAGCAGATCGTCCTTCTTGCGGAAGTACCAGTAGATGCTGGTCACCCCGACGCCCAGGTGTTTGCCGAGCAGCGGCATGCTGAGGTTGTCGGTGCCGATCTCCTCGGCCAGCCGGAACGCGCCCTCGATGATGTCGTCGGGGTTGATGGACCCGCGTTCGCGCCGTTGCCGCTTGACGGTCGCCTGCTTTGCCACGCGGGCACCTCCCAGTCCGAAAATGGTCTACGGTAAAGCGTATCGTAACGACGACGGCGGTATTGGTGTCTGCCGATCGGATCCAGGAGGCCGCGATGGCGCGTGCGGCAGACGCCCGGGACTGGGCCCGGACGGGACTGCGGGGTATCGGCAATTCCCTCTACACGCCGTTTGCCGGCGTCGACGGTGAGGATATCGACTGGGACGCCTACCGCGAACTCGTCCGTTACTGCGTCGCCGATCTGCGGCATCCGATGCTGTGGTGCACCAGCGGGGTGGCCGAGTTCTGGTCGCTGAGCATCGCCGAGCGCAAACGCCTGCTGGAGGTGGCCGTCGAGGTGGGCCGGGCCGCCGATTCCGACCTCGTGGTCCAGGCCTGCACGGCGGCGACCTCGGTCCAGGACTGTCTGGAGCTGACCCGGCACGCCCAGGAGGTGGGCGCCGACATCGTCTACATCCAGACCCCGATGATGGAGACCCACGGCGGCGAGGGCACGCTGCGGTTCTTCCGCTACATCGCCGACCGCACCGACATCGCGCTGGGCATGTTCAATTCACCCTCCTCGGGCTATGTCCTGAGCGCTGCCGAGAGCGCCCGGATCTACGACGAGATCCCGGCGGTGTGCGCCACCAAGGAGGGGGCGTTCCGGCCGCGCAACTCGCGTGCGCTGCACGCGCTGGCGCCCGATCTGGTGATCTGGGAGTGCGACCTGCTGGTCTACCGGGCCGGCTGGCTGCGCGAGGGCATCGTCGGGCCGGCTCAGCTGGGCACCGTCGGCTATTTGCACGAGACCCCGCAGCGGCCGATCTTGTCGCAGTACTGGGAGCTGGTGTACGCCGACCGTCTCGGAGAGGCCGTCGAGCACGCCCGGGTGACCGGCATGGACCGTTTCGAGATGGAGATCGGGTCCTGGTTCACCTGCTACCCCGGCCGGCCCGACTACTTCACCCACTGGGGCGGGGCGTTCAAGTACGCCGCCGCGGTGCTGGGGCTGCCGGTCGGTGACCATCCGGATTCCCGGCCGCCGCAGGCGCCGCTGCCCGCTGCGGCGAAGGCGCAGATCGAGCGGGCCTACCGGAACCTGGGATTGGTCTGAAACATGGTCCTGAGCTGGTGGTTCGCCACCGGCCCCGGGCCGCCTCCGGACGGTTGCGGAATGCTGTACCGATAGGTATACAGTATGTATTACACGCGCCGTGTGTGCGACCGTCGATCAGCGCAGGAGACCGACCAGATGGGCATCGCCGACGAACAGGCCGCCGGCACCGAAGCGGTGCTCTACGAGGTGCGCGAGTCCGGCGTGGCGGTGCTGACGTTCAACCGTCCCGAACGGATGAACGCCTGGGGCAACGCCCTGTCCACCGGCTTCTACCGCTGCATCGAGGACGCCGAGGCGGACCCCGCGGTGCGCGTCATCGTCGTCACCGGGAAGGGACGGGCGTTCTGCGCGGGCGCCGACATGGGCAACCTGGACTCCATCTCGGCGACCACCGTTGAATCCGCCGGCAAGACCGACGTCAGTGCCCTCGTCGCCGCCAAGCACCCGTACTTCCTGACCCAGTTGCGCAAGCCGGTCGTCGTCGCCATCAACGGGTCGATCGCCGGGATGGGGCTGTCCCAGGCGCTGTTCGCCGACATCCGGTTCGCCGCCGCCGGCGCCAAATTCACCACCTCGTTCGCCCGGCGCGGGCTGATCGCCGAGTACGGCATCTCCTGGATCCTGCCGCGGCTGATCGGTTGGGGGGCGGCCACCGAACTGCTGTTGAGCGGGCGGACGTTCTACGCCGAGGAAGCCGCCGAACTCGGCCTGGTCACCAAGGTGCTGCCCGCCGCCGAATTGATGGACCACGTACTGCAATACGCCGACGACATGGCGCGCAACTGCTCGCCCACCTCGCTGGCGGTGATGAAGCAGCAGCTCTACGCCGACGCCGCGGTCGGCATGGTGGAAACCAGCAACAAGGCAGAGAAGCTCATGCACGATTCGATGCAGCGCACCGACTTCATCGAGGGCATCACCGCGTTCTTCCAGAAGCGGCCGCCGAACTTCCCGCCGCTGATCGCGGCCCAGGACTGAACAGCACCGAAAGGACGCAGAAATGACCACCTTGGAATCGCGGCCGGCCCCGGCGAAACTGGACTACCTGGCCATCGACGTCGACAACCACTACTACGAACCCATCGACGCGTTCACCCGGCACCTGCCCAAAGAGTTCCGCAGCCGCGGCGTGCAGATGGTGGCCGACGGCAAGCGCACCCTGGCGGTGTTCGGCGGCGTGGTCAACCACTTCATCCCGAACCCGGTTTTCGACCCGATCATCGAGCCCGGCTGCCTGGACCTATTGTTCCGCGGCGAGATCCCCGAGGGGGTGGACCCGGCCTCGCTGATGAAGGTGGACCGGCTCGCCGATCACCCCGAGTACCAGAACCGCGACGCCCGGGTGAAGGTGCTCGACAAGCAGAATCTGCAGACCGTGTTCATGCTGCCGACCTTCGCCTGCGGGGTGGAGGAGGGCCTCAAGCGCGACATCGAGGCCACCATGGTCTCGCTGCACGCCTTCAACCTGTGGCTCGACGAGGACTGGGGCTTCGACCGCCCCGACCATCGCGTCGTCAGCGCCCCCATCATCTCGCTCGCCGATCCCGAAAAGGCCGTCGAGGAGGTCGATTTCGTGCTGAGCCGGGGCGCCAAGCTGGTCTGTGTGCGTCCCGCCCCGGTGCCCGGGCTGGTCCGGCCCCGCTCGCTCGGCGACCCGATCCACGACCCGGTGTGGGCGCGGCTCGCCGAAGCCGGCGTCCCGGTGGTCTTCCACCTGTCGGACTCCGGATACATGGCCATCCCGGCGCTGTGGGGCGGCAGCGGCGTGTTCAAGGGCTTCGGCAAGCGCGACCCGCTGGACATGGTGATCATGGACGACCGCGCCATCCACGACACCATCGCCTCGATGATCGTGCACCAGGTCTTCACCCGCCACCCCAAGCTCAAGGTGGTCAGCATCGAGAACGGCTCCTACTTCGTCTACCGGCTGATCAAGCGGCTGAAGAAGTCGGCCAACAACGCGCCGTACCACTACAAGGAAGACCCGGTTGAGCAGTTGCGCAACAACGTGTGGATCGCGCCGTACTACGAGGACGACGTGAAGCTGCTCGCCGCGACCATCGGCGTGGACAAGATCCTGTTCGGCTCGGACTGGCCGCACGGTGAAGGACTGGCCGACCCGACGTCCTTCACCGCCGACATCCCGCAGTTCCCGGAGTTCAGCCACGAGGACACGCGGATGGTGATGCGCGACAACGCGTTGACCCTGCTGGGCCCGAACTTCGTGCTCTCCGACTGAGGGGCGACATGCCGGAATGGACGGTCGGGGCGGTACTCGACGAGATTGCGTCGGTGGCGCCGGATCGGGTGATGACGGTCTCCGGCGACCGTCGCAGCACCTACGGCGAAACCGCCGAGCGCACGCGTAGGCTGGCGAACTTCCTGGCGGAGACGGGATTCGGCGCGCACACCGAGCGGGCCGACCTGGCGAACTGGGAGTGCGGGCAGGACCGGATCGCGCTGATCATGTATAACGATCAGTACCTGGACATGGTCATCGGCGCGACCAAGGCGCGAGTGGTGCCGGTCAACGTCAACCACCACTACACCCCGGGTGAGGTGGCCGAGCTGCTGGCCTACCTGAAACCGCGCGGGGTGATCTACCACCGCGGGCTGGGCGCCAAGTTCGCCGACGTGCTGCCCGGCGTCGGTGAACTGCTGATCAGCGTCGAGGACGGCAGTGGCGCACCGCAACTGCCCGGTGCCGTCGCACTGCAGGACGCGCTGGCCGCCGGCGAGCGCGACGCCGGGATCGAGCCGTCCCCCGACGACCTGATCATGGTGTGTACCGGCGGGACGACGGGCCGGCCCAAGGCGGTGATGTGGCGGCAGGGCGACGCCTACGTCAACTCGATGAACGGCGCCGACCATGACAGCCCCGCCGAGATCCACCAGAAGATGGCGTATCAAGGGCCGCCCTGGTTCGCGGTATCCCCGCTGCTGCACGCGGCCGGACTGTGGACCGCATTCGCCGGGGTGCTCAACGGGCTGACCGTGGTACTGCATGACACGGCAAAGCATTTCGATGCTCGCGACGTGCTGGACACCGCGGCGCGCGAGGGTGTCGGACTGATGACGATGGTCGGCGACGCCTACGCAGGGCCCATCGCCGAGGAGCTGGTGCGCGGTGACTACGACCTGTCGGCGCTCTATGCGATCGGCACCGGCGGCGCCGGCACCAATATCCGTAACCAGGAGGCGTTGCTGGCGCAACTGCCCGCCATCACGTTGATCAACGGGTACGGATCGTCGGAGACCGGCAACGTCGGGTTCGGCCGCAGCCAGGTGGGCGCGCGCACCGACACCTTCACCTTCCGAGACGGCGGCCGGGTGCTGTCCGAGGACTACTCGCGCTTCCTGGAACCCGGCGACCCGGAGATCGGCTGGGTCGCGCGCACCGGCCGAATCCCGCTGGGCTACTTCGACGACCCCGGCGCCACCGAGAGAACCTTCCCGAGCGTCGACGGCATCCGGCTGGTGATCGCCGGGGACCGCGCCGCACTGGAGGCCGACGGCACCCTGCGGCTCTACGGCCGCGATTCGCTGGTGGTCAACACCGGCGGCGAGAAGGTGTTCGTCGAAGAAGTCGAGGAGGTGCTCCGCGCGCGCCCCGGCATCGCCGACGCACTGGTGGTCGGCCGCGACAGCGACCGCTGGGGCCAGGAGGTGGTGGCGCTGATGGCCCTGGAACCGGGAACCGAACTCGACACCGAGGGGCTGCGCGAGCACTGCGCACAGACGCTGGCCCGGTTCAAGGTCCCCAAGGAATTCATCGTCGTCGACGCAATCCGGCGACTGGGCAATGGCAAGGCCGACTACCGGTGGGCAAAACAACAAGCGATGCAAGGGAATACATGTCAGCACCACGACGCGTGATCGACTGCCTGGTCAACGTGCACTTCGGCGAGACCGCCGTACAGCCGCAGTTCATGACCAAGGTCCGCGATGACTACTTCAAGGGCCCGGCGTCGATGTTCGACCCGGTGGAACTGAACGAACTGCTCGACGAGATGGATGCCAACGGCGTCGAGAAGGCCGTGCTGATGGACAGCCTGGCCAAGCCGTCGGTCACCGCCCGCTCCTTCGTCGATCAGCGACCGGACCGGTTCTCACTGGCCATGGGCGGGGTCAACCTGCTGCGCCCGGTCGCCCAGTTGCGCGAACTCACCGCCCTGGCCGCCGACTTGCCCATCACCTACGCGGTGGTGGGACCCAGCTTCTGGGGTGACGGCCAGTATCCGCCCAGCGACGCCGTGTACTACCCGCTGTACGCCAAGTGCGCCGAGATCGGGCTGCCGCTGTGCGTCAACACCGGGCTGCCCGGACCGCCGATCCCGGGTGAGGTGCAGAACCCCATCCACCTCGACCGGGTGTGCGTGCGGTTCCCGGAGCTCAAACTGTGCTTGATCCACGGCGCGGATCCCTGGTGGGACATCGCGATCCGGATGCTGATCAAGTACCGCAACCTGCGTCTGATGACCTCGGCGTGGTCGCCGAAACGACTGCCTGCCGAGCTGCTGCACTACATGCGCACCCGGGGCACCGAGAAGATCATCTTTGCCTCCGACTGGCCGGTGCTACGACAGAACCGCGTCGTGCCCGAGGCCAATGCGCTCGACCTCCCGCCGGAGGTCCTGGACAACTACCTCTACAACAATGCCCAGCAGTTCTTCTTCGAGACCCAGGAGCAGTGACCGGATGGATCGCTTCGAATTGCGCAGGCTCGACTACAGCCTGACCGAGGACCACAAGGACCTCATCGCCGCCTACCGGCAATTCTTCGACACCCACTGCTCGATCGAGACGGTCTGGGCTGCAGAGGAATCCGGATTCGACAAGAGCTTGTGGGAGCGACTGTGCGCGATGGGCGCCAGCTCGATGGCGCTGCCGGAGTCCGCCGGTGGTGACGGCGCCACCCTGGTCGACCTGACCCTGGTCGCCGAGGAGATTGGCCGCGCCGTGGCCCCGGTGCCCTGGATCGAGCACGTCTGCGCGGCCCGACTGGCCGCCCGACTCGGCGTCGCCGATCCCGAAATCGTTTCCGGAGCACGGATTCTGGGACTCGACGTGCGCGCCGAGCGGCCCGGGGGACCACGGTTGATCGGTTCGGGCGCGGTGGCCGAGGAGATCATCGTCGCCGACGGCGACGAGGTGGTGCTGCTGGGCTACGACACCCGGGCACCCCGGGTGGACAACCTCGGCCGGCTGCCGATGGCCTGGATCGACCCGGCGACCGCCGATCACCGCAGCGTGCTCGCCGCGGGCGAGGAGGCGCTGGCCGAATACGCCCGGGCGCTGGACGAATGGCGGATTCTGACCGCCGCCGCGCTGGCCGGCCTGGTGGAGCAGACCATGACGGTCGCCGCCGAATTCGCGAAGACCCGCTACACCCTCGGGGTGCCGATCGGGACCCTGCAGGCCATCTCGCACCCGCTGGCGAATATGGCGATCGTCGTGCAGGGCGGGCGCAACCTGTCCCGGCGAGCAGCCTGGTTCCTCGACAACGAGCCCGACGAGCGACCCGAACTGCCCGGCTGCGCCTTCGTCTTCATGGCCGCCGAGGCCGCCCAGGCCGCCACCATGGCCGTGCACATCCAGGGCGGGCTCGGGGTGTCCACCGAGGCCGCGGCGACCGCCTACCTGGTGCGGGCGCGCGGCTGGCCGCTGGTCGCCGGGGATCCCGGCCAGACCGCCCAGGCCGTCGGCCGGATCATCGCGCAACGGGAATCGGCCGGCGACCCGGCCCCGGCAGCCTAGGAGCAAGAGCATGGACTTCAGTAGCGTCGTACTGGACGCCGAAGACACCGAATTCCTGGTCAACAGCCGGGAATTCCTCTCCGAGCACGTCACCGAGGAGGTGCGCCGCCGGGACCGCGAGACCGGCGACAACTTCGACGAGGACGTGCACCTGGCCCTGGGCAAGGCCGGCTACCTGGAACAGGAGTACCGCACCAAAGCCGGCGCCGGTTTCTCCCGGATCCGCCGCCGCATCTGGGAACTGGAGAAGCGCCGGGTGCACACCCCGTGGGTGACCTGGGGGACCACTCAGCTGGTGGCCCACGCGGTGGAGATGTTCGGCAAGCCCGAAGTGGTCGCCGAGGTGCTGCCGAAGGTGTTCTCCGGAGAGGTCCGGATGTGCCTGGGCTACACCGAACCCGAGGGCGGCTCGGACATCGCCACCTGCAAGACGCGGGCGGTGCGCGATGGCGACGCGTGGGTGATCAACGGGTCGAAGATGTTCACCACCGGCGCGCACAACTGCCAGTACGTCTTCCTGATCACCAACACCGATCCGGATGCGCCCAAGCACAAGAGCCTGTCGATGTTCCTGGTGCCGCTCGACCTGCCCGGCATCGAGATTCAGGGCCTGCGCACCATCGACGGTGACCGCACCAACATCGTCTACTACAGCGATGTTCGGGTGGACCCGAAGTACCTACTCGGTGAGGCAGGAGGCGGCTGGACCGTGCTGCGCGGACCGCTGGACGCCGAACACGGGGCGGTGGCCTCCGACGCCGACGGCTTGGCGGACCCGGCGATCATGGCGCACCAGGCCGGCTTCATGTCCGCCGCGCTGGACGCGGTCGCCGCGGTCGCCGACGTCGACGACGACTCCGTGGCCTACCGGTTGGGCCGCAGCGCGGCGAAGCTGGAGGCCGCGCTGTCCACCCCGAGCATCTTCGGCCGGGTCGCCCAGGCACAGGCCATGCGCGATATCGGGCCCGACCTGATGGACATCTCCGGTGCCGCGTCGGTGCTGCCGATCGAGACCCCGGGAGCCGCCGACGGAGGCACCTCGGAGTACCTGTACCGGTTCGCCCCGCTGGCTGGCATCTACGGCGGTTCCCTGGAGGTTTTCCGCAACATGATCGCCCAGCACGTGCTGGGTTTGGGGAAGCCGAGCTACGGATCGGTCCCACCGAAGTAAGGTTAGGCTATGCAATAATCTCCGCCATGACGGCACCCGTATGGATGGCGCTCCCACCGGAGATTCACGCGACGCTCCTGTCGACCGGCCCGGGCCCCGGATCGCTGCTTGCCGCGGCGACCGCCTGGTCGAGCCTGAGTGCCGCGTACGCCAGCACGGCCGCCGACCTCGTCGCGGTACTCGACGCGGTGGCCGCCGGATCCTGGGACGGTCCCAGCGCGGCGGACTACACCGCGGCGCACCTGCCGTATCTGGCCTGGCTGGAGCAGGCCGGGGCAAACGCCGCGGCGTCGGCGGCGGCGCACGAGACGGTGGCCGGCGACTACACGGCGGCGCTGGCGGCCATGCCGACCGTGGCCGAGATCGCGGCCAACCACGTCATTCACGGGGTTTTGCTGGCCACCAATTTCCTGGGCATCAACACCGTTCCGATCGCGGTCAACGAGGCCGACTACGTCCGGATGTGGGTCCAGGCCGCCACCACCATGTCCGTCTACGACACGGTGACCACCTCCGCCGTCGCAGCCAACCCGCAGACCACCTCGGCTCCGGCCATCCTGGCCGCCGACGGAGTGTCCAATCCGCTGCAGTGGTGGTCGGACCTGGTTGCCCCGCTGGTCAACGGGAACGATCTCATCGCCCAGCTGTTGTCGGGCTCGGAGCACTTCTCCAGCATGTGGACCATGCTCAAGCGGATGATCCTCGACCCCATCAACACCTTCGGCGGGGTGATCCAGGCGATTCAGGACGGTGGTATCGGCGCGCTGTTCAGCCCCGAGTGGATCCCGATGTTCTTCGTCTTCGCCTACACCGCGACCTTCGCCCTGATGGGCACGCCGCTGTACGCCCTGGCGGCGACGCCCGGGCTTGCCGCCATCCCGATCGCCCTGGGCCTGGCGTCAATAGCGCCGGTGGTGGATACCCCGCCTGTGGACGTGCTGCCCGAGGAGGTCGCCGTCGGGCAGGGCCAGCACTGGCCGCTGGCTGGGCTGACGGCGACTCCCGCGCCCGTCGCGGGCCTGCCGTCGGCCCCGCAGGCCCCGGCCGCTCCGTCGGCGCCGGCACCCGTCCCGGCGGTGCCGGCACCGCCGGCGGCCACCGGCGTCGAAGCCTTGGCCTACGCGGTCGGCGGCGGCGGCCCGTGGACGAGTTTCGGTTCGGGTCAGCGCAACCGGCTCGACGCCGAGGCGTCGGCGTCGGCGAGCGCGCCTGCCGCGGCCGCGGCCGCCGCTGCGGCATCGGCGGCGCGACGCAAGGCGCGGGCCAAGCGGCGCCAGAGCGGCAATGCGACCGAACGCGGGTACCGCTATGAGTTCATGGATGCCGAGGATTCCGAACCGCGGGCGCCGGAGCCCGCACTCGTCGGTACGGGCGTGACGACGCAATCGGCCGGGCGGTTCGGTGCGAGCGGAACCACAAGTGCACCAGCCGGATTCACCACCCTCGGTGCCGAGGAGCACGCGGCCCCGGCCGCACCCATGTTGCCCACCGACTGGTCGCAAAGATAGATCAGGCGGGCCCGCCATCGACGACGTCATCGGCGGAGCTCTATGCACAGTTCGCCGGCGATCCCGGCTCAGGCGATGGCGCCGGACTCCTTGAGCTCGGCGATCCGGTCCCAGTCCATGCCGATGTCCATCAGCACCAGCTCGGTGTGCTCGGAGGCCTGCGGTGCGCGGGTGGTCTCCAGCGGTTCGTGGTTGAACTGCACCGGGCCGCGGACCACCTTGAACGGCTTGCCGCCGTCGGCGGCCTCCACCTCGACCACCATGTCGTTGGCCAGCGCCTGCTCGTCGGTGCCCAGATCGACCAGGCTCTGGAACGGCGCCCACTGGCCTTTCATGGTCTTCAGATGCTGACGCCAGTATTCGAACGGCTTGGCACGGATCGCCTCGGCGACGATCTGCACCCCTTCCTCGGCGTTCTGGATCAGCGGCATCACGTCGTTGAACCGCGGGTCGTCGGCCAGCTCGGGCAGGCCCAGATGCTCCCAGGTGTCGGCGATATAGCCGGTCGGGCTCACGATGCACAGGTTGATCACGCCGTCGTCGGAGGTCATGTAGTTGAACATGAACGGGTTCACCGAGGCGGTGGCATCCGGCATGAGCGAGCGCATGGTCTCCCCGGACTCCATACCGTGGGTGACACTTGCGCCGGCGGCCCACCACGCGGTGGAAAGCAGTGACACGTCGATCTCGACGGTTTCCCCGGTGCGGTCCCGGTGGAACAGCGCCGCGGCGATACCGCCGGCGATGTTCATCCCGCCGATCGAGTCGCCGAAAGCCGGAATACCCTGGGACAGTGCGCCCTTGATGGCTTCGGGAGTGAATGCGTGCCCGATTCCGCTGCGGGTCCAGAACGCGGTGCCGTCGAAACCGCCGGTGTCGCGCTCGGGTCCCTTGTCCCCGTAGGCGCTACCGCGGGCATAGATGATGTTCGGGTTCACCGCGCGGATGTGCTCGACGTCGAACTTGTTGCGCTGCCGCTGCGAGGGCAGGTAGTTGGTCAGGAACACATCTGCGGTCTTGGCGATCTCGTAGATGACCTCCTGGCCCTCGGGGGTCGAGATGTCGATGCCGATGCTGCGCTTGCCGCGGTTGGGGTGCTCCATCAGCGGGTGCCGGTCGGCTTGCATCTCGAAACCGCCCATGTAGAGGAACCCGCGCTGGGTGTCACCGCGCACCGGGTGCTCGACCTTGATCACATCGGCACCCCAGTCGGCCAGGATCGCCCCGGCGGCCGGTACGAAGGTGAACTGCGCGACCTCCAGCACCCGAACACCCTGCATCGGCTTGTACACGCCCAACCCGCCTTCCGTCGTGATCTCCCGGCTCAGGCCGGATGACCGATCGTCTTGATCTCCAGGTATTCCCGGAAACCCTCGTCGCCATTGCGCCGACCCAACCCGCTCTGGCGGGTACCGCCGAATGGGCTGGTGAGCCCGAAGTGGCTGCGGCCGTTCACGGTGACGTTACCGGTGCGCAGTCGCCGGGCGAGGGCAAATGCCCGATCGTTGTCCGCGCTGGACACCTCGCCGGACAACCCGTAGATGGAGTTGTTGGCGATCGCGACGGCCTCGTCGTCGCTGTCGTAGGGGATCACCGTGAGCACCGGCCCGAAGATCTCCTCCTGGGCGACCTGGCTGTTCGGGTCCACATCGGCCAGCAGCGTGGGCTGGGTGTAGTAACCCACCGGCAGCTCCTCCGGGGTCCCGCCGCCGGTGACCAGCCGGGCGCCGTCGTCAATGCCGCCGCGGATGAGCCCGAGGACCTTCTGTCGTTGCGCTTCGCTGATCTGCGGGCCCTGCAGGATCGCCGGGTTCCACGGATCGCCGACCGGAGTGGCCTCCATGGCGGCCTTGAGAATCTCGATGCCCTCGTCATAGCGACTGCGCGGCAGCAGGATCCGGCTGGCCATGATGCACGCCTGCCCGGACATCACGCAGGCGACCATGGCGGCCATCGGCAGCACCCGCTCGAGCTTGGCGTCCTCGAGCACAACGTGGGCGGACTTGCCGCCGAGCTCCATGATGGTTTTCTTGACCGTCGGGGCGGCCGCGGCCAGGATGGCGCGGCCGGTGGCCGTCGACCCGGTGAAGGTGATCATGTCGACCCGCGGGTCGGCGCTCAGTGCCGCACCGACCGCGTTGGCGTTGGAGGTCACCACGTTGAACACCCCGGCAGGGATGTCGGTCTCCTCGGCCACGATGCGGCCCAACTCCGATCCGGACCACGGGGTCAGCTGGGCCGGTTTGAGTACGACGGTGTTGCCCGCCATCAACGGTGGGATCGTCTCGGCGATGTTGAGGTAGAACGGCACGTTCCACGGGGTGATCGCGCCGACCACACCGACCGGGTCGAACGCCAGGGTGCGCCGCGCGGTACCCATCACCGCCTGGTGCACGCCGGTGTCCACCAGGTAGTCGAAGTCGCGGCCGTAGTCGGCCCAGTGTTTGACCTCGGCGATCGGGTCCTCGATCTGGCTGCCGGTGATGCTGATCGGGCAGCCGACCTCGGTGACCACGATACGGCGCAGCCGCTCGGAGTTGCGTTCCAACGCCATGTGCAGCTGCATCAGGCAGTGGTGCCGGAACGCGATGTCGCGAGACCAGTCGGTCTCGTCGAAGGCGCGCCGGGCGGCGGCGATCGCGCGGTCCATATCGGCCACAGTGCCGTCGGCGGCGGTGCCGACGACCTGTTCGTTGCCCGGGTGGATCACGTCGAACTGCGCGCCACCGGTGGCGCCGGTCAGCTCCCCGCCGACGAACATCCGCGGGTCGCCCGCGAGAATCCCGGTGTCACTGGTGGTTTGGGTCATCGACGGTCAGCTTCCGGTTGCGGTCAACTGGGGCGGTCGCACCGCGTCGGGGTCGGGGTTGGTGATCGGTAGGCCCATGAACCGCCGGGCGTTGTCGCCCATGAAGTCGTAGGTGCGCCGGCGGTCCATCCCCTCGGCGTAGCGCCAGAAGCCCTTGGGCTCGGCCAGGCCCTCCGGGTGCGGATAGTCCGAGCCGAACAGCACCTTGTCCCAGCCGACGGTGTTGACGACGTCGGAGACGCAGCCCTCCCAGAACGGGCTGACCCAGATGTTGCGGCGGAACACCTCGTGCGGATGCTCGGGGAAGTTCTGCGGCATCTTCTTGTAGAGATCCTCGAAGTCGTTGAACAACGGGATGATCCAGCCGCTGCCGTTCTCCACACTGGCGATGCGCAGCTTCGGGAACCGGGTCAGGGTGCCGTGGCAGATCAGCGCGGTGATCATGTCGGCGATCTCCCGGTGGCCCAGCACCATCCACCGGAACGCGCTCTGGGTCATGAAGTTCTGGGTGTAGGGCGGCTCCCACTTCCCGACGTAGTCGTCCAGCGGCGGGAAGCTCGCGTGCAGCACGATCGGCAGTCCGGCGGCCTCCACGTCACGCCAGAACGGGTCGAACTCCGGCAGGGCGGGGGAGCGCCAGCCGTGCAGCCCGTTGACCGGGCCGGGCTTGATCAACGCCGCCTTGGCGCCGTTCTCCAGCGCCCAGGCCAACTCCCGCTGCGCCGCGTCGACCTCGGAGAGGTTGATGATCGGGGTGGTGAACACCCGGCCGGCGTAGTTGAAGCCCCAGTGCTCCAGGATCCAGGCGTTGAGCGCATGGATGATGGCCAGCGTCAGCTGTGGGTCGTCGGCGCTGGAGTGTTCGACCAGGCTGCCCAGCGTGGGGTAGTTCAGCGCCTCGCGCACACCCTGGCGGTCCAGTTCGACGATGCGGTCGGCGGGGTTGCGGGTGGCCGGAGGCGCGTCGATCGCCTTGCCCTGCATCTCGCGCAGGGTCAGGCCCTCCACGTTTTCCCCGGCGAAGAACTTCTCGTGCGCGCCGGGCGCGGCGACCCGCTCGAAGGTCGGGTTGGGGATGAAGTCGGTGACCCGATTGTTGATCACCACCCGGGTCTGCCGGCCGATCTGCGCGTACTGCACGGCCCGCGCGTACTGCTCCGGCAGGTACTTCGTCAGCGCGTCGGACGTCTCGTACATGTGCTGGTCGGCGTCGAAGATCGGCGCATCCCGGAACTGCTCAACTGGCTGTGTCATAGCTGCCTCCCTGTGGCCCACCCGAACCGCACTGAAAACACTACCGTAAGGTATTCGGGTATGGCCACACCGTCGCTATCGGGCACGACGATGTTCATCTCCGGCGCCAGTCGCGGGATCGGCCTGGCGATCGCCAAGCGGGTGGCCGCCGACGGCGCCAACGTCGCGCTGATGGCCAAGACCGCCGAACCGCACCCCAAACTGCCCGGCACGATCTACACCGCCGCCGCGGAAATCGAGGAGGCCGGCGGGCACGCGCTGCCGATCGTCGGGGACATCCGCGACAGCGATGCGGTCGAGGCCGCGGTCGCGCGCGCGGCCGAGCAGTTCGGCGGCATCGACTTCTGCGTGAACAACGCTTCGGCGCTGAACACCGATCCGGTGCTCGGCGTGTCGATGAAGAAGTTCGACCTGATGAACGGCATCCAGGTCCGTGGCACCTATGCGGTGTCCCGGGCCTGCATCCCGCACATGCGGGGGCGGTCCAACCCGCACATCCTGACCATGTCACCGCCGATCCGGACTGAACCGAAATGGCTGACCCCGACCGCCTACACCATGGCCAAGTTCGGTATGAGCCTATGCGCGCTCGGTCTGGCCGAGGAACTGCGGGAGTGGGGCATCGCGTCGAACACGCTGTGGCCGCGTACCTCGGTGGCCACCGCGGCCATCGCGAACCTGCGCGGGGAAGGCCCGATGCGCCAGTCGCGCAAGCCCGAGGTCTGCTCGGATGCGGCGTATGCGATTTTCACCAGGGCCGCCACAGAGTGCACCGGCAACAGCTTCCTGTGCGAAGACGTGCTGTTGGAGGCCGGCATCACCGACCTGTCGGTCTACGACTACTGCCCGGGAACCGAACTGCGGGTGGACATGTGGGTCGATTCGGCCAACCCGCCGGGCTACCGGCAGTCCTGAGACGGTCCGCTCAGAATCCGCGGAAGCTGACCTGCTGGTCCAGCGGGATGCGGGGCCGCTCGAAGTTGTTAATCGGCCGGGACTCGTCCCGGTACCCGATCGCCATGCCGCAGAAGAAGATCTGCGTGGCGTCGTCGACGCCGATGTGTTCCTTGATCAGCCGGGCGTGACTGGACAACGATTCCTGCGGGCAACTGTCCAGGCCCTCCTCCCGAAGCAGCAGCATGACGGTCTGCAGCCACATCCCGACGTCTGACCACTGCGGGCGGTCCATGATCCGCGGCAGATGGCACAGCAGCAGGACCGGAGCCCCGAACCCGACCAGGTTCTGCCGGCGAAACGCCGTCCGCGCGGCCTCGTCATCGCGGTCGATACCCAGCGCGGCGTACTGCGCGGCACCCAGGGCCACCGTGCGGGCGGTGTACTGCGCCCCGACATCGGGCGGCACGATCGGATACTCCGCCGGTTCCTGCGGGGTGGCGACAGCCAGCTTCTCCTGCAAAGCGCGCAACGGCTCACCGGTGAGAACGGTGGCCTGCCAGGGCTGCAGGTTCGATCCCGACGGGCAGTAGCGGGCCTTGTCCAGCACGCGGGTGAGAACTTCGAGCTCGACGGTCTTGGGCACGAACGCGCGAATCGCACGACGGCCGGCGACCGCGTCGGTGACCGACATGGCCGTCATCGGACTCCTCGGTGTGTGGGCGGCGGGAACCGTCAGACTACGCCGCCGTCCTGACCGGGCTCAGCGCGTCAGAACGGCCGCACCCGCGGTACCCGGCGCCCCGTACAGCTGGGTGAAACCGACCCGCGGATTGCCCGGCACCTGACGGTCACCGGCCTGGCCGCGCAACTGCCGCACGATCTCGTGGATCTGCCGCAGGCCCGACGCACCGATCGGCTCGCCGTTGGCGATCAGCCCGCCGTCGGTGTTGATCGGCATGGTTCCGCCGATCTCGGTCACGCCGTCGGCCACCAGCTTCTCCTGGTCGCCGTCGGCGCAGAATCCGCACTCGGCCATGTGGATGATCTCCGCGCCGGCATCGGTGTCCTGCAACTGGATCACGTCGACGTCCTCCGGGCCGATGCCCGCCCGCTCGAACGCCGCGCGGGCGGCAAACACCGTCGGCGCCGGGACCTCCTCGACCGGACCGAAGGTGGTGTTCACTTCGTAGGCCCCGTAGGTGCGGGTACGGATCTCCACCGAGCGCAGGTAGACCGGGGTGTCGGTGTAGCGGTGCGCGATGTCGGCACGGCACATCACCACCGCGGCCGCGCCCTCGTCCGGCGCGCAGAACATGTACTGGGTCAGCGGGTAGTTCAGCATCGCCGAATCCAGGATGTCCTGTTCGGAGATCTCCTTGCGGCGGAAAGCATTCGGGTTCAGCACGCCGTTGCGGAAGTTCTTGTTGGCCACCTTGGCCAGGGTCCGCTGGGAAATCCCGTGGGTGTGCAGATACCGGTTGGCCTTCATGCCGAAGAACTGGGTGGTCAGGTACTGGCCGTTCTCGGCGTACCAGCGCGGCATGCCCACCAGCGCGGGGTCCTCGGTGAACGCACCCTTGGGATGTTTGTCCAAGCCGACGGCGATGCCGATGTCGTAGTCGCCGAGGCGGATCCCGTCGGCGCAGGCCTTGGCGGCGCTGGCGGCCGTCGCGCAGGCGTTGAAAACGTTGGTGAACGGGATCCCGGTCAGGCCGATCATCCCGACGATGGCGTCCGGGTTGGCGACCGTCCAGCTGCCGCCCGCCGCGGCCTGGATGTCGCTCCACTGTAGGCCGGCGTCGGCGACCGCCGCGAGCATCGCGTCCACACCCATCTGCATGGCCGTCTTCTCGCCGAACCGGCCGAACGGGTGCAGGCCCACGCCGATGATCGCCACGTCGTGCACGCAGGTTCTCCCTTGAATTGGCTGTCCAACCGTAATAGTTACAGTAGCCTATCCCGCGTGGTGCCCGTCGTTGAGCACAAGGCCACGTTCTGCCGCATCTGCGAACCGCTGTGCGGGATGATCGCCACCGTCGAGGACGGTCGGCTCGTCGCGCTGCGCCCGGACAGGGAGCATCCGCTCTCGGCCGGTTTCGCCTGCCCCAAGGGCATCGCGTTCTCCGACGTCATCAACGACGAGGACCGGGTTACCACACCGTTGCGCCGTGGACCCGACGGGTTCGAGCCGGTGGACTGGGACACCGCGCTCGACGACATCGCCGCGCGGCTGGCCGCGATCCACCGCCGGGACGGCTCCGGCGCGATCGGCTGGTACTTCGGCAACCCCGCCGCCTTCAGCTACTCGCACCTGCTGGCGGTGTTCCCGTTCGTCAAGGGACTGGGTCGCCGCACCCACCTGTTCACCTCTTCCTCCCAGGACACCAGCAATCGGCTGCTGGCCAGCCAGCTGCTCTACGGCGCACCGCTGTCGGTGCCCATCCCGGACCTGCCGCGCACCGACCTGCTGATCATGATGGGATCCAATCCCGTTGTCTCACACGGCAGTTTCCTGACCACCCCGCGTATCAAGGACCGGATGTCCGATATCGTCAAACGCGGCGGTCGGGTGGTCATCCTCGACCCGCGGCGCACCGAGACTGCCGCGGCGTTCGAATGGCAGCCGATCGCCCCGGATGGCGACGCCTACCTGCTGCTGTCGCTGCTGCAGGTGCTCTTCGCCGAGAACCTGGTCGACGAGCAGAAGGTCGGCACCCAGGCCCGGGGACTGGACTGGCTGCGCGAGCAGTGCGCCGGGTTCACCCCGGAGGCCACCGCGGCGCGCACCGGCATCCCACCGGACACCGTCCGGGCGCTGGCCCGGGAACTGGCGGGCACCGAGCGCGCCGCCGTCTACGGGCGGTTCGGCACCTGCGTGGGCCGCCATCCCACCCTGACGGCCTACCTGATCGACGTGGTCAACCTGGTCACCGGGCATCTCGACGTCCCCGGCGGCAGCGTCTTCGCCACCATGGGGGCACCGGGCCAGCGCGCCTCGATGGCGTTGATGGGCGCGCTACTGCGGCGCTCGTACCGGCGCCGCCGGTCCCGGGTCGGGGGATTCCCGCAGGTGGTGGGGGCGGAGCCGGCCGCGATCATGGCCAAGGAGATCGCCACCGGCGGCCGTGACCAGATCCGCGCGCTGTTCGTCAGCGCCGGCAATCCGGTGCTGTCGGTACCCAACGGCGACGAGTTGGAGTCGGCGCTGGAGGGGCTGGAGCTGATGGTGGGGCTGGACCTCTACGTCAACGAGACCACCGCGCACTGCGACTACGTGTTGCCGGTGACCACCATGTACGAGCGTGACGACTTCGCGCTGGTGTTCCAGAACTTTCAAACCACCCCGTTCCGGCAGGCCACCGAGGCGGTGGTGGCGCCTTACGGGCAGTGCCGCAGCGAGTGGGACATCATCGCGGGGCTGACCGGGCGGCTGTGGCGGCGCACGCCGATGCTGGCGGTGCTGGCCGGGTTGCGAGGGCTGCTGGGCCGGCGCTGGAATCCCCGCCCGCTGGTGGACGCGATGATCCGCACCGGAACCGGCGGTGACCGGTTCGGTCTGCGCCGCGGTGGGCTTACCTTCAACCGGCTCACCCGGGAGTTCCCGCACGGCGTGGTGGTCGACGAGTACGTGCGCACGCCGATGCTGGGGTCGCTGGTGGCCTACCGAGGCGCGCGGATCCGGTTGGCGCACGTCGGGATCGGTGCGCAGATCGCAGCCGCGGCGGCCCACCGGGACGATCCGGATTTCCCGATGCGCCTGATCGGTATGCGCCAACCCCGCTCGGAGAACTCGTGGATGCACAACTCCCAGGTACTGATGGGGCCGGCACTGCGCCGCGGCGGCACACCGCAGGTCGCGGTGATGCACGCCGGGGATGCCGAGCGGGCGGGGATCGCCGATGGTGACCTGATCCGGATCACCTCGGCCGCCGGAGCGATCGAGATCCCGGTGTCGATCACCGAGGACATCGTCGGTGGGGTGGTGGCGGTGCCGCACGGCTTCGGCCACGGCGGCACCGGCGGGTGGCGGCTGGCCAACCGGGTCGGCGGGGTGAACGTGAACCGGCTGAATTCCACCGACATCGCCGATATTGAACCGTTGGCCGGGATGTCGCGGCTCAGCGGCGTGCCCGTGCGGGTCGAGCCCGCGTAGCCGTGTGACCGGCGATTCGGGGGTGTGCCGAACGCTGGCGTCGAGTTGCTGGACTACGCTACTGTAATCATTACAGTTGATCGTCCCGAAGGGACCTGCGAGAAAGAGGGGCCGGTGGCCGAACCGGGGAATGACCGCGTCGGGCTGGGGGCGATCCTGGCTGCCCAGCGGGGCGCATTCGTCGCCGACGGGCCGCCGCCGCCGGCCGTCCGGCACAACCGGATCGACCGGCTGTCGGCGCTGCTGCTGGAGAACACCGAGGCGTTCGCCGAGGCCATGGGCGCGGACTTCGGCACCCGGTCCCGCTCGGCCTCGTTGTTCACCGAGATCATCGGCATCCTGCCGCTGCTGGAATACACCCGCTCCCACACCGCCACGTGGATGAAACCCGGCCGGCCGATGCGCGGGGACCGGCTGTTCGGGCTGCGCGCCGAGGTTCAGCCCAGCCCGCTCGGGGTGGCCGGCATCATCGGTCCCTGGAACTTCCCGGTGCACCTGGTGGTGCTGCCGGCCGCCGCCGCGTTCGCCGCCGGGAACCGGGTGATGATCAAGATGTCCGAGATCACCGCGCGCACCGGTGAACTCATGGCCGAGCTGGCCCCGAGGTACTTCGACGAAACCGAACTGGCCGTCGTCACCGGGGGACCCGAGGTCGCCGCGGAATTCGCCGGGCTCCCCTTCGACCACCTGTTCTTCACCGGATCCCCGGAGGTCGGCAAGCGGGTGCAGGCCGCCGCGGCGGCCAACCTGGTGCCGGTCACCCTGGAACTCGGCGGTAAGAACCCGGTGGTGGTGGCACCCGGCCAAGGCCACGCCGACATCGAACGCGCGGCCGCCCGGATCGCGACGGCCCGCATGGTCAACGGGGGCCAGGTGTGCGTCTGCCCGGATTACGTGCTGGTGCCCGACCAACAGGTCGACCAGTTCGTCGCGGCGGCGCTGGCCCGGCTGCGCGCCATGTTCCTCAGCATCGTCGACAACCCGGACTACTGCTCGTCGGTCAACGAGGCGAACTTCGACCGGGTCGCCGGACTGATCGAGGACGCCCGGGAACGGGGCGCCCGGGTGGAATCGGTGACCCCGCCGGGCGAGACGCTGCCCGACCGGGCCACCCGCAAGATCGCTCCCACCATCATCCTCGACGTGGCCGACGGCATGCGGATCGCCGAGGAGGAGGTGTTCGGTCCGGTGCTCGCGGTGCTGGGCTACACCGACCTGCAGCAGGCAATCGACTACGTCAACGCCCGGCCCGCGCCGCTGGTGTCCTACTGGTACGGCCCCGATGACGGCGCGTTCCGCCGGTTCGTACGCAACACCCGGTCCGGCGGTGTCGCCCGCAACGACTTTGCCGCGCAGATGATTCCGGCCGGGGCCCCGTTCGGCGGGGTCGGCCGCAGCGGTACCGGCGCCTATCACGGCAAGGCCGGGTTCGATGCGTTCAGCCACTACCGGACGGTGGTCGGCAGCGACCTGCCGTTCTCCATCACCGGCAGCGCGGCACCGCCGTTCCGGCTGCCGATGCGGCTGTATGCCGATACCGCGCTGGCGCTGGCGCGCCGTAAGACGCGGCGCCGGCTCAAACGATCCGGGGACAACCGAGGGGCAGGTACGCAGCGATGACCACGACGGCAGTGGTGTTCGACCCGTTCTCGCAGGACTTCTTCACCGATCCCTACGAGACCTACGGCCGGATGCGTGACGAGGCGCCGGTCTACTACAGCCCGGAATACGACTTCTACGCGTTGACCCGCCACCAGGATGTGGCCGCCGCGTTCAAGGACCACGAGACGTATTCGTCGGCCTACGGGGTGGACCTGGCGCAGGTCCGCAAGGGCGAGGTGACCAAGCACGGCGGGATCATCGCCATGGACCCGCCGGCGCACCGGCGGATGCGCAGCCTGCTCAACAAGGTCTTCACCCCGCGCGCTATCGAGGCCCGCCGCGACCTGGTCACCTCGACCATCGACCGGGTGCTGTCCCAGGTCGATGCCGACGGATTCGACTTCGTGCAGGACTTCTCGGCGCTGTTCCCGGTCGAGGTGATGACCATCATGCAGGGCGTGCCGGAACCGGAACGCCAGCAGATCCGGCTGTGGATCGACGATCTCCTGCACCGTGACCCGGGTCAGGTGGAGATGGGTGAGGGCGGGCTGAAATCCGCCATTGACATGTCGGTGTACTACTACCAGCTGATCAAAGCGCGCCGGGACGACCTGGGTGACGATCTGCTGAGCAAGCTGATCACCTCCGAGATCGAACGCGAAGACGGCGAGATGACGCCGTTGAACAACCTGGAGATCACCGAGTTCGCGTTGCTGCTCGGCGGTGCCGGCGCGGAGACGGTGACCAAGCTGCTCGGAAACGCCGCGGTGGTGTTCTGGCGCAATCCCGACCAGTGGCAAAAGCTGCTCGACGATCCCGGCAAGGTGCCGCTGGCCGTCGAGGAACTGTTGCGCTACGAAGCCCCGGCGCAGTACAACGTGCGCCGCTCGATGCGCGAGGTCACCCTGCACGGCGTGACGATCCCGGCCGGCAAGCCGGTGTTCCTGGTCGGCGGCTCGGCCAACCGGGACCCGCGGGACTGGACCGACCCGGACGCCTTCGACATCGACCGCGACCGCGCGCAGGCGCAGAACCTCGGCTTCGGCTACGGCATCCACAGCTGTCTGGGAGCGGCGCTGGCCCGGATGGAAAGCGTTGTGGCGCTACAGAAGATGCTGGAATTCATGCCGCGCTACGAGGTCGACTGGGACGGCTGCCGGCGGGTGAACATGCAGAACGTCGCCGGCTGGAGCAACGTGCCGGTGCGGGTACTGCGTTAGCCCGTGAGCGTCGTGGTTCAGTCGTCGCCGGGCCTCGTGCTCGCGGAACTACACCGCTCGCCGAACCCGGCGAGCAACTCGTCGGTGGTGGTGACGGTGCACAACAGCGCCAGGGTGTTGTCGATGACGGCCCGGCCGTAGTCCGCAGGGATCCCAGCCACCCCGTCGCGAGGAAGCACCACCCGGTAACCCGCGTTGACCGCGTCCATCACCAGGTTGGGTATCGCCACGTTGAGCGAAACACCCACGGCGACAATCGTTTGCACTCCCATGTTGCGCAGCACCGCGTCCAGGTCGGTGCCGCCCATCGGGCCCAGCCCGTGCCACCGGTGCAGCACCAGATCGCGGGGATCGGGTCCGAACTCGGGCAGCAGGGTGGCGCCCTCGGAGCCCGGGGTGATGTCCACCGTGCGTTGCCCGAGCGTGAACAGCCGGGCGTTGCTGTTGGACCCGAGCCCGTCGGCGCGGCGCTGCACCAGGCAGTGCACGACCGGTATGCCGGCTTCGCGGGCGACCGGCAGCAGCCGGGCGATACTGGGCAGTGCCTCGCGGCGCGCCTCGGCGGCCAGTGCGGCCAGCCCGGCGTTCGGGCCGACGACCGCCCCCTGGAGTTCCTGGGTGACGATCGCGGTGGTGGCCGGATCCAGCTGCAGGCTCATCCGAGGGGTGCGCCCTCGGGTGTGACGTCGTAGAACTGGGTGGCCCACTGGCGCAGCGCCATGTAGTGCCTGGCGTCGACCCTGGCCAGCGGGGGATGCTCGATGTAGATCTGGTGCTCCCAGATGTCGACGTCCTCCCACACCGTCTTGAGGAACTTGCGCTCCACCTCTTCCCGAACGTGCGGCGGGGGAACGTCGGAGGTCTCGCCGGGTTCCTTGGGCCACCAGATGGAATAGAACATGTCCGAGGTCTCGTCGTCGACCGGGGTGCAGGCGAAGATCAGCCGGTGGTTCGAGGAGCCCTCGAACACGCTCATGGCGAATCCCAGTCCGGAGTAGTGGCTGTGGATGCGCAGCGCCATCTTGTCCGGGTCGTCGCTACGGGCGTCGGGCCAACCGGTCAGGAACCGCCATTCTTCGCCGACCCCCTCCCACTCCAGGCAGACCGGGGTCACCGTCGCCTTGTGCACGTACCGGAAATGCGAACTGTCCGGGGCGTTCTCGGCGACGATCTGCGGGTGCACGTGGATGCCGTCGGCCCGCCGGGAGAACTCCGGGTAGGGGCGGTAGTAGGCGTCCGGGTCGGTGTCGAACTGCGGGAACTTTCCGAAGATGTCGGGCAACTCCCACTGCGGCGGCTCGCCCGACGGGTGGTACCACAGGAAGATCGCACCGTACTGCTCGCGCACGGGGTAGGAGCGCAGCTTCAGGGCACGGTTGGGCCGATCGGGCTGGTACGGGATGTAGGTGTTGTCCCCGCCCGGCCCCCAGCGCCAGCCGTGGAACGGGCACTCGATGCAGTCGTCGACCACGGTGCCGCCGTGTCCGATGTGCGCACCCAGGTGCTTGCAGTGCGCCTCCAGGACGTGCAGGTCACCGCGGGCGTCGCGGTAGGCGGCCAACTCCTCGCCGAAATACTTCAGCGCCTTGACGTCGCCGAGCTCGTACTCGGCCGACCAGCCGATCATGAACCAGCCGGTGACTTTCCAGGTGAAGGGTACTTTCATCCGTGCGCTGTCCATCTGCTCGATTGCCTGCCGGGGAGATACGGAAGACATTACAGTAGTAGTTTCTGGAATCGCTACACGGAGGTTTGCCGGTGCTCGAAGAGATCGAGGCGATCAAGGTGCTCAAGGCGCGCTACTGCCGCTTCCTGGACACCAAGGACATCGACTCCTGGCGGGCCCTGTTCGCCCCCGAGGTGGTGGTTCACCTGGACCTGGCGGTGTCCACCGGCGGCGCGGACCCGCAGACCGGCCCGGCACTGAACGGTTTCGACGAGTTCTTCCCGGTGGTGTGGGGCGGGGTCGAGCACGCCGCCACCGTGCACCACTGCCACACCCCGGAAATCGAGATCACCGCACCGGACCGGGCGAGGGCGATCTGGGCGATGGAGGACTGGCTGTTCTTTCCCGGCGGTGGCTCGCTGCACGGCGCCGGGCACTACCACGAGACCTATGAGAAGCGCGACGGCTCCTGGGTCATCACCAGCCTCCACCTGACCCGCACCCTGCAGCATTTCACCGCCCCGGAATGAGCCGATGGACCTGCGGCGCCGCGGCGCACTGATCGCCCGCGAACTCGGCGGCGTGCTGCCCCGCTCGGCGCGGGCGCTCGCCGGAGAGAACTGGTCACCGACCTCCGGGTCCGGGCTGCGCCGCCTCGGCGAGGTGGCGCTCGACGAACTCGTGCTCACCGGCATGACACTGACCGCGCGGCCGCCGCACGTGCACAGCGATCTGGGCGCCTACCCCGGCATCGCCGCCGAACTCGGCGCGCTCGGCACCGCGGGCTGCTACCGGGACCCGGAGCCCCTGCGCAGCACCGGAACCCGTCTTCGCCAGGCGGGCAGGCTGACTTTCGAGCAGATTCGCTACGTCCACGATCCCCGGCTGCCGCAAGCACTGGCGGCGTTCGGCGCCCCGGCCATCGCGGTGGTCAACGTGCTGCGCCACCCCGGGGGACCGCGGCCCTGGCTGGTCTGGGTGCACGGCGCCGGGCAGGGCAACTTGAGCGACTTCGTGGTGGCCCGGATACGCCGGTTGCACCGCGACCTCGGCTACAACATCGCCATGCCGATCCAGCCCGGGCACGGGGTGCGCCGCAGGTGGGCGCCGACCTATCCGGACACCGACCCGGTGGCCAACGTCGCCGGGATGATGCGGGCGGTCTCGGAGACCCGGGCCGTGCTGCGCTGGGTGGCACCGCAAGCCCGCACCGTCGCGCTGTCCGGGTTGTCGCTGGGCAGCGGGGTCGCCGCGCTGGCGGCCGGGTTGGAGGACGGGATCGACGGGGTGGCGGTGTACACCCCCATCCGCGGGCTGAACCAGATGATCGCCGCGCACCTGCACCGCTGGGGCGGGGCGGCCGACGACGTCGGTGCGCTGCTGAACTCGGCGGAGGTCGCCGCGCTGACCGCGGTGATCGACCCGTGCGCGATGACCCCGCGGGTGCCTCCGGACCGTCGGCTGATCGTCGGTGCCTGGAGCGACCGGATGGCTTTCCGCGCACCGGCATTGGCACTGCAGGAGCGCTGGGGCGGCCGGCTTCACTGGCACGACGGCAGCCACGTCGGTCACCTGATGTCCCCGCGGGTGCAGGCCGTCACCGAGGAATTTCTGACCGGACTGCAATGACAAATCGGAGGTAAGCGGTGACCGAGGTCGAGACGGGCATCCCGTCGTCCATCGAAGAGGTGACTCCGGGCTGGCTGTCGGCCGTCCTGGGCCACACCGTCACCGGCGCCCGGGCCGAGCGCATCGCGCAGGACAGTGGCTTCGCGTCGCTGCTGTACCGGGTCTGGCTGACCGGGGGCACCGGACTGCCCGAGACGGTGGTGGTGAAACTGCCCGGCAGCCAAGAGGCCCGCGGGGCGATGGAACTGCTCGGTGGCTACCGGCGTGAACTGGAGTTCTACCGCCGTATCGCGGGCCGGGCCCCGATGGGCACCGCGGGAGTATTCGTCGCCGAAAGTGGATCCAGTGCCTCCGAATTCGTTCTGGTGATGGAGGATCTGCGCGGCTGGGACAACGCCGATCACCTGGCCGGGCTGACCATGGACCAGGCCCGCAGCGCGCTGTCCGGGCTGGCCGGGCTGCACGCCTGGTCGGCGACCAACCCGGTGCCCGCGGGCGTGTTCCCCGGCCTGGACTTCCCGGCCGTGCGGCAGGTGTTCCTGCCGGTCTTCGCAACCGCCTGGGCCGCATACCTGGAACGCACCCGGATCACGGTGCCGCCGGGCGTCACCGATTTCGCCGCGCGATTCGCCGAGCTCGCACCCGTCGCCCTGGAGACGCTGAGCCGCCGTCCCACGCTGCTGCACGGCGACATCCGCGCCGACAACCTGTTCTTCCGCGACGGTGCGATGAAGGTCGTCGACTTCCAATTCGCCTGCCACGGCGCCGGTGCCGCCGACGTGGCCTACCTGGTCACCCAGGGACTGCCGGTCACCGAGCGCCGCGGCCGAGACCAGGCACTGCTGACCGAGTACCTCGACGATCTAGCCGCGCAAGGCGAGAGCGACTACCCGTTCGACGAAGCCTGGCGCGACTATCGGCTGGCCGCCGGCTACCTGATGATGCTGCCGGTGATCAGCCTGCTGGGTGCGGAGGCGATGCCGGAACGATCCCGCCAACTCTGCATCACCCTGACCGATCGGGCCGTGGCGGCCATCGACGAGATCGACGCCGTGGCGGCCTTCTCATGAGCCCGGCCCGCACCGCGCGCGAGGTGGTGGAGCTCTACAACCTGGTGGTGTGGAACACCCGAGACTTCGCCCTCGCTGAAGAACTGCTGGGCGACAGCGTGATCCGGCACGACGTCGGAGAATCGGTGGTGCTCACCCACGAACAGGCGGTGGCCCGGGTTGTCGATCACTGCGCCCTGTTCGACGAGATCCGCTTCGACCTGAACCTGGTGATCGCCGGCGACGACGGCGAACACGTCACCATCGTCTACCAGTCACCGATGCGGACCCACGACGGCACCGAACTGACCATCTCCAGCATGGAGATCTTCCGGGTGGTCGACGGCCGGATCACCGAGGTATGGAATTGCGGCTACAAACAAGGAGAGTGGCAATGACCGAACGCGTTCTCGACGAACTGGGCTACTACCTGCTGGCCGGCGCGGGCGGCGAAGGGCCGGCCACCCTGGTGGCCGAGGCCCGCCGCGGCGAGGAACTGGGCTTCGGCACCGCGTTCATCTCCGAACGGTGGAACGTCAAGGAGGCCTCGTCGCTGTCCGGTGCGGCGTGCGCGGTCACCGAGCGGATGCAGATCGCCACCGCGGCAACCAATCACAACACCCGACACCCGCTGATCACCGGATCATGGGCCACCACCATGCATCGGCTCTCCGGCGGCCGGTTCACCCTGGGCATCGGCCGCGGCATCGGCGCGATCTACAACTCGTTCGGCATCCCCGCGGTGACTACCGCCCAGATGGAGGACTTCGCCAAGGTGATGCGCCGGCTGTGGCACGGCGAGCTGATCTTCAACCACGACGGGCCGATCGGCGACTATCCGATCCTTTTCCTGGACCCGGACTTTCGCGAGGACATCCGGCTGGCCCTGGTCGCATTCGGGCCGCAGACCCTGGCACTGGGCGGCCGCGAATTCGACGACGTCATCCTGCACACCTACTTCACCCCGGAGACCCTGGACCGCTGCGTCCGCACCGTCAAGCAAGCCGCCGAGAAGGCGGGCCGCAACCCCGAGAACGTGCGGGTGTGGTCCTGCCTGGCCACGGTCGGTGATCACCTGCCAGAGGAGCTGCGGCTGAAGAAGACCGTCGCCCGGCTGGCCACCTACCTGCAGGGCTACGGCGATCTGCTGATCGCCACCAATGGCTGGGATCCGGCCGTGCTGCAACGGTTCCGCGCCGACCCGGTGGTGCAGTCGGTGCCCGGCGGCATCGACCACAAGGCCACCGCCGAGCAGATCGAACACATCGCGGGACTGATCCCCGACGAGTGGCTGGCGGCCGCGGCGACCGGCAGCCCCGCGCAGTGCGCCCGCCGGGTGCGCGACGAGATCGGTTACGGCGCCGACGCCGTCATCATGCACGGCGCCACCCCCGACGAGCTGGAACCCGTGGTAGCCGCCTACCGGGAGATCCGGTGACGCGGCGCGCCCTGGTCATGGGAGCCAGCGGCAACGTCGGAGCGGCCGTCACGCGTCACCTGGTGGCACGCGGTGACGACGTACGGGTCTTGTTGCGGACCTCCAGTTCCACCAGGGGAATTGACGGACTCGCACTCGATCGCCGCTACGGTGACATCTTCGACGACGAGGCGGTCGCCGCGGCGATGGCCGACCGCGACGACGTCTACTACTGCGTGGTCGACACCCGAGCCGAGCTGCGTGATCCCGCGCCACTGTTCCGGACCAATGTCGACGGACTGCGACGGGTGCTCGACATCGCGGCCGAGGCGGGGCTGCGGAAGTTCGTCTTCGTCAGCACGATCGGCACCATCGCGATCGGCGAACGCGGCGAAACGGTCGACGAGGACACCCCGTTCAACTGGGCCGATGAGGGCGGGGGATACATCGAATCCCGCCGGAAGGCCGAGGAACTGGTGTTGACCTACGCCGCGGACCGCGGGGTGCCGGCCGTCGTGATGAATGTGTCGAACCCTTACGGCCCGCCCGACTGGCAGCCGCGCCAGGGCATGTTCGTGCAACTTGCGGCGCTGGGAAAGATGCCGTTCTACGTCCGCGGCATCGGATCCGAGGTGGTCGGCATCGACGACGTGGCCGACGCCATGCTGCTGGCCGCCGACCGAGGGCGAGTGGGCGAGCGCTACATCATCTCCGAGAAGTACCTCTCACAGCGCGAATTGGTTTGCACGGCAGCGGAATCCGTGGGTGCAAATCCACCGCGAATCGGTATCCCCATGTGGCTCGTCCGTGGAATCGGTCGCGTATCGGATCTACTCGGCACACTGCTGCGCCGAGAAATGCCCATCGGGTACCACAGCACGCGGCTGATGGAGCTGACCTCGCCGGCCGACCACGGTAAGGCCACCGCCGAACTCGGTTGGCAACCCGCGGCCACCGAGGATGCCATCCGGGCGGCCGCCCGGTTCTACGTGGAACGTACCGAGAACGAGAACTGACGCCCGTGGGCGGTTACGGTTTGGGCCCCAGGCAGTTTCCCGGGCTCCAGTCGTTGATTTGGCGCAGCCCGTGGGAGACATCCACGAAATGCGGCGCGATGAAGGTCTTGGTGATTGCCATCAGGGTCATCAGGATGCCCAGCGCGGCAAAGCCCGACAGCACCGTCGTGTCGAGATCGGCGCGCTGCCCGGGCCGGGTGTCCCAGCGGGTGTAGAACAGCAGCGCCGCGAAATGCCAGGAGCCGTAGATCAATATGTTCAGGCCCCACATTCCGACGCCGTTGTCGAAACAGTAGTTGGCGCCCGAGTAGGCGAAGGTCTCCGCCAGCGGCATGACGCCGGCCAGCATCAGGCAGATCACGGCGTGCCGGATCTTCGTGTCGCGGCCGATGGGCCCGCCGATCCGGTTGCAGCCCCAGGTGAGGACGCGGTACATGCTGCCCAGGATGACGCTGTAGCAACCGAAGACCGAGATCGTCATCGGCAGCATGAACAACGGGACCCCGTTGGGGTTGATGGCGGTGTTGAAGGCGAAATGCCCGTGCAGCACCTCGTACCAGGGGTCGGTTCCGATGAATCCGCCGAGCACCGCCCAGATGCACAGGAACACGCCCATCCGGAACCCGTAGAGCCGGACCAGCGGTTGCCCGCGGTCTTCGGGCGCGCGGAAGACCAGCGGCAACACTAAGGTTCCGGTCGCCATCACTAGCGACTGGGTCAGCAGCAGCGCGTCGTTGGGGCGGTCGTAACGCAGGTGGGTGATCGCGTACCACTGCAGCGGCAGCGACGCCACGAACCAGAGCAGATAGATGATCTCGGTCCGCCGTTTGCCGGCGTTGTCGGCCAGCAGGTGGAACGCGGTGGGGGCCGGTCGGTGCAAGGTGCCTCCCGCGTGAATGGTTTAGAAGCTAAACTATATGCTCAATGCTAGCAGGCGGGACGACGAGACTCAGCGCGGCGCACCGAAATCGGGCCCGCCTGAGGTTTCCCACGCCGCAATCGCTTCGGTGTGGCAGCGGTCCAGTCGATTGATGAAGTCCAGGTAGCCGTGCAGTTCGGCGGTGTCGGCCGAACCGAACAACGCCGCGGCCATTGCCGACTGGTACTGCCCGGCGATGCGGGCCGCGTCGCGGCCACGGTCGGACAGGTGGAGGTGCTTGCGTTTCGCGTCTCCGGGGGCGTAGTTCTCGGAGACGAGTTCCTTGGCCTTGAGTTTGCTGACGATCTGTGAGGTGGCCGAGCGGGTGACGCCGAGCAGTCCCGACAATTCGCTGCCGGTGATGCCGTCATTGCGGAAGATCAGTGCGCACACCTCGATTTCCACCCGGGTCAGAGACAGCCCGGGGCCGTAGGACCGGGCAACGCGCCGGCCCTGCTCGATCTTGTTGATGACCCGCATCAGCGAGATGGTGATCTTCTCGATGATCTGCGCATCGCCGTCGTCGGGCATCTCGAAAGCGTCTCACGTCCGCCCCGGATCGGTGCGGTCGACCGGGTAGGTGTGTTAGCGTCAAAAAAATAGTTCATAAAATGAACTGTAGGATGGCGTGATGGAGGTGCCGCGATGACGAAGGCGCTGTCGGCCGAGGCGCAATCGGCGGACTACGTGGTGGTCGGGGCGGGCAGCGCCGGCGCCATCGTCGCCCGCCGGCTCGCCGACTCCGGAGCCGCGGTCGCCCTGATCGAATCCGGTCGTCGCCGTCGGGGTCCACTGATGACGGTCCCCGGCATGTGCGGCGCGATCCACGCCGTCTCGGCCCTGCAGCGGCTGGTCACCTGGCCGGCCCATACCGTCCCGCAGCGGCAGATGAACGGTCGTATGCTTCCGCAGTCGCACGGCCGGGTGCTCGGCGGTGGCAGTGTCATCAACGGCATGGCGTTCGTGCGGGGAAACCGGCACAACTTCGACGGCTGGGCCGCCGATGGCGCGACGGGCTGGGCGTACGGCGATGTGTTGGCGTCCTTCCGGCGGTTGGAGAGCTTCGAGGATGGTGCTAGCGAACTGCGCGGCGGGCACGGTCCGATCGCCGTGGAACGCGCGACCGGCCTGGCCGAGGTCACCGAGCGATACATGGACGCCCTCGCGGCGACGGCCGGCATCGGTCGGAATCCCGACTACAACGGTGCCGATCAGGCCGGCGTGGCGCCGATCCAGCAGAGCGTCGGCCGAGGGCGGCGGGCCGGTACCGACCGCGGTTATCTCGACGACGCGCCGGCCAATCTGCGGGTCATCACCGGGGCGACCGCGACCCGGGTGGTGATCTCCGGGGGCCGGGCCGTCGGGGTGGAGTTGGTGGCGGGCCGCGACCGGCGACCGATCGGCACGGTCCGGGCGAGCCGCGAGGTGATCGTCAGCTCCGGGTCCTTGGGTAGCCCCCGGCTGCTGATGCTCTCCGGTATCGGGCCCGCGGAGCACCTGCGCGAGCACGGGATCGACGTGGTGGCCGATCTGCCGGTCGGGGACAACCTGCATGACCACCTGTTCGTGCCATTGTCGTACCACGCACCCAACGGGCGCAGCGCGTCACCGCTGAGTTTCGGCCGCGCCGCCGGCCGAGAAATCCTGCGCCCCCGATCGACCTATCTGGCGCACACTCTGTTCGAAGGGGTTGCATTCCTCGACGCTGGCGGCCGTGGCCGCACCGAGGTTCCCGATCTGCAGATGTTCATCCTGCCGATGAGCTACCCGGAGAACCAGGACGAGCCGGGGCTGCACCTGGCCGCCGATTCGGCGCGGTCGCTCACCATGCTGCCCACGATGATCTACCCGCAGAGCCGGGGGACGGTCCGTCTGGCATCCACCGATCCGTTCACCGCGCCGCTGATCGATCCCAACTACCTGGCCGAACCGCAAGACCTGGCGACCCTGGTGGCCGGGATGGAATTGGTCCGGGAATCGTTGGCCCATCCCGCCATTTCGGGCGAGGTCGGACGAGAGGTACTGCCCGGTGCGGATCTGCACGGCGAAGATCTCGCGGAGTTCGCGCGGCGCAACGCATCCGGGGTGTATCACCCAGTGGGGACCTGCCGGATGGGCAGCGACGAGCGGGCCGTGGTCGACCCCGCGCTGCGGGTCCGCGGCGTGTCGGGGCTGCGGGTCGCCGACGCCGCGGTCATGCCCAGCATCGTCGGCGGCAACACCAATGCCGCTGCCATGATGATCGGTGAGCGGGCCGCCGAGTTGATCCTCGGTGGCTGACGCCGTTCAGCGGTTCGGGTTACAGCGGTCGGAAACCACGGTGACATCCGTCGGCCGCCCGTCGGGCTGGCCGATCTGCCAGGTGCTCGCCGCGCCCGCGGTGAACGGACCCGGAGCGCCCTGAGATTCATAGTGGCCCTGCGGATCCCAGGTCTTCGCCGACGGATACGGCCAGGGGCAGGCCACCGTGGATGCCGCCCCGGTGGTACGCACCAGCCAGAACGCCGAACTGAAGCTCATCATGGCGACGTTCAGGATGACCGCCATCACCAGGAAGGTCGCCAGCTTCGGCCGGCCGGAGAACAGGGTGAATCGTTGCGCGAGCTTTTCGGCCTGGCTCTTCCCGGTGTCGTCGCGGTAGAGCAGGATCGACGCGGGGATCATTATGATGGTGATCAGCACGCTGGCCATCAACAGTGGGAACTGGCTGAACCGGCCGGCATCCAGTGAACCGAAGTCGATCACGTGGGTGTAGGTCAGGAATTGGGTGCGGGTCAGCAGGATTTCCTGGGCGGCGTCCCAGATGGCACCGATGACGAAGGTCAGCACCGAAATCGAGATCAGCGGGTGCCGCCAGACGAAAGCGTCGTGTTCAGTGCGTCGTTGGACTGCCCGCAGTGCCGGCATGGCCAGGAAGTAGGGCAGCAACACATAGGGCGCGTAGATCACCGAGGTCAACGGTTCGATGATCGGGGAGATGTTGAGCCACGGCCAATCTCGCGGGAAGTGCCACATTCTGGGGTTGTAGACCAGCCCGATCGCCCAGTTGTTGATCGGGTCCCACCAGAACAGGGTGGAGGAGGCCAGGATCATCAGGATCACCGGATGCCCGGGCCGGCGACTCCAGACCAGCACCGAGGCGACGATGACGACGGCCAGCAGCACCGCGCCCAGCACCTGGCCCCAGAAAACGAAGTCGATCGCCGGCCACAACGGCTGCGCCGGGGGTGGTTTGCCGACACCGGCGGGGTTGGCATTGTCCGGCGCGACCGGTCCGTGCTTCTCGGCGGTCAGCAGAACGGCGACCGTAGCGGCGGCCGCGATCGCCCAACCCGCGAGGACCTTGATACGCGTTGCAGTGTTCATGGTGCTCCTTGCTGTTCGGGTGAAGGGTAACCCATATTGTTCAGATACTGAACGATATGGGTTACCGTCCGGCTCCGCCCCGTCGATGCGGAGTAGGGTCAGGGCTCGTGGCCGACACCCTGGGCGAAGCCGACGACGGCGACATCGTCGACTTCCTCGGCGCCGTGGCCGATGTGCAGCGGATGATCTCCACGCACGCGCTGCCGGTGGCGGCCGAGTATGCGATCTCCGAACGTGCGCTCGGCATCCTCTTCCTGGTGCACGCGGGGCTGGACCGGCCCGGCGCCCTGAGCGACTATCTCAATGTGCTGCCGAGCACCATCACCTCCGACGTCGACAAGCTGGTGGCCGCGGACATGTTGCGGCGGGTGCCGTCGCCCACCGACCGGCGGGTCACCCGGATCGAGGTCACCCGGCGCGGTGCCGCAGTGCAGCGGGAGTCGTTGCGCCGGTTGGCCGAATTCTTCCGCGCCACGGTGGCCGGGGTGGCGCTGGCGGAGTTGCACGCCTGTATCGAGACCCTCCGCAAGCTCAGCGGGGTGCCGCAATCGCCGGTGCCCAATCCGCTTCGTGACACGTCGTGATCGGTGGGCTGTATCGTATGGAGCGGTTCGAGGTGTCGCGGCCGATGTCTTCGAGGCCAGCGCCACCGGATGTGCTAACGCCCGCGGGCCAGCCGGTATCGGGCCATCACCAGGTCCATGATCGCCCCGTTGAGCATCCCCGGGGCGTACTCCACCCAGCACCAACTGCGGACCGGAAGCGGCCGCCGCGAACAGTCGGTCAGCCGGCCGAAATAATGCACGGGACTACCGGCGGTATCGAACTCGAAGGTGTAGGACACCGATCCGAGGGCCGCGTCCAGACGCCGCAGCCGGCCCTGGTCGTCGACGACCGGGGTGGCCCGGACGTCATCGACGGTGACGGTGACGCCGTCGAGCACCTGATAGCCGGGGCCGAAGGCGATGCCGTCGCGACCCTGCCAGCAACAGCCCCCACCCCAGCTCCCGTCGTCGTACTGCTGCATCCAGGACACCCACATGCCCTGCAGATCGCGAATGATGGGCAGCTCCGCGTAGACCTTTCCGGGCGGCCCGTACGCGAAATCTTGGTGCAGGTAACCGGATACCGGCGTGCCTTCGATGCTGCCGGTGGCGCTCATCAGCTCGTGCCGGTAGTACGCGGGGGCTGCGATGCCGTCCTGCGGGGGGATTCCGATGGTCACGATGTCGCCGATGCTGTGGCCGTGCAACTCCCAGCGGCCGCCGGCGTCGTACCAGTGACAGCCCTCGGAGTCGTGTTCGATGCGGCCGCTGTCGAAGCGCAGTGTGGTGGTGGCGGCGGTCGTTGTACTGTCGGTGGTCTCGGTGTACTGCAGCGGTTCGAACCAGTCGATGGTGGCGTATTCCGGAAACAGGTGCGGCGGTTGCGGATCCAGCGAGACCGGCAGTCGCTTGAACCCGGTGATCGGAGCCACCACATGCGTCATCCCGGTCAGGAAATCGTCGGCGCCGCGCAAACCCCAATAGTTGTTCCCGGATTCGTCGGCGACCACGCCGGAGATCCACATTCCCGCCGGTGCCACCGTCGCGTCCGGAGTCCAGCTGCGCAGGTAACGCGCCGGGGTGGGCTTCCGGGCAACCAATTCGACCGCGATCCGGCGTTCCATGTAAGGATCTAATCCTCTAGAGGGATGCCTTGTAAAGCAGAGGGTCGGCTTGTGAAGGTTGCCGAGGTGCAGATGGTCGCGGACGTGGAACCGGCCCGGATCGGTGTGTTGATCGACTACCTCGATGAGGACGGCGGGTATGACCGAAACCTGCTGCCGGCACTGCAATTGATCGCCGACGACTATCGGGCCGCCGGCGTCCTGGACCGTCCGGTGGAGTTCGTCGTCCGCGCTGTCCAGGGACTACCCACCGGCTCGTTCCATCGCGTGCGCGACGCCTTCTACGAACTGCTCGCCGAAAACGTGCTGGTGATCTTCGGTCCGCAGGTTTCGGAGAACGGGGTGGCATTGCGCGACCACGTGGAGCGCAGCGCGCAGGTGCCCATCATCACCATGGCCGGCTCGGAAACCATGCTGGGGGAATGGGTCTTCGGCCTGCCCGCCGGATCCCTGGAAGAAGAGCCGATCGTCATGGCCACCGTGGCCGCGCTCGATGGCTGCCGCACGGTGGGCGTGGCATTCGAGAACAGTCTGATCGGCCGGGAATACCTGCGCACCACCCGCAAGGCATGTCACGACGCCGGCCTGGCGATCACCGCCGAAGTCGCGATCCCGCAGGTGGCCGCGGATCAATCGGCTGCCATGAGAGTGTTGGAGGCCCACCGCCCCGACGGACTCCTGCATGTCGGCTTCGGTCTGGGGCTGATCGGCATGAACGCGGCACTGGCGGAAATAGGCTGGGAGCCACTGCGATACACCACCACCGCGTTCGAGTTCGCGGCAACCAGTCCCTGGTGGAACGAACAGTTGACCGGCTGGATCGGCCTGGATCAGTACGACGAACGCAACCGCACCGGGCAAGAATTTCTGGACCGCTTCGAGCAGGTGCACGGCCACCGTCCCGCGTACTTCTTTCCGCTCTATGCCTGCGATGTCGGCCGGCTGATGATGACCGCGCTGGCGACCGCCCTTCCGCTCACCGGCGAGGGCGTCAAGGACGCCCTGGAAAAGATCAAGATGATGCCGGCCGCCAGTGGGGCGCCGGGTACCCGCCTGCGCTTCGGTCGCCACATCCGGCACGGCTGGTTGGGCAGCGAGTTCCTGGTGGCGCGCAAGGTGCTGCCCGGTGCCGACGGTTCGGTCCTCTACGCCACCATCGAAGGCCTGATCGAGGGGCCCGTGACGGGCCCGGATCGTTAAGGTTCTGGACAATCGGCTCGGTCCTCCGGTATATATCTAGAGGATTTCCCCGAGGCTGTGCCGACCTGTTCGGTCCGACGGTGCCGAACAGCCTGCGCGCAGGCAGATCTGGAAGCACGGTGCGATGAAACGACGGTCACTCGCTCCTCTGGTGGGAGCGGCTACCGTCCTGGTCATCGCGCTGTTGTTCGTCACCGTCGGCGTGCTGTTCCGGGGCGGGATGACGCCGTCGGTCGGCGTCACGGTGCTGGCCAAGCGTGCCGGACTGGTGCTGAACCCGGATGCGCGGGTGAAACTGCGTGGCGTGCAGGTGGGATCGGTTGCCTCGCTGGAGAATCTGCCCGACGGGCGCGCCGCCCTGCACCTGGCGATGGACCCGGATCGGATCTCCGAGATTCCCGCCAACGTGGAGGTCCACATTGCGTCGACCACCGTGTTCGGCGCGAAGTTCATCCAGCTGGTGGACCCCGCCGAACCATCCACCCGAACGATGTATGCCGGCCAGGTCCTCGACGCGGGGCATGTCACGGTGGAGATCGACACCGTCTTTCAGCGGCTCACCGCGGTACTCGACGAGATCGACCCCGCCGAGCTGAACGCCACCCTGAGCGCGATGGCGAACGCACTCAACGGGCGCGGACACCGGATGGGGCAGATGCTGGCGGACCTCGACGGCTACCTCGCTGCCCTGGATCCGCAGTTGCCGGCGCTGTCGGACATCCTGGCCACCGCGCCCGGCGTGCTGACTGGCTACGCCGACGCCGCCCCGGACCTGATCACCACGGCCGACAACGCGGCCCGAATCAGCCGGACGGTGGTGGACCAACGCGGCCAACTCGATGCCGCCCTGATCTCCGCCATCGGGTTGGCCGAAACCGGAAACGATCTGCTGACCGCGAACCGGGCCGCACTGACCGACGTCGCACACCTGCTGGTGCCCACCACCGATCTGACCAACCGGTACCACGAAGCGCTGTACTGCCTGGGCGCGGGCTTGGTGAAGTCGGCCTACCTGCCGCCGCCCCAGGTGCCCGGTGCGCTGGTGAATGCCGGCTTCACCTGGGGCAAGGAACGTTTTCGCTATCCCGGTGACCTCCCCAGGGTGGCCGCCACCGGCGGGCCGCAATGTGTGGCCGGGCTGCCCAACGTGCCGTATGAGGCCCGCCCGCCCTTCGTGGTCGCCGACGTGGGCTGGAACCCGGGCAGGTACGGCAACCAGGGGCTGCTGGTCAATTCCGATGCGCTGAAGAACATGTTGTTCGGGCCGCTGGACGGACCGCCGCGCAACACCGCTCAGGTGGGGCAGCCCGGATGAGCGGGCCGGTGGCGGCGCGCATCAAGTTCGGCGTCTTCGCGGTGGTGATGCTGATGCTCACCGTCGCGTTGTTCGCCGTTTTCGGTCGGTACCAGTCGGGACCGACCGTCGGCTATACGGCGGTCTTCACAGATGCGTCCCGGCTCAAAGCGGGTGACTCGGTGCGCGTGGCCGGGATCCGCGTCGGCACCGTCGACGACGTGACGCTGACCCCGGAGAAGACCGCGCTGGTATCCTTCGACGCCGATCGGGCCGCGGTGCTGACCTCCGGGACCAAGGCGGTGGTCCGCTACCTCAACCTCACCGGAGACCGCTACCTGGAGCTGGTCACGGCACCCGGCGATACCGCACTGCTGCCCGCCGGTGCGCAAATCCCGGCCGACCGCACCGCGCCCGCGCTGGACATCGATCAGCTGCTGGGCGGGTTGCGGCCGGTCACCCAGGGGTTGCGGCCCGAGGACGTCAACGCTCTGACCCAATCGCTGCTGCAGGTGCTCCAGGGCCAAAGTGGTGCGCTGAAATCGCTGCTGTCACATACCTCGTCGTTCACCACGAATCTCGCCGACAACAACGACCTGGTGCAGTCGCTGATCGACAACCTCAATGCCACCATCGGCGTCCTCAACCGCAACGGCGAACAGTTCTCCGGGACCATCGACCGAGTGCAGCGACTGGTCAGCGACATCTCCACCGACCGGAACACCGTGGGTGAGGCCATCACCGCCTTGGAAAGCGGGACGGCGTCGTTGGCCGACCTGCTCACCCGCGCCGGCCCGCCGTTGACCGGAACCATCGCCGAATTGAACCGGTTGGCGTCCAACCTGGAGGGGGCAAACGACCGCCTCGACGCCGGTCTGCAGAAGGCTCCCAACAATGTTCGAAAGCTGGTACGCCTGGGCTCCTACGGCAGCTTCTTCAACTACTACCTCTGTGGGGTGGCCGTGCGGGTCACCGACCTCGAGGGCCGGACCGCGATGTTCCCCTGGATCCGGCAGCAGACCGGCAGGTGCTCGGACAACTGATGCTCAAATACCGTGGCCCCCGTCTGATCCGCACCGGCTTCGTCGGCGTGGTGCTGGTGCTGCTGACGATCGGGGTCGGGTTGCGCGTGCCGCAGCTGGCCTCCTGGGCCACCGACATCCGCTACAACGCCCAATTCGCCCAGGCCGGCGGTATCGCGGAAGGCAACGACGTCACCATCGCCGGCATCAAGGTCGGCACCGTGTCCCGGGTCGCGTTGCGCGACGGGCAGGCGATGGTGACCTTCTCCGTCGCGGCCCGCATCCCGCTCGGCGCAAAGACCACCGCCCATATCCGCACCGGATCGCTTCTGGGACAACGCGTGTTGACCCTCGACTCACGTGGGCCGGGCACCCTGGCACCGGCCGCGCTGATTCCCGCCGAGCGCACCTTCTCGCCGTACTCGCTGACCGAAGCCGTCGGTGACCTCACCACCGACATCAGCGGAACCGACACCGGCACGCTCAACGACTCCCTGGACGCGCTGTCGACCGCCATCGACGCCGTGGCACCGGAACTGGGCACCACCTTCGACGGACTGACCCGGCTGTCCAAGGCGCTCAATGCCCGCAACGACACCCTGGGCGAACTGTTCAAGAACGTCCGCGACGTCAGCGCGATCCTGTCGGATCGCAGCCAACAGGTGAACACGCTGATTCTCGACGGCAACGAACTCCTCGATGTGCTGGTCGCCCAACGCCGGGCGATCGTCAACCTACTGGCCAATACCTCCGCGGTGGCCACCCAGCTGTCCGGGCTGGTCCACGACAACAAGGACAAGCTGGCACCCACGCTGGAGAAGCTCAACGCGGTCACCGCGGTGCTGCAGCGCAACCGCGACAACATCGCCAAGACGCTGCCCGGGCTGGCCCAGTATGAGCTGACCAGCGGCGAACTGGTGGCCAGCGGCCCCTACTACCAGGCGATGATCGCCAACCTCGCGATTCCGCAGCTGCTGCAGCCCTTCCTGGACTACGCCTTCGGTTTCCGGCGTGGCACCGCCGCCGGTCAGCCACCCGACCAGGCCGGACCCCGTGCCGAATTCCCGATCCCGCGCAACGGGATTCCGCAGCAACCGGCGGGAACACCGTGATGCGCCGGCTGACCAAACCACTGGCCGCCGCGCTGGTGGTGCTGGCCGTCGTCGCGGCGGCGGTGCTGGTGCACGATGCCTACTTCGGGCCACGCCGGATCACCGCCTACTTTCCTTCCGCGACATCGATCTATCCGGACGACGAGGTCCGGGTGGCCGGGATCAAGATCGGGCACATCGCGGCCATCGACGCCGACGGTGACCGGGTCCGGATGACGCTGAGTGTCGACCGGTCGGTGCCGATCCCGGCGGATGCCAAGGCGGTGATCGTCGCGGCGAACCTGATCTCGGCCCGGTACGTGGAACTGACGCCGTCCTACCTGCCCGCCGACGAGGCGGCCGGACGGCCGAAGATGGCCGACGACGCCGTCATCGACATCGACCGCACTGCGGTTCCCGTCGAGTGGGACCAGGTGAAAGAGCAATTGATGCGGCTGGCAACCGAATTGGGACCGAACGCCCAGGTGTCCTCGCCGGCGATCGCCCGGTTCATCGACAGCGCGGCCACCGCGCTGGACGGCAACGGGAAGAAACTGCGCGAAACGCTGAGCCAACTGGCGGGTATGGGGCGGATACTGGCAGCCGGCAGCGGCAACATCGCCGTCACCATCAAGAACCTGCAAACGTTCGTCAGCGCGCTGCAGGACACCAACCCGCAGATCGTGGTGTTCCAGGGCCGGTTGGCGACGCTGACCGGCGTCATCGCCGAGAACCGCGCCGACCTCGACGCCGTGCTGAAGACCCTGGCCCAGGCACTCGGCGATGTCCAGGGTTTCATCGCCGACACCCGGGACAAGACCAGCGAACAGGTCGTCCGCCTGGCCGACGTGACCGCCAATCTCGTCGAACATCGGGCCGACGTCGAGCAACTCCTGCACGTCACCCCCAACGCCATCGCCAACGGCTACAACGACTACAACGCCGACACCGGAACGATTCTCGGATCGGTGTCGTTCAACAACTTCTCCAACCCGCTGACCTTCATCTGTGCGGCCATCGGGGCGGTCAAGAACGTAACCTCGGAGGAGACGGCGAAGCTGTGCGCGCAGTATCTCGGCCCGGCACTGAACCAGATGACGTTCAACAACCTGCCGTTCCCGTTGAACCCCGTGCTCGGGCCGGCGACCACCAACCTCATCTACACCGACCCGGCGTTGGCCCCCGGTGGTGGCGGTAGGGCCACCCCGGTGGAAAGCCCGCCGTCGATCTCGGCCTACACCGGCGACCGGGGTGATCAACCGCCACCGCCCGGATGGAACAACCCGACGGGGCCGCCGGGATCGGCCGCGCCGCTGCCGGCCTACCCCAGCCCAGCCCAGTATCCGGGTGCGCCGGCGCCGACCATGCCCGGTGTAGAGAATCTGCTGCTTCCGCCGGGTGCCGTCGCGCCCACGGAACCGGCCCCGGAACAGGGGGAAGCGCAACCGTGAGTAATCCATCCCGGCTGCCGCTGCGACTGGGCGCGCTGGCCGCGACCGCGTCCGTATTGGCCGGATGCGCCTTCGGCGGGGTGAATTCGCTGCCGCTGCCCGGCACCGTGGGACACGGCGACGGGGCCGTGATCTACCACGTGCAGATGGCCAATGTCGCTACCCTGGAATCGAATTCGCCGGTGCTGATCGGTGACGTCGTGGTCGGGAGTGTGGGGCGGACGCGGTTGGACGGTCAGCACGCCGACGTCGAGGTGTCCCTGGCTGCCGGCACCGTGGTGCCGGCAAATGTGGTGGCGACCATCGGCCAGACCAGCCTGCTGGGATCGATGCATCTGTCCCTGGATCCGCCGGAAGGGCAGGAACCGGCCGGGCGGATCGAACCCGGTGCCACCATCGGGCTGAACCGATCGTCGACCTATCCGACCACGGAGAAGACGCTGTCGTCGCTGTCGGCGGTGGTGAATACCGGTGGTCTGGGCCAAGTCTCGGATATCGTGCACAACCTGAACGCCGCGCTGAGCGGGCATCAGGAATCGGTACGGAGCCTGATCGGCCGGCTGGACACCTTCGTCGGCCTGCTGGACCGGCAACGCGGCGACATGATCGCGTCGATGACGGCGCTCAACAGGCTGGCGGCAACTCTACGCGGTCAGCAGTCGGTCATCGAAGACACCTTGCGTACCCTGCCGGCTGCGCTGGACGTGCTGCTGGCCGAGAAACCCCGGTTCGTCACCGCGCTGGACAGGCTGCGGGTGTTCGCGAACACCGCGACCGGGGTCGTCAACGACACCCGGGACGACCTGGTGCGTGACCTCACCAACCTGCAACCCACCGTTGCCGCGCTGGCCGACGTGGGAGACGGACTGGTCGACGGCCTGATGTACGCCACGGTGTTCCCGTACGGGCAGAACATCGTCGACCGCGGGCTCAAGGGTGACTACCTGAATCTGTTCGCCGTGGCCGACCTCACCGTGCCGCGACTCAAGCGGACCCTGTTCTCCGGAACCCGGTGGGGGCTGACCGGAGCCGAGTTGGTGCCGGCACCGGGCGACCCCGGATACGAATGGTATTACACGAAGAACCCGCTCGGTGTGCTGACCGGGATTCCGCCGGAAGGCAGCGAAGTACCCGCTCCGCCGCCGCCGATCGGTCCGCCGGTGGTGCTGCCGGGCGGGGCGATGCGGCCCGGGCAATCGCCGCAGACCGTACCGCTGGGAGGGGGCTAGATGCTGACCCGGTTCATCAGAATCCAGCTGGTGATCTTCGCGATCGGATCGCTGGTGGGCATGGCGGTGATGGCGTCGGTCTACATGCAGGTGCCCACATTGCTCGGTTGGGGCCGGATCACCGTCACCGTCGAGCTGCCCGGAACCGGTGGGCTCTACCGGTTTTCCAACGTCACCTATCGTGGTGTGCAGGTCGGGAAGGTCACCGACGTCGACTTGATCCCGCACGGTGCCTCGGCGACCTTGTCGCTGAAAACCTCACCGAAGATTCCGGCCAAGCTGGCCGCGCATGTGCGCAGTGCTTCGGCGATCGGCGAACAGTACCTGGATCTGGTTCCCGAGGACGACGGTCCGCCCTACCTGGTGGACGGGTCGCGGATCGCCATGGCCGACACCACTGTTCCGCAGGAGGTCGGACCCCTGTTGGACCAGACCAGCGCGCTGATCAAAAGCATTCCAAAAGAACGACTTTCGGCACTGCTGAATGAATCGTATCTGGCGCTGGGCGGAGCCGGTGACGATCTGGCGTTGCTGGTCGACTCGGCGGCCACGATATCGGGCGCGATGAGCGACACCCGAGAGCAGACGGTGGACCTGCTGCAAGACAGCGTCCCGTTGCTGAACGCGCAGGAGGAGAGTCGGGAGAGTCTGCGGGTCTGGTCTCAGAGCCTGGCCGACATCACCGGGACCATGGTGGCCAGCGACGGGCAGTGGCGCACCATCCTGCGCGACGGCCCCGGCGCGGCCAACGAGGCTTCCCGGCTGTTCAACCAACTCAAGCCGACGTTGCCACTGCTGCTGGCGAACCTGAGGACGGTCGGGCAGATCTTGGTGACCTATCGTGCCGGTCTGGAACAGATTCTGGTGCTGATGCCGCCCTTCGTGGCGAACCTGCTGTCGGCCGGTCCGGACCACAACCCGACCGGGATGGGGCAGGGGGACTTCACGATCAGTGAGGGGGATCCGCCGTCGTGCACGGTCGGTTTCCTGCCGCCGAGCCAATGGCGCTCACCGGAGGACACCAGCGAAGTGGACACCCCCACCGGCATGTACTGCAAACTTCCCCAGGATTCACCGTTGGCGGTGCGGGGCGCCCGTAACTATCCGTGTGCCGGGAAGCCGGGCAAGCGGGCTCCGACCGCGGCGATCTGCAACAGTGACGATGAGTATCAGCCGTTGGTGATGCGTCAACACCTGTTGGGTCCCTATCCGCTGGATCCGAACCTGATGGCGCAGGGCGTACCGCCGGATTCGCGGGTCACCGGAGACGACCGAATCTACGGGCCCACCGAGGGTACGCCGGCACCTGCCGAGGCGGCACCGAGCGCGTTCGACGGCGGTGGACCGGACGTCGTGGCGACTCCCTACGATCCGGGCTCCGGACGCTTCGTGGCCCCCAACGGCCAGACGTATCAGCAGGCGAACGCCGGGGAGGCCGGATCGCCGAAGTCCTGGCAGGAACTCGTCATGACGGCCGGAGCATGACCGGCGACGGCAACCGGACCGGCCGTCTGGCCGCGGTCCTGCTGCTCGCCACCGCCGCGGTGGCGGCGGTGGCCGCGGCGCCGGAGGCGGTGGCCGCATTGTGCGCCCCGCTGCCCAACGGACGGTTCACCGCGGTTTCCGACGGGGTGTGGGCGAAGACCAACGAAGTGTTCCGCGATGAGCAGACCGTCACCTCGACCTGGACGCTGAGCAGTTGGTGCGATGAGTCCCACAACTGCGCGGGCAGCGTGGTCAGCAGTGACGGCTGGTCGGCGGAACTCACGTGCGCGGCGGCCGGACAGTGGAGTGTGCGCCGGCAGCACCCGACCTGGGTGCCCTGCCCCGACGGGTCCACGGCTGCGGCCAACCAGTTGTACTACTTCGCACCGGACCTGGTCGGTGCTCCGTCGTACGACGCGATACGCAGCTACACCGGCTGGGACCGCACGGTCGGTGAAAGCGGAGGATGCGGGGTGAACCTGCCGGTCGTCATCGAACTGCCGTTCACGCTCAAAGCGATCGACTGACGGTGGTTCGGGACGGCCGCAGGGTGGGCCAGCCGTGCTGGGCCGCCGCCGTGGCCAGGGCACGACGCGGGTTGACCGGACGGGGGTTGCCGACCTTGTGCATCAGGGTCAGCTCCTCCTCACCGTCGCCGTAGAAGTAGCTGCGGCTCAGATCGATGCCGTGCCTGTGGGAGAAGGCGACCGCCGCGGCGGCCTTGACGTCCCCCCAGATGATCGGCGCCTGGATCGCCCCGGTCAGCCGGCCCCTCCCGTCGAGCTCGAAGCTGTTGCAGATCAGGTGCTCGATGCCGAACGCCCGGGCGACGGGCGCGGCGTGAATGGTCAGTGCCGAAGAACTGAGCACCACGGTGTGTCCGGCCTGCTGATGCGCGCGGATGGCGGTCACCATGTCGTCGAACACCTTGTGCCGGATGTCGCTGTGGAACAACTCCTCGCAGACGGACTCGAGTTCGCGCAGCTCGGTGCCCCGCAGGAAGCCGGCGGCCCGGGTGAGCAGGCTGTCGAACTGCATCCGGCCGAAGCGGTAGCGCAGCGCGGCCTCGGCGATGCCGACGAACTCCCCGAAGCGGGCCTGCCGGTTGCGGATGCGGTGCCGGGCGTGGGCGGCCGGGGTGAACCCGTCGACCAGGGTGCCGTCCATGTCGAAGAATGCCCCGATGTGCGCACCGGGCGGGGCGGTGGCGATCGCGGCGATCGGATCGTGCATCGGCGCCTCCTATCGCGGTGTCAAGTCTAGACACCCGTGCACCGTGGACTCGGGTGGATTTCGGTCTTGGTGCCGGTTCAACGCCGCGTGGATCCGCCGCCGTCCGAGCCTCGGGGAAGGGGTTGTACACACTTCCATTTCTATCCACAGGCTGTGTCTGACCGGTCCTTTCTGTCGGCCGGGCGGCATAGAATAGTACGTATGTTCGAGCAGAAGTTGTGTATGCCGGTCGAGTTGCGGTCCCTGGGGGACGCGGCGCTGGTGGATGCGATTGCGGCGTCGGCCCGTGCTGCGGCGGCGGCCGAGGCGCATCATTGGGCGGCGGTGGCGGAGCTGACGCGCCGGCGTCTGGGCGTCGAGCAGCATCCGGGGTGGGGCTGTGATGACTGGGATGCCGCGGCGGCGGAGATCAGCTGCGTGTTGAACGTCAAGCACGGTCGGGCGATGGGGGTGATGGAACGGGCGATCGCGCTGGCCGAGGCCTTGCCGAAGGTGGGTGCCTTGTTTTTGGCGGGGGAGTTTTCGGTGTTGACGGCGATGAGCATCATCAGCCGCACCTCCCAGGTCCTCGATCCCGAGGCGCGCGCGCCGGTGGATGCGGCGATCGCGGCTGCGGTGACGACGTGGGAGCCGTTGTCGCAGGCGAAGCTGGAAACCGCGATCGATGTGATCATCGACGGGGTCGATCCGGATGCGGTGCGCCGGTCCCGCCAGACGGTGGCCGATCGCCACATCACCATCGGTGACCCCCGTAGCGACGGCAATGATTTGTCCACGGTCTGGGGGCGGCTGGCCAAGGCGGATGCCGCCCTGCTGGACGACACGTTGACCGCGATGGCCAAGGCGGTCTGCGACGATGACCCGCGGACTCTGGCGTAGCGGCGCGCCGATGCGATGGCCGCGCTGGCCGCCCGCAGTGATCACCTGGTGTGCGCCTGTGACAATCCCGGGTGTTCGGCGAAGACGGGGCCCATCCCGCGGCGGGGGTGGTGATTCATGTGGTGACCAACGCCGCGATCCCCGCGACGGGCACGGCGGGGATCCGTAAGGCGGCCAACAGTGTGCCCGGCGAGCGGCCGCCGGCCCGCCCGGCCGCGATCATCTCGGGCCGCGGGTTCCTCTCGGCCGAGGCGGTCGCCGATCTGCTGGCCCACGGGGCGAAAGTCCGCACCGTGGCCACCCCGGCGCAGGATGCGGGCCCCGAGTCGCGGTACCGGCCGTCGACCGCGTTGGATGAGTTCATCCGGGCCCGGGATCTGACGTGCCGGTTCCCCGGGTGCGACAAACCGGCGGTCAAATGCGATATCGACCACAGCGAACCTTGGGGGTCCGGGGGCCACATGCACCCGTCGAAGCTCCATGGCTACTGCCGTCTGCATCATCTGCTCAAAACGTTTTGGGACGGTTGGACCGAAGTGCAGTACCCCGACGGGCGGTTGACCATCACCACCCCCACCGGTCACAGCTACACCACCATCCCGCTCAGTGCGGTGCTGTTCCCGGAGTGGGATACGACTACCGGGCCGGCCCCGCCGCCGGGTAAGCCGCGGCGCACCTGCGGGCCGGGGCGAACGTTGAAGATGCCGGCGCGCACACAGTCCCGAGCCAAGACCCGCGCCCAGCGCATCGAACGCGAACGCGCCCGCAACCACGCGCAGATCCTGGCCGCGGACGCCGCGGCCAAGGCCGCCGCCCGCGAAGCCGGAAAACCCGAACCCGCAGGCACTTTCGACCCACCACCCTTCTGACGGGCGCGCTACCGATCGCCGGCCAGGGCGAACTGGTAAGCCGCGGTGGTGACCGGTCGGTCGCCGTTGCCCTCGTCGTAGATCAGCACCCGGGCGGTGGCCAGCGATCCGGTGGCAGCCGCCGAATCGGCTTCCAGGCGGAAGGGTCCCACCTTGCCGCGGGCCAGGAACATCACCTGCGCGGACAGCCCGGTGAGCCGGTCGGAGCCCGCCGCGGCGCCGGCCGCCTCCCGCGCCACCGTCTCCGCCGCGACGAACTGCGGCCCGATGTGCAGCGCGGCGTCCGGGGAAGCCAGCTCGACCCTGAGTTCCGGCAGTGCCCAGCGGCCGTCGGGCCGCCGGGCGGCGCCGAACACCCGCCACAGCGGCGGCAGGTCGGGGGAGTCGACGATGTGCAGCGGCCGGGGCTCCATCTTCGCCAGGCCGGCCGGCGGGGTGCCGAGGCTGACGCCCTGGCCCTGGGTCAGCGCCAGCAGCCGGTCCGGGTTGTCGGCGTCGACGATGCGCGACCGGCTGTAACCGAACTGGCGGCCGCGCTTGAGGGTCTCGGACACCACCTCGATGCGGTGGACGTCGCGGCCCGGGTCGAGCACCTGCGCCGACCAGACCACCGGGTTGGGCACCGCCTCCAGATCCGACATGCCGCCGCCCTCCGGGGAGCAGATGCCCAACACGGCCAGCAGCACCCCGCCGTCGGCGTCGCGCATGTCGCGGCGCAGCGTCACCGTGTTGTCGGTCTCGCCGGTGTCCATTACGTCGTAGTGCCGGCCCAGGTAGCGGTAGGACAGCAGACCGCCCCAGCGTTCCCGGAGTTCGGCCGCGTAGGCGTCGGGGTCGTCGGTCAGTTCGCGGATATCGCGCGGCATGTGCGGCTCCTGTGTGCGGTGTCGGGTCAGGGCCAGATGGCGGTGCGGCGCACCGGTTGGGCCGCCTGCGCGCGGGAGGCCAGCCCGCGGCGCAGCGCATCGAGCAGCGCGTCGCGGGTTTCCCGGGGGTCGATCAGCTCGTCGAAGCCGAAGTTCTCCGCCGAGCTCAGCGAGGCCCGCAACTCGTCGTCGCGCAGCGACTGGGCCAGATCGGCGTCGGCCTTGGCGGCCCGGCTCAACGCCGCCGCGCTCATCGCGCCCAGCCCGGCGCCGGGATAGCCGAAGGTGGCGCTCTGCCCGTCGAATCCGAGCAGCGACATCACCATCGACCCGAAGCCGTAGGCCTTGCGCACGGTCAGGTGCAGTTTGACCGTCTCGGCCATGGTCTGCGCGGCGAACATCCGGGCCCCGGCCCGCAGTACCCCGTCGCGCTCGGACCGGCTGCCCGGCAGCATGCCGGGATTGTCGGCCAGGAAGATCAGCGGCAGGTGGAACGAGTCGGCGACGGTGATGAAATGCGCGGCCTTGTCCGCCGCCGCGGTGTCGATGGCGCCCGCGCCCGCCCGCGGCTGGTTGGCCACCACCGCTACCGGGTGACCGCCCAGGTGGGCCAGCGCGCAGATGATCGCCGGGCCGTAGCCCGGGGCCACCTCGAACCTCCGCGGGGAATCGAAGATCACGTCCAGCACCGCGCGCATGTCGTAGCTGCGGCGGGAATCGCGCGGCACGATGTCGAGCAGCTCGCCGGTGGCCCGGGGTCCGGTGTCGCCGCCGGCGGCATCCGGCGGATAGCTGTACGCACTGGACGGGAAATAGCTCAGATACCGGCGGATGTCGGCCAGCACCGACGCGTCGTCGGGGGCGACGTTGTGGATCACCCCGCTGGCCACCGCCACCTTCGGCCCGCCCAGATCGGCCTTGTCGATGTGCTCGCCGGTGGATTCGGCCACCACCGGCGGCCCGGCGGTGAAGATCGCCCCGGCGTTGCTCATGATCCGGAAATCGCACACCGGGGCGACCAGGGCGCCGTGCCCGGCCGACGGGCCCAGCACCGCGGCCACCGTCGGCACCAGCCCGGAGCAGCGGGCCTGGGCGATCAGGTCGACCGGCGAGCGCCCGCCCTGCTTGCCGGGCCGAAAACCGGCTCCCTCCAACAGCATCACCAGCGGGATCTTGTCGCGGACCGCCAGCTCGGCGATCCGGTAGCGCTTGGCGTTGCTGCCGGACCCGATGGTGCCCGCGGCGCTGGTGAAGTCCTCGGCGCCCACCAGCACCGGGGCGCCGTCGATACGTCCCGAGCCGGTGACGATGCCGTCGGCGGCCACCTCGGCGCCCACCAGCGTGCCGATCTCCCGGAAGCTGCCGGGGTCCAGCAGTGCGTCGATACGGCCCCGGGCATCGAGCTTCCCGGAGCCGCGGTGGGCGGCCAGCCGGTCGGGTCCGCCCATGGCGCGCGCACGGTCACGGTGGGCGGCCAGCTCGGCCAGCGTGGCGTCCCAGGACATGGCACTCCCTCCATCGTTGACCGTACCGAATTGATTACTGTAGCGTCACCAGCATGGTCGGGGCACTCAAAATCGACCGGGGGTTTCCCGGCCGCCCGGCCGACGTCGCAGCGACCGTCGCCCGCGTGGAGGACGACGGATTCGACGGCTGCTGGACCGGCGAGATCAACCACGACCCGTTCCTGGGCGCGCTGCTGGCCGCCGAGCATTCCCGGACCGTCAGCATCGGCACGTCCATCACCGTGGCCTTCGCCCGCAACCCGATGACGCTGGCCCAGTCCGCCTGGGATCTGGCGGACTACTCCGGTGGCCGGTTCCTGCTCGGTCTGGGCACCCAGATCCGCCCGCACATCGAGAAGCGCTTCTGTATGCCGTGGAGCCGGCCGGTGGCCCGGATGGCCGAGTACATCGCCGCGCTGCGGGAGATCTGGCGCTGCTGGCGCACCGGGGACCGGCTGTCGTTCACCGGGGAGTTCTACACCCATTCGCTGATGACCCCGATGTTCACCCCGGAACCCACCGAGGTCACCGACCCGCCGATCCTGCTCGCCGCCGTCGGGCCCGCGATGACCGCCCTGTGCGGCCGGGCCGCCGACGGGATGCTGGTGCACGCGTTCTCCACCGCCCGGTACTTCGACGAGGTCAGCGCACCGGCGCTGCGGGCCGGGCTGGACGACGCCGGGCGCAGCCGTGACGAACTGACGGTGGCGGCACCGGTTTTCATCGCCACCGGCCGTGACGACGCCGAAATAGCCTCCGCCGCAGACCGATTGCGCACCCAGATCGCTTTCTACGCCTCCACCCCCGCGTACCGACCGGTGCTCGACGTGCACGGCTGGGGCGAACTGCAGCCGGAACTGCGCCGGTGCTCGCGCGACGGCGACTGGGCCGGGATGGGGCAGCGGATCGACGACGAGGTGCTCTCGACATTCGCCGTCGTCGCACCACCGGAGGAGGTCGCCGCCACGCTGTGGCAGCGCTGCGCGGGCCGCATCGACCGGGTGCTGCCGGGATTCGCCGCCGGCACCGACGAGGGCCTGGCCGGTGAGATCCTCGACGACCTGCGGAACCAGATCCGCACTCAGGAAAGGTGATTGCGCCCGTGGCAGCTGGCACAGACAGGATCCGCGGACGAACCGCGGTGATCACCGGCGCGGCCCGCGGTATCGGGCTGGCCACCGCGACGGCGCTGCTGGAGCGCGGTGCGACGGTGGTCATCGGCGACCGGGACGCCCCCGCGCTGCGCAGCGCGCTGGCCGGGTTCGGCCCGGGCGCGGTCATCACCGGCCATCCGGTCGACGTCACCGACCCGGAATCGATGGCCGCCTTCTTCGACGCCGCCCGCGCCGACGGCGGCGGACGCATCGACATCCTGGTCAACAACGCCGGCGTGATGCCCGTCGGGGCGTACCTGGACCAGAGCGAACAGCTCACCCGCACCGCCGTCGACGTCAACCTTCTCGGCGTGCTGACCGGCTGCCGGCTGGTGCTCCCGGAGATGGTGGCCCGGCGCAGCGGGCACATCGTCAACATCGCCTCGCTGGCCGGTGCGGTCCCGGTGCCGGGCCAGGTGGTCTATGCGGCAACGAAATTCGCCGTCATCGGGTTGACCTGCTCGATGGCCGACGAGTTCGCGCCCTACGGTGTCGAGGTGTCGGCGATACTGCCGCCGTTCACCGCCACCGAGCTGATCGCCGGGACCCAATCCGTCGGAGGCAGCAAACCCGTTGCGCCGCAGCGCATCGCAGCCGCCGTCGTCGGGGTGCTGGACCGGCCGCGCACACAGGTGATGGTGCCCGCCGGAATGCGGGTGATGGCACCGATACTGGGCCTACTGGGGGCGCGCACCCGCCGCTGGGTGCACGCCCGCATGGGTTCGGACCGGATGTTCCTGGATTTCGACGTCGCGGCACGCCGCAGCTACCAACAGCGAGTCGAGACCGCCACCGGCCTGGTCCAGGCCGATCCCGTTGAAGAAGTGGAGAACCACCATGGCTGAACCCGCCGTCGAATCCCTGGGTGCGATGCTGGCCGACCCGAAGGCCTACACCGACGAGCCCCGGCTGCACGCCGCGCTGGCCCAGCTGCGGGCCACCGAACCGATCAGCCGGGTCGAGGTCGACGGCTACGCCCCGTTCTGGGTGATCACCAAGCACGCCGACATCATGGAGATCGAGCGCGCCAACGACATCTTCACCAACTATCCGCGGCCGGTGCTGATGACCAGGGAGGCCGACGAGCAGCAGGCGGCCGTCGGCATCCGCACCCTGATCCACATGGACGACCCCGAACACCGCGACTTCCGGGCCATCGGGGCGAACTGGTTCCGGCCCAAGGCCATGCGGGCCCTGAAGGACCGCGCCGAGGAACTCGCCGTCCGCTTCGTCGACGAGATGGCCGCCGTCGCACCCGATTGCGACTTCGTCCAGCAGGTCGCCGTCAACTACCCGCTGTACATGATCATGTCGCTGCTCGGCGTGCCGGAGGAGGACTTCCCCCGGATGCTGCTGTGGACCCAGGAGATGTTCGGCAACGACGACGCCGAATACCAGCGCGGGTCGACCAAGGAGGAACAGGTCCAGGCGCTGCTGGACATGTTCGCCTACTTCTCGGCGATGACCGCCGAACGCCGCGCCAACCCGACCGAGGACCTGGGCTCGGCGGTGGCCAACGCCACCATCAACGGCGAACCGCTCAGCGATATCGACACCGTCTCCTACTACGCGATCATCGCCGGTGCCGGGCACGACACCACCAGCGCCGCCATCGCCGGCGGATTGGCCGCGCTACTGGAGTACCCCGACCAGCTGGCCCGGCTGCAGGCGGACATGTCGCTGATGCCGCTGGCCGTCGAGGAGATGATCCGCTGGACCACCCCGGTCAAGGAATTCATGCGAACCGCCCAGCGCGACTACACGATTCGCGGCGTCACCATCCCGGCCGGCGAGGCGGTGCTGCTGTCGTACGTGTCCGGGAACCGCGACGAGGAGATCTTCTCCGACCCGTTCCGGTTCGACATCGCCCGCGACCCGAACAAGCACATCTCGTTCGGCTACGGCGTGCACTTCTGTCTGGGGGCCGCGCTGGCGCGACTGGAGGTCAGCAGCTTCTTCGGGGAACTGCTGCCGCGGCTGGAGATCATCGAACAGACGGGGCCCGCCGAGCCGATGGCGACCACCTTCGTCGGCGGCCTCAAGCACCTGCCCATCCGGTACCGGCTCAGGCCGTCAGGTACGGCACCATCCAATTGATCTCGCCGGGCAGCTGCGAACTCCAGAACGCGCCGTCGTGGCCGCCCGGTGAGGTGCCGCCGGCCGGTGGGCTGGGCAGCTGCGCGATGAATGACTGGGTGGCCGAATAGAACGGATCGGCGTCACCGATGTCGATCCGGATCGGGATACCCGCCAATCCGGGCATCCCGAACACAGAGTTGGCCGCGAAATCGGCGGGCCCGTCGAAGGCTCCGGGTGCGGTCGCGCCAGAGGACAGCCACAGTGCCGGGCTGACGGCGGTGATCGCCGCGGTGCGCCCCGCACCCAGGCGGCCGCCCAGCAGCAACGCGCCGTAGCCGCCCATCGACCAGCCCAGGAACGCCACCCGGGAGGTGTCCAGACCCTGGTCGGACAGCATCGGGATCAGCTCGTTGAGCACCATCGCACCGGCGTCCTCACCAGAGGACCGGGCGTGCCAGTAGCTGCCGCCGCCGTCGACGGACACCACGGCGAACGGCGCCAGCCCGTTGGCGACGGCCTGGGCCACGCCCTGCTCGACGCCGCCGGCCATCACGCTGGCGGCGTCGCCGCCCTTGCCGTGCAGGGCGATGATCGGGCGCAGCGGTGCGGTCTGCCCCGGCGGACGGGCGATGGCCCAGTTGGTGGTGATGCCGCCGCGTGCCGCGGAGACGAAGGACCCGGTGACCATGGTGGGCGCCGGGGTGGCCGGCGCGGCCGGAACCATCGGTGCGCCAGGGGCCAGTGGGGCCGGTGGTGCGGGGTTCGGGCCGGGCGTCGCCGACGACGCGGGCAGCAACTCGCTCAGCGCGGCGGCACCCGCCGCCCCGGCGGTCAGCCCCAGCCCGAGCCGCAGTACCGCGCGGCGATGAATTTCCGGCATCCGGTCATCATGCCATCGCACCGGATTGCCAGAAAACGCTCAGCGTTCCCCACGTTGCTGGCAGCATGTTCAACTGTGACTGCAGCGGTCACCCCGAAGGGGGAACGTCGACGTGACGCGCTGGTATGCGCGGCCGCCGAATTGCTGCGCGAGGGGGGATTCGACGCCGTCCGGCACCGCGCGGTCGCTCATCGCGCGGGTTTGCCGCTGGCGTCGACCACCTACTATTTCGCTTCGCTGGAGGAGCTGATCGCGGCGGCCGTCGAGCACACCGCGCTGCACGAGGCGAACCTGCTGCGGGCGCGAATCGACGGCCTGTCCCGGCGGCGCCGCGGCGCGGAATCCATCGCCGAACTTCTCGTCGAACTTCTCGTCGACGACACCGACGGCAGCGAGGAACTCGTCTCCCGCTACGAGCGCTACATCGCCTGCGCCCGCCAACCCGGGCTGCGTGAGGTGGAACGCCGGATCCGCCAGCAGCGCACCGACGCCGTCGGCGAAGTGGTGACCCGGTCCGGCCGGTTCGCCCGCACCGAACTGCTTGCCGCGCTCGTCTGCGCGGTCGACGGCGCGGTGGTGTCGGCACTCGTCGACGAGGCCGCCACCCCCCGGGCCACCGCCCGCGCCACCCTCATCGACGTCATCGATGTGCTGGCGCCATACGATCTGCACGCGGTACCCGGCCCGTAGGCTGTGTGGCCGTGAGCATTCCCAATGTCCTGGCCACCCGTTACGCCAGCGCCGAGATGGTGGCGATCTGGTCCCCGGAGAACAAGATCATCGCCGAACGGCGGCTGTGGCTGGCGGTGCTGTCCGCCCAGGCCGAACTCGGCGTCGCGGTGCCCGCCGAGGTGATCGCCGACTACCAGCGGGTGCTCACCGACGTCGACCTGGCGTCCATCGCGGACCGCGAGCGCGTCACCCGGCACGACGTCAAGGCCCGCATCGAGGAATTCAACGCCCTCGCCGGCCACGAGCACGTGCACAAGGGTATGACCAGCCGGGATCTCACCGAGAACGTCGAGCAGCTGCAGATCCGCCAGTCCCTGGAGCTGGTGTACGCCCGCGGGGTGGCCGTCGCCGCCCGGCTGGCCGATCGGGCCGTCGGCTACCGGGATCTGGTGATGGCCGGGCGCAGCCACAACGTCGCCGCCCAGGCCACCACGCTGGGCAAGCGGTTCGCCTCCGCCGCCGGCGAGACCCTGCTCGGCCTGGACCGGCTGCGCGAGCTCATCGACCGTTACCCGCTGCGCGGGATCAAGGGACCGATGGGCACCGCCCAGGACATGCTCGACCTGTTCGACGGCGACACCGCCAAACTGGCCGAGCTGGAGCACCGCGTCGCCGAGTTCCTGGGCTTCGCCGCGGTGCTGGACAGCGTCGGCCAGGTGTACCCGCGGTCGCTGGACCACGACGTGCTCTCCGGGCTGGTGCAGCTGGGCGCGGCCGGATCGTCGCTGGCGCACACCATCCGGCTGATGGCCGGCCACGAACTGGTCACCGAGGGGTTCGCCCCCGGCCAGGTCGGCTCCTCGGCCATGCCGCACAAGATGAACACTCGCAGCTGCGAGCGGGTCAACGGACTGCAGGTGGTGCTGCGCGGCTACGCGTCGATGGCCGCCGAACTGGCCGGCGCGCAGTGGAACGAGGGCGACGTGTTCTGCTCGGTGGTGCGCCGGGTCGCGCTGCCGGACGCCTTCTTCGCCATCGACGGACAGACCGAGACGCTGCTGACCGTGCTCGACGAGTTCGGCGCCTACCCGGCCGTCATCGCCCGCGAACTGGACCGCTACCTGCCGTTCCTGGCGACCACCCGGATCCTGATGGCCGCGGTGCGGGCCGGTGTCGGCCGGGAGACTGCCCACGAGGTGATCAAGGAGCACGCCGTCGCCGTCGCCCTGGCCATGCGCGAGGAGGGGCGCGACCCCGACCTGCTGGACCGGCTGGCCGCCGACGACCGGCTGCCGCTGGACCGAGCGGCACTCGACGCCGCGCTGGCCGACAAGGCGGCGTTCACCGGTGCGGCCGGTGATCAGGTCGACCGGGTCGCCCTCGCCGTCGCCGAGTTGGTCACCCGCTACCCCGACGCCGCCGGCTACACCCCGGGCGCCATCCTCTGACCCGGCCGGCGCGGCGGGCGCAGGCCCGCCGCCCGCAACTCCAGGCCGGCCAGGGCGCCGATCACCTCCGGATCGCGGTGTCGCCAGGCGCCCACCGGATCGCCGCTGACGGCCACCAGCTTGCGCACCGGGCGGTTGGTCAGCGCCCGCAGGGCCAGCAGTTCGTCCCCGGCCGGGCTGCCCACCAGCGACAACACCAGCCACTTGCGGCGGAAGAACCGCACCCGCAGCCACAGCCACGGGCCGGCCACCGCCAGGATCGGCGCCGCGGCGACCGCGATGGCCAGCAGCCAGGCCAGCCAGGTCGCGGTGTCGTGCAGGTTCGCACCGGCGTCGGCCAGCTCCGTGGCCCCGCGGCTGGCCGCGTCCAACGGGCTGGACAGGTGGTTGCCGACCAGCGGCACATGGCCGATGCTGCTGCCGGCGTCGGCCAGGTTCTGCGAGATCCCCGACGCCCCACTCTGCACCTGGGTGCCGACCGCGGCGATCGATGCGATGGCGCTGTGCACCAGCGCACCGACCATCACCCAGACCGTGATCCAGCCGATGACCAGCACATCGGAGGTGAACTGGGCGAGGAACCGGTGCGGCCGGCTGGAATAGGGCAGATAACGCGAACTCATAGCGCCGATCCCAGCATGCCGGGGCCCCGCGCGGAGTCGTTAGGCTGATCCGATGCGTCCCGCCCTGACCGATTACCGGCACCTGGCCAGCGGAAAGGTCCGCGAGCTCTACGACATCGATGCCGACACGCTGCTGTTCGTCGCCACCGACCGGATCTCCGCCTACGACTTCATCCTGGACACCGAGATCCCCGACAAGGGCCGGATCCTGACGGCGATGAGCGTGTTCTTCTTCGATCTGGTCGACGCGCCCAACCACCTGGCCGGACCGCCGGACGACCCGCGCATTCCCGACGAGGTGCTCGGCCGCGCCCTGGTGGTGCGCAAACTGGACATGATGCCGGTGGAGTGCGTGGCCCGCGGCTACCTCACCGGCTCCGGCCTGGCCGACTACCAGCGCACCGGCCGGGTCTGCGGCATCGACCTGCCCCCGGGCCTGGAGGAGGCCAGTCGGTTCGACCAGCCGCTGTTCACCCCGGCCACCAAGGCCGAGATCGGCGACCACGACGAGAACATCAGCTACGGCGACGTCATCGAACTGGTCGGCGCCGTGCGCGCGGACCAGCTCCGCCGGCTGACGCTGGCCACCTACCTGCAGGCCGCCGACCACGCGCTGACCCGCGGCGTCATCATCGCCGACACCAAGTTCGAGTTCGGCGTCGACGCGGACGGCCAACTGCGGCTGGCCGACGAGGTCTTCACCCCGGACTCCTCGCGCTACTGGGACGCCGCGAACTACCGGCCCGGTGTGGTGCAACCCAGCTTCGACAAGCAGTTCGTCCGCAACTGGCTGACGGCGCCGGAGACCGGCTGGGACCGCAGCGGCGACGCAGGGCCCCCACCGCTGCCGCCGGACATCGTCGACGCGACCCGCGAGCGCTATATCGAGGCCTACGAACGGATCTCCGGGTTGTCGTTCGCCGACTGGCTGGGACCCACCCGGTGACCCCGCCCGTCGCCAAGCGCCTCGACGTCCGCCGCGAACACCACGGCCGCGTCTTCGTCGACCCGTACGAGTGGTTGCGCGACAAGGACGACGCCGCCGTGACGGCCTACCTGGAAGCCGAGAACACCTACGCCGACGCGGTGACCGCGGACCAGGAGGACCTGCGCGGCGCCATCTTCGACGAGATCAAGGCCCGCACCAAGGAGACCGACCTGTCGGTGCCGACCCGGCGCGGCGACCACTGGTACTACGCCCGCAGCTACGAGGGCCGTCAGTACGGACTGCAGTGCCGCTGCCCCGCGCTCGACGATTCCTGGGTGCCACCGCAATTCGACGAGCACACCGAGATCCCCGGTGAGGAGATCCTGCTCGACGAGAACGAACTCGCCGACGGCCACGAGTTCTTCGCCCTCGGGGCGGTCGCGGTCAGCCTCGACGGCAACGTGCTCGCGTACGCCGTCGACACCGTCGGCGACGAGCGGTACACCCTGCGGTTCAAGGACCTTCGCACCGGATCGCACTACCCGGACACCATCACCGGGATCGCCGCCGGAGTCACCTGGGCGGCCGACAACCGGACGGTGTACTACCTGACCGTCGACGACGCGTGGCGCACCGACACCGTGTGGCGCCACCGGATCGGATCCGGGCAGCCCGGTGAACGCGTGTATCACGAACCCGACGAACGGTTCTGGCTCGGCGTCGGGCGCACCCGCAGCAACCGGTACGTGATGATCGCCTCCGGCTCCGGTGTCACCTCCGAGGTGTTCTACGCCGACGCCGCCGATCCGACGGCGGAGTTCGTCTCGATCCTCGGCCGCCGCGACGGCATCGAGTACTCGGCCGAGCACGCGGTACTCGGCGGCACGGACCACTTCCTGATCGTGCACAACGACGGTGCGGTCAATTTCGCGATGACGGTGGCGCCGGTCGCCGACCCGGGCGACCAGCGCACGCTGATCGCCGGCAGCGACGACGTCCGCATCGACGGCGTCGACGCGTTCGCCCGCCACCTGGTGGTCAGCTACCGCGGCGACGGCCTGCCCCGAATCCAGCTGTGGCCCATCGGAACCAACGGTGAATTCGGGTCGCCGCAGGAGATCGGCTTCGATTCGGAACTGATGTCGGTGGGGCTGGGCGCCAATCCGAACTGGGATCCGGCGCGGCTGCGGTTCGCCGCCACCTCGTTCGTGGTGCCGCTGCGCATCTACGACCTCGACCTGGCCACCGGTGATCGGATCTTGCTCAAGGAGCAACCGGTGCTCGGCGACTACCACGCCGATGACTATGTGGAACACCGAGATTGGGCGATCGCCGAAGACGGCACCCGGGTGCCGATCTCGCTGATCCGCCGCCGTGACGTGACCTTCCCGGCGCCGGCGCTGGTGTACGGCTACGGAGCGTACGAGGCCTGCGAGGATCCCCGGTTCTCCATCGCCCGGCTGTCCCTGCTCGACCGCGGCATGGTGTTCGCCATCGCCCACGTGCGCGGCGGAGGCGAACTCGGCCGCCGCTGGTACGAGGACGGCAAACTGCTGCACAAGGTGCACACCTTCACGGACTTCATCGCGGTCGCACGCCATCTCGTGGACACCGGGGTGACCACCGGGGACCGGCAGGTGGCGCTCGGCGGCAGCGCCGGCGGTCTGCTGATGGGGGCGGTCGCCAACATGGCGCCCGAACTGTTCGCCGGCATCCTCGCGCAGGTCCCGTTTGTCGACCCGCTGACCTCGATGCTCGACCCGTCGCTGCCGCTGACCGTCACCGAATGGGACGAATGGGGAAACCCGTTGGTGGACAAAGACGTCTACGACTACATGGCGTCCTACTCGCCGTACGAGAACGTGGGGCCGCGGGACTACCCGGCGATCCTGGCGATGACCTCACTCAACGACACCAGGGTGCTCTACGTCGAACCGGCGAAATGGGTTGCCGCGCTGCGGCACGCCAAGACCGACGCGCACCCAGTGCTGCTGAAGACGCAGATGAGCGCCGGTCACGGCGGAGTCAGCGGCCGTTACGAGCGGTGGCGGGAAGTGGCCTTCCAGTACGCCTGGCTGTTGTGCACCTCAGGATGCGCGGACAGTTCGGCCGCCGTCCTTGTCGCGGACACCGATTCGTCACCCGGGGGCGCGACACTGCGGGAGTGACAGGACGACTGATCGTCTCGGTGTCTGGGATCTCCCGGCACACACTCACCCCGGTGTCGGCATTCTGTGCGGCGCTGTCGCAGCGCGGCGTGCCGGCGTCACTGCTGGTGGCCCCGCGGCTGCCCGGCGGATATCGGCTGGCCGAGGATCCGGCCACGGTGGACTGGCTGCACACCCGGCGCGACGCCGGGGATGCGGTGCTGCTGCACGGCTACGACCAGGCCGGTAAGGGCCGCCGCGGCGAGTTTGCCGAACTGTCGGCGCACGAGGCCAAACTGCGGCTGTTGGCCGCCGACCGGGCGTTCGAACAACTTGGTCTGCGAACCCGGCTCTTCGCCGCACCCCACTGGCACGCCTCACCGGGTGCCGTCGCCGCCTTGCCCCAGTGCGGTTTCCGGCTGCTGGCGTCCTCGGCGGAGATCGTCGACCTGGTGCGCGACCGCGCCGAACGGGCCCGGGTCCTCGGCGCCGGCGGGGGACTGCAGTCCGAGCCGTGGTGGTGCCGCACCCTGCTGCGCTCGGCCGACCGGGTCGCCCGGCGCGGCGGCGTGGTCCGGCTCAACGTCACGGCGCGACAGCTCCGCGCACCCGCGCCGCGCCAGGCGCTGCTGCAGGCCGTCGACCTCACCCTGGCGCACGGGCACCAGCCGACGGTCTACCGCTGGGACGCAGACCGGGTCGCTCGCGCCGCCTGAGCCCCGGGTGGGCCCGCGCAGACTAGCGTTGGCCCCATGGACGCAGACGTCATCATCGTCGGAGCCGGGCTGGCGGGGCTGGTCGCCGCCTGCGAACTCGTCGAGCGCGGCAGGCAGGTGCTGATCCTCGACCAGGAGAACGCCGGCAACCTGGGCGGACAGGCGTACTGGTCGTTCGGCGGGCTGTTCTTCGTCGACAGTCCCCAGCAGCGCCGGATGGGCATCCGCGACAGCTACGAGCTGGCCCTGCAGGACTGGATGGGCACCGCCGCATTCGACCGGGACGAGGACTACTGGCCGCGCCAATGGGCCCAGGCCTACGTCGAGTTCGCGGCGGGGGAGAAGCACGCCTGGCTCGCCGAGCGCGGACTGAAGATCTTCCCGATCGTCGGCTGGGCCGAACGCGGCGGTTACGACGCCCGCGGCCACGGCAACTCGGTGCCCCGATTCCACATCACCTGGGGCACCGGCCCGGCGCTGGTCGACATCTTCGCCCGCCGGCTGCTGGGCAACCCGCGCGTCCGGTTCGCCCACCGCCACCGCGTCGACCACCTGATCGTGGAGGACGGCGTCGTGACCGGGGTGCGCGGGGCGATCCTGGAGCCTTCGGACGCCGCCCGTGGCGTGGCATCGAGCCGAAACGTGTTGAGCGCTTTCGAGTTCCGGGCGCAGGCCGTCGTCGTCGCCAGCGGCGGCATCGGCGGAAACACCGATCTGGTACGCAAGAACTGGCCGCGCCGGCTCGGCAAGGTACCCCGCCAGCTGCTGACCGGGGTGCCCGCCCACGTCGACGGCCGAATGATCGGCATCACCGAGGAGGCCGGCGGCACCGTCATCAACCGCGACCGGATGTGGCACTACACCGAGGGCATCACCAACTACGACCCGGTCTGGCCGGGCCACGGCATCCGGATCCTGCCCGGACCGTCGTCACTGTGGCTGGACGCCACCGGACGCCGGCTGCCCGGGCCGCTGTACCCCGGCTTCGACACCCTCGGCACGCTGGCCCACATCACCAAGTCCGGCCACGATTACACCTGGTTCGTGCTCAACGCCCGGATCATCGAGAAGGAGTTCGGCCTGTCCGGCCAGGAGCAGAACCCCGACCTGACCTCCCGCAGCATCCCTCAGGTGCTGGCCCGGGTGCGCCCCGGCGCTCCCGGCCCGGTGCAGGCGTTCGTGGACCGCGGTGTCGACTTCGTCTCCGCGTCGAACCTGACCGAGCTGGTGCAGAAGATGAACGAACTGCCCGACGTCGAACCCCTGGACTACTCCACGGTGGCCGCCGAGGTCACCGCCCGCGACCGGGAGGTCGCCAACAGGTTCAGCAAGGACGGCCAGATCACCGCCATCCGCGGGGCGCGGGCCTATCTGCCCGACCGGTTGTCGCGGGTGGTCGCCCCGCACCGCATCACCGACCCCAAGGCGGGGCCGCTGATCGCGGTCAAACTGCACGTGCTGACCCGCAAGACCCTCGGCGGGCTGCACACCGACCTGGATTCGCGGGTGCTCGGCGCCGACGGTGACCCGATCCCCGGCCTGTACGCGGCGGGGGAGGCCGCGGGTTTCGGCGGCGGAGGCGTGCACGGCTACCGCTCGCTGGAGGGCACCTTCGTCGGCGGCTGTATCTTCAGCGGCCGCGCCGCCGGCCGGGCGGCGGCGCGCCAGGTTATTTGAGCAGTGCGCGGCTCATGACGACGCGCTGGATCTGGTTGGTGCCTTCGTAGATCTGGGTGATCTTGGCGTCGCGCATCATCCGTTCGACGGGGAAGTCGACGGTGTAGCCGGCCCCACCGAAGAGCTGCACGGCGTCGACGGTGACCTCCATGGCCACGTCGGAGGCAAAGCATTTCGACGCGGCGGAGATGAATCCCAGATTGGTTTCGCCACGCTCGGCGCGGGCGGCGGCGTGGTAGACCATCAGCCGGGCGGCTTCGAGCTTCATCGCCATGTCGGCGAGCATGAACTGCACACCCTGAAACGTCGACACCGAAGTGCCGAACTGCTTGCGGTCCTTGGTGTAGGCGATCGCCGCATCGAGGGCACCCTGGGCGATCCCGACGGCCTGCGCCCCGATGGTCGGACGCGTGTGATCCAGGGTGGCCAGCGCGGTCTTGAACCCGGTGCCCGGATCACCGATCATCCGGTCCCCGGGAACCTTGCAGTTCTCGAACGCCAACTCCGCGGTCGGGGAGCCCTTGATGCCGAGTTTGTGCTCGTACCCGGTGACCGAGAAGCCCTCGTCGTCCTTGTGCACCATGAACGCCGAGATGCCGTTGGCGCCCTTGTCCGGGTCGGTCACCGCCATCACCGTGTACCAGTCGGACTTGCCGCCGTTGGTGATCCAGCACTTGGAACCGTTGATGATCCAGCCGTCCCCGTCGGCCTTGGCGCGGGTGCGCATCGCGGCGGCATCCGAACCGGCCTCGCGCTCGGAAAGCGCGTAGGAGGCCATGGTGTCCCCGGCGGCGATGCCGGGCAGCACCTGGCTCTTGAGCTCGTCCGAACCCCGCAGGATCAGGCCCATGGTGCCCAGCTTGTTGACCGCCGGGATCAGCGACGCCGAACAGTCCACCCGAGCGACCTCTTCGATGACGATGCACGCCGCCACCGAGTCCGCGCCCTGGCCGCCGTACTCCTCAGGCACGTGTACCGCGTTGAACCCGTTGGCCACCAACGCATCGAGGGCCTCCTGCGGGAACCGGGCATTGGCGTCGACGTCGGCGGCGTACGGAGCGATCTCCTTTTCCGCCAGCGCACGGATCGCCGCCCGCAACTCCTGATGCTCCTCGGGCAACTGGAACAAATCGAACGAAGGGTCTCCACCCCATGCAGCCACCACAATCCTCCTCGATCGTCAACGGGCGTCACTGAAGGTTAGAAAGAACGCGGGCGGTGCGCACCGTTGTGCACGATGAAGAATCGCTGCCGGGTTGTCGCCGCGAGACAAAGGTCGATACTGCACTCGCTCAACCGGCCGGTTTCAGCATGGCCGTGCCGTACCAGGCGCACATCAACAGCGCGATCTCTACGTCCAGGCGGTCGTCGTCGATCGCCATGCCGCGTCGCTCGATGGCCCGCTGAACCCGGTACTTCACCGAATTGGCGTGCAGGTTCATCACCTCGGAGGCGCCCTTGAAACTGGAACCGGCCTGCAGGAACAGTCGCAGGGTGTTGCGCAGGCGAGCGTCGGGTTCGGTGTCGGTGACCAGCGGACCCAGGACCATCTGCACCCAGGTGCGCGCCTGCGCCAGGTCGGAACCCAGCAGGGCGGCGGCGACCAGTCCGGGTTCGGCCGCCGAGGTGATGCGGGCGGGCGGTGTGCCGGAGGCCTGCGCGACGGAGCGGGCGTATGTTGCGAGCTGATGCGAATAGCGGAACCCGGTGATGCCGGGCAACGCCGCACCGGCGGCCACCTCGGGCTGATCAGGATGATCCGACCGGAACTGGCGGATGCGCACCGGGGCGCTGCGGGCGTTCTGGGCGCTCAGCGGGATCCACGCCCAGCCGGTGATGCGGTCGGTCGCGACGAACAGTGGTGGTTCGCCGGCCCCCAACCAGCCGGCTAGCTCGCGGGCGTGCTGCTCCAGTCGGCCCAGTTTGTTCCCGGCCTCCTCGGAATCGAACCAGAGCATCAGTGCGAGGTGGTAGCGACCGAACGGGTACTGCATCTCCTGCTCCACCGCATCGACATCCAGCGGTGATTCGCGCAGAATCTCCCGAATCCGGACCGCGCGCATGTTGTTTCGGTTCTCCAGCCACCGGTCGCGCTCGTCCTGGTAGGTCTCCACCACGCGCTGTGAGATCCAGTCGATGTAGATGAAGGTGACGGTGGCGATCTCGTCGAAGACGTCGAGTTCCAGGGTCGGGTCCAGCTCGCGACGGCGAATCTCCTGTGCGACCAGCGCCAGCAGTCGCTGCTGGCCCAGCCGGTAGGCGCGCACCAGCGCGTTGGGGGCGACTCCGCGCTGGGCCAGCCGGCGCGCGTATTCCAGGGCGGCGAGCGGCGGCTCGTCGGGCTCGATGGGGATGGTGTGCTGGGCGGCGGCGAATATGGTGGCGACGTTGCCCTCGACGCTGTCGCGCAGCAGGTCGAGCAGGGTGGCGTCGCCGCGCAGTTCGTCGATCTCGGCGATCAGGTACTGCTGGATCTCTGCGGTCACCTCGTCGAGGCGATCGGCCAGCTGCCGGACGACCACGGCGCCGGCGTCACTGACGGCGGTGTCGTGGTCGGTGCGGGGCATCTGCCAACCGTAGATCCACCGGTCTTCTCGCATGGCCGGAATTTGGCGCCTCTGTCTCCGGGAGACAACGACCGCCGGTGAACTTCTCGTTTCGCGACGATGTGCCCACCATCACAAATACATAGCGTCGTGACGTCCGTCTCCACCTAATCCCCCGGGAGTCCCGATATGAATCCGACTGCATTGGCAGCCGAGCGCCGAGCCCGCAGCCCACACCGGGCGTGGCCGGCGCTGGTCGTTGTGCTGACCGTGGCCGCCCTGACACTGGCGTGCGGGGTGATCGGGGCCCCCACCTCCCGTGCCGACGACCGCTACTACGAGGAGTTCTACACGCCGCCGGAGCCGCTGCCCGCCGGCCACAACGGTGACCTGATCCGGACCGAGGACTCGCCCCTACGGTTGGAGCCCTCCGGGCAGCTCGGCGCGTATGTCGGCACGGGGACGCGAATCATGTACCGCAGCACCGACGCCCAGGGGCACCCGGTGGCGGTGACGGGCACCTACATCGAGCCCGACGTGCCCTGGCCGGGCAATGGGCCCCGTCCGCTGCTGGCCTATGCCACCGGCCCGTACGGTGCCGGTGAGCAGTGCGCCCCGTCGCGACTGATGAACCAGGGAATCCACTTCTCCCAGGGCTTCGACCTGATGTTCAACATGGAGGAAGGATTCTGGGCGACGATGCTGGCCCGCGGGTTCGCTCTGGTGATCACCGACGGTGTCGGCATGGGTGTGCACGGCCCGCAGTCGCCGCAGTTCCTCAATCGCGTCGCCGCGGGGTCTGCGCTGCTGGATGCCGCGCGGGCCGCCAAGAAGCTGCCCGGCACCTCGCTGACCCCGGACGGTCCGGTGGCGTTCTGGGGCTATGCCTCCGGCGGCCAGGCCGCGCTGTCGGCCGCGGAGATGGCCGGTTCCTATGCACCTGAGCTCAACATCGTCGGAACCATGGCCGACGCACCGGTCACCGACGTCGCCGAGGCCATCCCCGGTATCGACGGGAACTTCTTCGCCGTGCTCGCCGGCTACCTGCTGCGCGGCATCATCGCAGCCTACCCGGACACCGAGCAGCCCATCCGCGATGTGCTGACCCCGCGCGGGCTGCAGATGCTCGACTGGTCCGGGCACACCTGCCTGCTGCAGGGCGGCGTCGACTACGCGTTCCGGCATCTGGAGTTCTGGTTCAACACCGACCTGAACGCCCTGGTGTCCAACGATCCGTTCAAGAGCCTGCTGGCGGCCCAGCGCGTCGGCAACATCAAACCGACTGGTCCGGTGTACATCTCGCACAACAGGTACGACCCGCTGGTGCCCTATCACGCGGCGCGCGAGACCGCCAAGGACTGGTGCGGCATGGGTGCCGACGTGCAGTTCTGGACCAATGAGCAGCCACCGCTGTTCAACAAGCTCGACATCAACAACCTGCTGCCGCTCTACGTCGACGGCGAACGCAACATGGGCTGGGTGGCCGACCGGTTCAACGGGCTGCCGACCACCCCAAACTGCGCTGAACTACGCGATTGACAGGGGGACGGTGTTGTCGCCCGGCGACAACACCGCCCCCCAACTTCTCGTTTCACAACGATGTGTGCGCGCTCACAGCGACATAGCGTTATGACGTCCGCCTCACCAATGCAGCTTCGGGAGCGAATCGTGAACCTGGCACTTCTGACAGATCGGCTGGCCGAGCAGAATCCGACGGCGTCGGCCATTTCAGGCGACGCCGTGGAGTACTCCCGGGCCGGTCTGCGCGACGCCGTGGCGCTGGCCGCCTCTCGGCTGCAGGAGGCGGGGGTGTCCGCCGGGGACGTGGTGGCGGTGATGTTGCCGAACACGGCGAGTTTCGTGGTCGCGATGTTCGCCGCATGGCGGCTCGGTGCCGCGGTGACCCCGATCAACCCGACGATGACCGGCGCGGAGGTCGGCTACCAGATCGCCGACGCCGGTGCGGGTGTGCTGATCAGCGAGGCGGTGCCCGACTACGAGGTGTCCTCGCCGGTGGTTTTGACGCCCGCCGACCTGGCGGCCGGGGCGGTCACCGTGGGTGGGGCCACCGAGGTGCCCGACGACGCGCTGGCGCTGCTGATCTACACCAGCGGGACCACGGGCAGGCCCAAGGGCGTGATGCTCGACCACGCGAACCTGGCCGCCATGTGCTCCGTGCTGGTGGACAACTTCGAACTGACCGAGCGCGATCGCAGCCTGCTGATCCTGCCGCTGTTCCACGTCAACGGGATCGTCATCGGCACACTCTCGCCGCTGCTCGCCGGGGGCAGTGCCGTCATCGCCGGCCGGTTCAGCCCGAAGTCGTTCTTCGACCGGCTCGAAGACGCCCGCCCGACGTACTTCTCGGCCGTTCCCGCGATCTACACCATGCTCGCCGATCTGCCGACGGACGTGGCGCCGGACACCTCGTCGGTGCGATTCGGCATCTGCGGTGCTGCTCCGGCGAGCGTCGAACTGCTGGAGAAGTTCCAGGGCCGGTACGGCATTCCGCTCATCGAGGGCTACGGGCTGTCCGAGGGCACCTGTGTCAGCTTCGCCAACCCGTTGCACGGAATCCGCAAGCAGGGTTCGGTGGGGCTGCCGCTGGCCGGGCAATCGGTCCGCATCGTCGACGCCGGCGGCGCCGAGGTGCCGGCCGGCGAGTCCGGCGAGGTTCTGATCAAGGGCGCCAACGTGATGCGCGGCTACCTCAACCGGCCCGAGGAGACCGAACGCACCGTCGTCGACGGCTGGCTGCACACCGGTGACGTGGGCCGCCTCGACGACGACGGCTACCTGTACCTGGTGGACCGGGCCAAGGACATGATCATCCGGGGTGGCGAGAACATCTACCCCAAGGAGATCGAGGCCGTCGTCTACCAGCTACCCGAGATCGCCGAGGCCGCCGTGGTGGGTCGCCCGCACCAGGTCCTCGGCGAGGAGCCCGTCCTGTTCGTGTCACTGAACTCCGGGGCCGAGCTGAGCCCTGACGCCATCGCCGAACATCTGCGCGCGGTGCTGTCGAAATTCAAACACCCCGCCCAGATCACCATTCTCGACGACCTGCCCAAGAACCCCGTCGGCAAGATCCACAAGCCGCGTCTTCGCGAGCGTGTCGCCGAAAACCGCTGACCGTCAAAGATATTCAGTTTAAACACCGTCCCATTCAGTAGGAGGAACCGATCATGGGATTCAAAACACCGACGTTGCCCGACGTCGAACCCGAGAGTTTTCTCCGGAAACCGTTGCTGGAGCGGCTCCAGATCCTGTCCACCGACTGGGCGGAGAACGGCTTCGGATCACCGAAGCTGTTCCACACGATCTACATCGTGAAGATCGTGGTGCTGTATGCGATCGGCGGCCTGGTGATTGCCACGACGACGTCACAGCTGCCCGCCTTCTGGCACCCGATGGAGTGGTGGAACCAGCCGATCATCTACCAGAAGCTGGTCCTCTGGACGGTGCTGCTCGAATCGATCGGCATCGCCGGGTCGTGGGGCCCGCTGGCCGGCAAGATCAAGCCGATGACCGGCGGGATCCTGTTCTGGGCCAAGCCGGGCACCATCCGGCTACGGCCCTGGACCTGGGTGCCGGGTACCGCCGGGGATCGGCGCAACGTGCTGGACGTCACGCTGTACCTGGCGCTGCTGGTCTCACTGGTGGTGGCGCTGGCCTTCTCGGGCATCCACCACGCCGACATGGACCAGTCGATGGCCCAACTGGGAATCTCGTTGAACGCCGGCCTGGTGAACCCGTCGCTGCTGATCGCACCCATCGCGCTGCTCATCCTCAACGGATTGCGGGACAAGACGATCTTCCTGGGTGCCCGCGGTGAGCAGTACCTGCCTGCGCTGATCATCTTCTCCATCTTCCCGTTCGTGAACATGATCATCGCGCTGAAGATGCTGATCGTCGTGGTGTGGGTGGGCGCCGGCTTCTCCAAGTTCGGCAAGCACTTCTCCAACGTCATCCCGCCGATGGTGTCCAACACCCCGTACCTGCCGAAGTTCGTCAAGCGCATGCACTACAAGGACTTCCCGCGTGATCTGCGGCCGTCCCGGGTGGCCGACTTCATGGCGCACGTCAACGGAACGTTCGTGGAGATCGCGGCGCCGCTGCTGCTGTTCTTCTCGCCGAACTGGACGGTGACGGTTATCGCGGCCATCTTCATGCTCTGCTTCCACCTGTTCATCATCTCCACCTTCCCGCTCGCCGTGCCGCTGGAGTGGAACGTTATGTTCGCCTACACCACGGTGTTCCTGTTCCTGGGCTTCCCCAACGACAAAGGCTTCGCCCCGTGGGACATGACTCCCTGGTGGTTGGTGCTGGTGGTGGCCGCGGCGATGCTGTTCTTCCCGGTGCTGGGTAACCTGCGCCCGGACAAGATCTCCTTCCTGGTATCGCTGCGCCAGTACGCCGGCAACTGGGCCAGCGCGGTGTGGACCTTCACCCCGGGTGCCGAGGCAAAGCTCAACAAGCTGACCCGGTCGGCGCCCAACCAGATCGACCAGTTCATCGCCGCCGGTTTCGATCCCGGCTGGGCGGAGGTCAGCCTGCAACGCACCATCGGCTGGCGCAGCATGCACAGCCAGGCGCGCGGCCTGTTCTCCCTGCTGACCAGTCGGCTGCCCGATATCGATACCCGGACGGTCCGCGAAGGTGAGTTCCTCTGCAACTCGATCATGGGCTTCAACTTCGGCGAGGGTCACCTGCACGACGTGAACATGATCAAGGCGGTGCAGGACGAGGCGCAGTTCGCCCCGGGTGAGTGCGTGATCGCCTGGGTCGAGTCCGAGGCCTTCGGCAGCGGTATCCAGCGTTACAAGCTCATCGACGCGGCCCTCGGTGTGATCGAAGAGGGCACGTGGAACGTTGCCGATGCGGTCAAGGAGCAGCCCTGGCTGCCCAACGGCCCGATCCCGCTGAACGTCACCTGGACCCGCGGCGCGAAGTTGGGGCACGGAGCCAACGCATGAGTACCGCGGTGGTGGTCGGCGCCGGGCCCAACGGGCTCGCCGCCGCCATCGCGCTGGCCGCCGAGGGCGTCGAGGTCACGGTTCTGGAGGCGGCGGAGGTGATCGGCGGTGGCGTTCGTTCCAGCGAGCCGATCATGCCGGGCCTGGTGTTCGACAACTGCGCCGCCATCCACGTGATGCCGGCCGGCTCGAAGTTCCTCGCCGGTCTCGGGCTGGACCGCTACGGACTGCAGTGGGCGCTGCCCGAGATCGACATGGTCCACCCGCTGGACAACGGTAGCGCCGGCGTGCTGCACCGGTCGGTCGAGGAGACCGCCGACGGCATGGGCTCCGACGGCCCCCGGTGGTTGCGGATGTTCGGCTATCCGTCGCGCCGGTTCGACTTGCTTGCCGACGACATCATGGGCCCGCTGCTGCGGGCGCCGCACCACCCGCTGGTGTTGGCCCGGTTCGGCGCCCCCACGGTGCTTCCCGCCTCGACCCTGGCCCGGGTGTTCCGCACGCCGGAGGCCCGTGCCGTCTTCGGAGGTGTTGCTGCCCATACCTTCCGGCCGCTGCACTACCCGTTGACCTCTGCCATCGGTGTCGGCATCCTCACCGCCGGCCATCACAACGGCTGGCCGGTCGCCGCCGGCGGATCCCAGGCGATCACCGATGCGATGGCCGGGCTGCTGGACAACCTGGGCGTCAAGATCGAGACCGGGGTTCGGGTCACCTCGGCCGAGCAGTTGCCGCCCGCCGACATCACCATGTTCGACCTCTCGCCGACCGCGGTCGCCGAAATCCTCGGCGACCGGCTGCCCGGGCGGGTGTCCCGGGCGTTCGGCCGATTCCGCTACGGGCCGGGAGCGTTCAAGGTGGACTTCGCCGTCCAGGGAGGGGTGCCGTGGACGAATGAGGCGGCCCGCCGTGCGGGCACCCTGCACCTGGCCGGCGAATACGCCGAGCTGGCCGCCACCGAGCGCGATATCCACGCCGGCCGGATGCCGGAGCGTCCGTTCGTGCTGGCCTTCCAGCAGTACCTGGCGGACCCGCAGCGCAGCGTCGGTGACATCCACCCGGTGTCGGCCTACGCGCACGTGCCCAACGGGTACGCCGGGGACGCGACCGAAGCCATCACCGCCCAGATCGAGCGGTTCGCGCCCGGGTTCCGGGACCGGATCGTCGGCCAGGCGGTTCGGTCGACCACCGAAATGTCGCGCTACAACTCCAATTACGTGGGTGGCGACATCAACACCGGAGCCAAGGACATCCGCCAGCTGGTGTTCGGGCCGCGCACCACGCTATCGCCCTACAGCTTGGGCGGCAACGGCATGTACATCTGTTCGGCGGCCACCCCGCCGGGACCCGGCGCGCACGGCATGTGTGGCGCCAACGCGGCGAAAATCGCCCTCAAGAAACTGCGGAGATGACGATGAAGACGGACAAACTGGCCGGCCGCGTGGCATTCGTCACCGGCGGAACCCGCGGCATCGGCGCCGCCATCGCGACCAGCCTGGCCTCCCAGGGCGCCAGCGTCGCCGTCGGGCACAGCCGGCAGAGCGTCGACGCCGACCGGTTCCTCGACGAGCTCAACAGGATCTGCGCGACCCACGGGGCCAAGGCCTCGATGCACCTGGGCAACGTCGGTTCCCCCGATGACTGCCGCCGCACGGTGGACGAGGTGATCGACACCCACACCCGGCTGGACATCCTGGTCAACAACGCCGGCATCACCAGCGACAAGCCGGTCGTCTCGATGACGGACGAGGACTGGCACAACGTCCTCGCGGTGAACCTGTCCGGGGCGTTCTTCATCTCGCAGGCTGCGCTCAAGCACATGCTGGAGCGCGGCACCGGACGGATCATCAACGTGTCCTCGGTGGTCGGCGAGACCGGCAACATCGGCCAGGCCAACTATGCATCGTCGAAGTCCGGGCTGTTCGGCCTCACCAAGACCCTGGCCCGGGAATCCTCCTTCCAGCTGGCCAAATCCGGTAAACAGCATGAGGATTCGATCGGCATCACGGTGAACACCGTGACGCCGGGACTGGTCGCGACCGACATGGCGGCGGCCATCCCGCCGAAGGCGCTGGAGCGGCTCAAGGCGCAGATTCCCGCCGGCCGCCTCGGCCACCCGGACGAGATCGCTCGGGTGGTGCACTTCCTCGCCGCCGACGCCTCCTCCTACATCACCGGCCAGGTGTGGAGCGTCAACGGAGGCTACGACATGTGATTGCCGACATCTGACCGAAAATCCCTCCGCGAGAATTGGATTGATTGTGACTGGGGAGAACACGGCCGCCGAAGAGGTGGCTGCACCACTGGACATGCTGCTGATCCGGTCCGCCACCGGCTTCGGCCGGCGGATGGTCCCCAACGGCGCCTGGGTGCGCACCGCGGGCAACCTGATCAAACGCCCCGGCACGGTGGCCAGCCGGGTCGGTGCGCTGGTCGGCGAGTTGACCGATATCGCACTGGGCGCCTCCGACCGGGCGCCGGGGCGAGCGGACAAACGGTTCGCCGACCCGGCCTGGAGCCAGAACCCGGTGCTGCAGCGGGTCATGCAAACCTATCTGGCGACCTCCGAGACCGCACAGCACCTGCTCGACGACGCGGAACTGGACTGGCGCGATCGCGAACAGATGCAGTTCGTCATCGACAACGTCGTCGAGGGTGGATCGCCGTCCAACAACATCCTGCTGAGCCCGCTGGGCTGGAAGGCCATGATCGACACCGGTGGCCTCAGCGCGGTGCGGGGAGCGCGGAACTTTGTGCGTGACATGCGATCCGCGCCCAGGGTGCCCGCCATGGTCGACGCCAACGCGTTCGCCGTGGGTGACAGCCTGGCGGTCACCCCGGGGTCCGTCGTGCTCAAAACCCGGGTGTTCGAGTTGATCCAGTACGCACCGGCGACCCCGACCGTCACCACGGTCCCGCTGCTGGTGATCCCGCCGGTGATCAACAAGTACTACGTGCTGGACTTGGCTCCGCACCGCAGCCTGATGGAATACCTGGTGTCGCAGGGGATCCAGCCGTTCGTCCTGTCCTGGCGCAATCCGCACAAACGGCACCGGGACTGGGGCTTCGACACCTACGGCGGTTCGATGATCGAGGCGATGGACGCGATCGGTGACATCACCGGTTCCGACCGTGTGCACCTGCTGGGCACCTGCTCGGGCGGCATGCTCGCCTCGATGGTGGCCGCGCACCTGACCGCCATCGGCCAGGGTGAGCGGCTGGCCAGCCTGGCGCTGGCAGTCACGGTGCTCGACCAGTCCAAGGCCGGGTTCGCCGCGGCCGCGCTCGATGAGAAGTCGGGGCAGGCGGCGATCCGCAAGTCCGCGCGCAAGGGCTACCTCGACGGGGCCGCCCTGGCCGAGGTGTTCGCCTGGCTGCGGCCCACCGACCTGGTCTGGCGATACTGGGTCAACAACTACATCCAGGGCCGGGACCCGGCGGCGTTCGACGTCCTCTACTGGAATGCAGACACCACCCGGATGACGGCCGCGCTGCACCGGGACATGGTCACCACCGGCATGACCAACGCGCTGGCCCATCCAGGTGCGGCGACCATGCTGGGCACCGAAGTCGACCTGTCCAAGGTGACCGCCGACATCTACGTCGTCGGCGGCGTCACCGACCACATCTGCCCCTGGCCGGCCACCTACCGCAGCTCCCGGCTGTTCGGCAGCGACGACGTGCGCTACGTGCTGTCCTCCAGCGGCCACATCGCCGCGATCGTCAACCCGCCGGGAAATCCCCGGGCGTCCTTCCGCTTCGGGCCCCCGGACTCCGAGAGTCACGAGGAGTGGGCCGAGTCGGCGGAGAAGGCCGCCGATTCCTGGTGGCCGGACTACGCGGCCTGGCTCAAGCAGCGCGGTGAGGACAAGGATGCTCCGGATTCGTTGGGCTCCAAGGCCTTTCCGGTCCGCTCGCCGGCGCCGGGGGAATATGTCCATGAGCACTGAGCGCGAATCGGTGCACACCCAGATGATCCCCGCCTACGGGCAGAGGATTCGGGTGGAATACCAACGCGGACAAGGGACACCGCTGGTGCTTTGCAACGGGATCGGTACCGCGCTGGAGGTGCTCGACCCGTTCGTCGACGCGCTGCCGGCCGACAAGCCGGTGCTGCGGTTCGACGTTCCGGGGGTCGGCGGATCGCCGACGTCGTTGTTGCCCTACGGAATACCGTATTTGGCGCTGGTGCTGGGCAGGGTGCTCAACGAACTGGGCATCGACCGGGTCGACATCCTCGGCCTGTCCTGGGGCGGCGCGCTGGCCCAGCAGTTCGCGTTCCAGAATCCGCGGCGCTGCCGGCGGCTGGTGCTGGTATCGACGGCCACCGGCGTCCTGATGGTGCCTGCCCGGCCGCACGTGTTGATGAAGATGGTCAGCCCGCGGCGTTTCCAGGATCCCGAATACGCCGCCGACATCGCCGCCGAGATCTACGGCGGGGCGGTGCGCAAGGACCCGGACCTGGTGGCCAGCCTGTTCCGCCGGCCGTCGTCGATGGGTTCGCGGCTGGGCTACGCCCACCAGCTCGCCGCCGGGGCGGTGTGGACCAGCCTCCACGCGCTGTGGGCGATCCGGCAGCCGACGCTGATCGTGGCGGGCCTCGACGACCCGATCATCCCGGTGATCAACGCCCGGGTGATGAACCGGCTGCTGCCGCGTTCCAAGCTGTACCTGCACTCCGGCGGGCACATCGACATCGTCGCCAACGCCGCCGAGCTCGCGCCGGTGATCGCCGATTTCACCCGGTAGCCGGCCGCGGCGGCTCAGAGCCCGACCGCGGTCTCCGGTGCCAGCACGCGGAAATCGGTGTCGCACATCTCGGTCAGACGGCCGTAGAAGATGCCCCGGGCATCCGGGGCGATGATGCCCTGGTGGATCGGCACGGCGTGCTCGGGCGCGACGGCCCGCAGGTAGTCGACCGCCTCGGAGATCTTCAGCCACGGCGCTGCGGCCGGGGTGGCCAGCACCCGCACCGGCTCGTCGGGCACGAACAGCGCGTCGCCCGGGTGCATCAGGGTGGCCGGGTGCTGGTCGTCGCCGACCAGATACGAGATGTTGTCGATCACCGGCAGCTCCGGGTGGATGACGGCGTGCCGGCCGCCGACGCCGCGCACCGACAGCCCACCGATCGCCAGCTCGTCGCCGACGTGCACCGCGCGCCACGGGTCCCCCAGCATCGCCGCAGTCATCGGGTCGGCGTACAGCGCCGCACCCGGGTTGGCCTCCACCAGCGCCGGCAGCCGGGCCGGGTCGGCGTGGTCGGGGTGTTGATGGGTGATCAGGATGGCGTCGAGTCCGGTGATGCCCTCGAAGCCGTGCGAGAAGTTGCCGGGGTCGAACAAGATCGTCGTGGAGCCCGCATCGCCGGGAAATCGCGCCAGCAGACAGGAGTGCCCGAAATGCGTCAGTTCCATGCCCGCGATTGTGCGCCGGTAGAGTGATCCGCGCACACCCCTGTGCGTAAACCCCGTCGAATTCAAGGAGCCGCGCGTGGCCCGGGTCGTTGTACACGTGATGCCCAAGACCGAGATCCTCGACCCGCAGGGTCAGGCAATCGTCGGCGCGCTCGGTCGCCTCGGCCACGCCGGGATCACCGACGTCCGCCAGGGCAAGCGCTTCGAGCTCGAGGTCGATGACAGCATCGGCGACGCCGAACTCGCCGAGATCGCCGAATCACTGCTGGCCAACACGGTGATCGAGGACTGGGTCGTGCTGCGGGACGAGCAATGAGCATCAAGATCGGCGTCATCACCTTCCCCGGCACCCTCGACGACGTCGACGCCGCCCGCGCCGCTCGGTTGGCCGGCGCCGAGGCGGTGCCGCTGTGGCACGGCGACGCCGACCTGCGGGGCGTCGACGCGGTGATCGTGCCCGGCGGATTCTCCTACGGCGACTATCTGCGGGCCGGGGCGATCGCGAAGTTCGCGCCGGTGATGGGCGAGGTCATCGCCGCCGCCGGGCGCGGCATGCCGGTGCTGGGCATCTGCAACGGCTTCCAGGTGCTGTGCGAGGCCGGGCTGCTGCCCGGCGCGCTGACCCGCAACGCCGGACTGCACTTCGTCTGCCGCGACATCTGGCTGCGGGTGGAGAACAACACCACCGCGTGGACCTCCCGCTACGACGCCGGCGCCGAGATCCTGATCCCGCTGAAATCCGGGGAGGGCCGCTACCAGGCCGCCCCGGAGGTGCTCGCCGAGCTGGAGGGCGACGGCCGGGTGGTGTTCCGCTACGTCGACAACGTCAACGGCTCGCTGGGCGACATCGCCGGGATCGCCTCGGCCAACGGCCGGGTCGTCGGCCTGATGCCGCACCCCGAGCACGCCACCGAGGCCCTGACCGGGCCCAGCGACGACGGACTCGGAATGTATTACTCGCTGCTCGACACCCTGCTCGCCGGGGTGTAGCCGGGCAGCTACACGGTCAGCGCGACCGACGCCTCCGCCGTGTAGCACAGGAACGTCATCGTCTCCTGCAGATACAGCGCGACGGTCTCGGCATCGTGGCTCAAGTAGCCGATGGACACGTCGGTGCCCAGCCGCAGGTCGAAATCGCCGCCGCGGGTGGACACCACGAACGCACCGTCGATGGCCGGCGCCCAGATGATCTCACCGTCGACCAGTCGGCGCAGGTGCTCGCGGATGGGATAGCCGTGCGCGGTCTCCTCACTGACCCGGGTGTACGCGTCGGCCGATAGCAGCACCGAATACGGGCCGTCGACGCCGGCCAGCCGCAGCTCGCTCAGCGCCCGGGCGATGACGTCGGGGAACTCGGCGGTGTCCTTCGGCAGGGCCAGCGCCGGGTTGGAACTGGACTTGCGGATGCCCTCGATGGAGGCCGCCGGGTAGCCCTCGAAGACGGCCCGATCCTCGACCACCGCCAGGGTGCGGGCCGCCTCCTTGACCGGATCCCAGTCGGAATCGGCGGCGCCGCGTTCGACGTCGTCGATGTCGGTGCGGTTCAACGTGAACGGCACCCGCAGCCGCACCAGTGGCTGCGCCTCGCGCAGGTGCGCGATAACCCCGTCCTGCGGTGCCGCGACATCACGCAGATGTCCGGTACCGATCGCCGCGGTGGTGGCGCCGCTGGGAGAACTCACGTCGACGACGCGCCGCCCGGCGATGTGGCGCTTGAACGTGCGCGCGGCTTCCTGTTCGATCTGTGCCCACGCCGCATCGGTGATCGGGGCCAGTTCGCGATAGAGATTGTTCATTGCGGTTGTCCTTTCAAACTGCCGATGGAGAGGGAGTCGCCGGTTGCCGCGCCGGGCAGCGGTGGGGGAGAAGCGAGGAAATCGACGGTGGGGACGAAGAACATGCCTCCGGTGTGCGCGGTGGAGAAGTCCAGGATCCGGTCGGTGTTGCCCACCGGTTCGCCGATGAACATCCGGCGCAGCATCCGCTCGGTGATATCCGGGTTGCCGGAATACGCGATGTAATAGGTGCCCGAATCGCCGTCGGCCAACGTCCCGAACGGCATGTTGGCCCGCACGATCTTCAGCTCGTTGCCGTCCTCGTCCTCGATGACGTTGACCGCGATGTGCGCGTTGGCCGGTTTGTCGGCGTCGGGGAACTCGATGTCCTCCAGCTTGGTCCGGCCGATCGCCTGTTCCTGCTCGGTTACGCTCAGCGCGTTCCAGGCATCCAGATTGTGGGTGTAGCGCTGCACATGGACATAGGAGCCGTCGGCGAACGCTGGATCGTCGTCGCCGATTCGCACGGTTTGGGCGGCCAGCTGCCCGGTCGGGTTCTCGGTGCCATCGACGAAGCCGAGCAGGTCCCGCATGTCGAAGTATTTGAAGCCGTGTACCTCGTCGGCGATGCTGACCGCGCCGGCCATCGATCCCAGCAGCCGAGAACCCAGCTCGAAGCAGACGTCGGCGGTGGCTCCCCTGATGTGCAGCAACAGATCACCCGGGGTCGACGGGGCGGTGTGCCGGTCGCCGGTCAGTGCGATGAACGGATGCAGCTTGGCCGGCTTCGGCCCGGAGAACAGCCGGTCCCAGGCGCGCGAACCGATCCCGGCGACCAGACTCAGGTTCGCCTGCGGGACACGGAAGGACAGCGCCGCAACCTGGTGGTCGAAGTCGGTCAGTGCTTCGTGGACAGTCGCCTCGCCGCCGTCGTTGATGGTCAGGACGAGGAAGATCGCGGCCGGGGTCAGCGGCGTCAAGATGGGCTGCGTGGTTGCGGACGTCACAATCAACGACCCTAGTCGCAGTCGGCGACCCGGGTTGCGATAAGGATTGGCTATGACCGACACCGCCGAGACCGTCATTGCGAACGCCGCCGGCCTGGCCGAATTCATCGACGCATCCCCGTCGCCGTATCACGCGTGCGAGACCGTGGCGCAACGGCTGCGGGCGGCGGGCTACACCGAGCTGGCCGAGGCGGATGCCTGGCCGTCCGATGTGCAGCGCTGCTTCCTCCGGCGGGCCGGATCGCTGATCGCCTGGAACGCCACCGGAACATCCGGCCGTGGCTTCCGGATGGTCGGCGCGCACACCGACAGCCCCAACCTGCGGGTCAAACAACACCCCGACCGGGTGGTCGCCGGCTGGCACCAGGTGGCGCTGGAGCCCTACGGCGGCGCGTGGCTGAACTCCTGGCTGGACCGCGACCTCGGCGTCTCCGGAATGATCGCCGTCATCGACGCGGGCGCACCCGGTGGCGTCGGGTACCGGCTGGTCCGCATCGACGAACCGTTGCTGCGGGTGCCGCAGCTGGCGATCCACCTGGCCGAGGACCGCTCCGCGGTGAAACTCGACCCGCAACGCCACGTGAATGCGGTGTGGGCCGGCAGTTCGGCGAGGCTCGGCGGAGGTGGCGCGAGCGGAGCGAGTACCGGCGGAGCCGAGGGGAAGCCGGGACTGCCGTTTGGATCCGGTGGTTCGGCGAGGCTCGGCGGAGGTGGCGTGAGCGGAGCGAGTGGCGGCGGAGCCGAGGGGAAGCCGGGACCGCCGTATGGACCCGGCGGTTCGGCACCGTTCGTGGACCACGTCGCCGCCGCCGCGGGCATCGACCCCGCGGACGTGCTGGGCTTCGAGCTGATGACCCACGACCTGACACCGTCGCGGGTGTGGGGCGACGGCGAGTTCCTGTCCGCGCCGCGGCTGGACAACCAGGCCAGCTGCTACGCGGGGCTGGCGGCGCTGCTGGCTGGGGAGCCGGGGGCCTACCTGCCGGTGTTGGCGTTGTTCGACCACGAGGAGGTCGGCTCGACGTCCGACCACGGCGCCGGCTCCGACCTGCTGATCACCACCCTGGAGCGCATCGTGGCCACCGAGGGCGGCGACCGTGCGGACTTCCTGCGCCGGCTGACCGTGTCGATGATCGCCTCCGCCGACATGGCGCACGCCACCCACCCCAACTACCCGGACCGGCACGAACCGGGCCACCCGATTGCCGTCAACGGCGGCCCGGTGCTCAAGGTGCAGCCGAACCTGCGGTACGCCACCGACGGGCGCACCGCTGCGGCTTTCGAGCTGGCCTGCCGGCGCGCCGGGGTGCCGCTACAGCGCTACGAGCACCGCGCCGACCTGCCGTGCGGGTCGACGATCGGCCCGATGACCGCCGCCCGCACCGGCATCCCGACGGTCGACGTGGGCGCCCCGCAGCTGGCCATGCACTCGGCACGGGAACTGATGGGCGCCCACGACGTTGCCGCCTATGCGGCGGCGCTGGGCGCGTTTCTGTCGCCCGATTAACCGCCGGCGACGACCGCCTGATCCGCACCCTCGGTCCAGGTGACCGTGCCGTGCTGGAAGGTGGTCTGCTTCTGGCCCTCGGCGTTGGTGGTCTCATCGCTGGTCGGGTAGCCCAGTTGACCCTGCGAGCCGCCCAGCTCGTTCCACTTGTCCCGGATCTTGCCCCACACCACGAAGGAGCCAGCCGAGCTGTTGATGATCACGCCGCCGTCGAACTGCTGGTAGACGCCGCCGTCGTCGTTCTTCTTCTGCTCGCCCAGCGGAGCGCCGAGGGCCGTCTTGGACTTCGCGTCCAGCGAGTTGTACTTCTCCAGAAGTACGCCCTCGACGGTGTACTCGACCCCGTCCTTGCCGGCGATCTTGGTCGGCTCCGGAGCGGCCAGGGCCGAGGACACCGCCGAGGTGGCCGATTCGGCGGCCGAGGACGCCACGGATCCGGCCGAGGACGCGATCGAGCTGGCCGAGCTCAGGGCCTCGTGGGCGCTGTCCTTGCTGCTGTTGTCGCAGCCCGCCGCAAACGCCGCGATACCGATTGCCGCGGTCGCCGCGCACGCGGCGGTTCGCTTTGCTGTTTTCTGCATGGATTGGTTCCCTTTCCATCCGGACCCTCCGGGGGCGAAGGGCCGACTATGGGTGTGTTCCCCAAAAACTGTAGAAATAACCAAGCGCCACCGGCCCGGATTGGCCGATTCGAATGCTCCTAGACTGTCTCTCGTGACGTCTGAAGCCGCCCCGTTCGATACCGTCGAGCGCGCCGCCGCCACCCCCGACCACCCGCAGCCCTACCGCGAACTGGGCCTCAAGGACGACGAATACCAGCGCATCCGGGAGATCCTGGGCCGCCGGCCCACCGACGCCGAGCTGGCCATGTATTCGGTGATGTGGAGCGAGCACTGCTCCTACAAGTCCTCCAAGGTTCACCTGCGCTACTTCGGCGAGACCACCACCGAGGAGATGAAGGCCGGCATGCTGGCCGGGATCGGCGAGAACGCGGGCGTCGTCGACATCGGCGACGGCTGGGCGGTCACCTTCAAGGTGGAATCGCACAACCACCCGTCGTACGTCGAGCCGTACCAGGGCGCGGCCACCGGCGTTGGCGGCATCGTCCGCGACATCATGGCGATGGGCGCCCGGCCGGTCGCGGTGATGGACCAGCTGCGCTTCGGCGCCGCCGACGCGCCCGACACCCGCCGGGTGGTCGACGGCGTGGTCCGCGGCATCGGCGGCTACGGCAACTCCCTGGGGCTGCCCAATATCGGCGGGGAGACCGTGTTCGACGCGTCCTACGCCGGCAACCCGCTGGTCAACGCGCTGTGCGTGGGTGTGCTGCGCACCGAGGACCTGCACCTGGCGTTCGCCTCGGGCACCGGCAACAAGATCATCCTGTTCGGCGCCCGCACCGGTTTGGACGGCATCGGCGGGGTGTCGGTGCTGGCGTCGGACACCTTCTCCGGTGACGAGGCCGGCTCCGGACACGAGGCCGAAGGCGGAGCTGGACCATCGAAACAGCGCAAGAAACTCCCCAGCGTGCAGGTCGGTGACCCGTTCACCGAGAAGGTGCTCATCGAGTGCTGCCTGGACCTCTACGCCGCGCACCTGGTGGTCGGCATTCAGGACCTCGGCGGCGCCGGGCTGTCGTGTGCCACCTCCGAACTCGCCTCGGCCGGCGACGGCGGCATGCACATCGAACTGGACAAGGTGCCGCTGCGCGCCAAGGACATGACGCCGGCCGAGGTGCTCTCCAGCGAATCGCAGGAGCGCATGTGCGCGGTGGTCACGCCGGAGAACGTCGAGAAGTTCATGGCCGTGTGCCGCAAATGGGACGTACTGGCCACCGTCATCGGCGAAGTCACCGACGGCGACCGGCTGGTCATCACCTTCGGCGGCGAGACCGTGGTGGACGTGCCGCCGCGCACCGTCGCCCACGAGGGCCCGGTGTACCAGCGGCCGGTCGTCCGCCCCGACAGCCAGGACGCGCTGATCGCCGACACCACGGCGAGGCTGCCGCGCCCGAAGAGCGGCGCCGAACTGCGTGACACCCTGCTGGCGATGCTGGCCAGCCCCGCGCTGTGCAGCCGGGCGTTCATCACCGAGCAGTACGACCGCTATGTGCGCGGCAATACGGTGCTCGCCGAACACGCCGACGGCGGGGTGCTGCGGGTCGACGAGGAGACCGGCCGCGGCGTCGCGATCTCCACCGACGCGTCCGGTCGCTACACCCAGCTCGACCCGTACGCCGGTGCGCAGCTGGCGCTTGCCGAGGCCTACCGTAACGTCGCCGTCACCGGCGCCACCCCGGTCGCCGTCACCAACTGCCTCAACTTCGGTTCGCCGGAGGACCCGGGCGTCATGTGGCAGTTCTCCCAGGCCGTGCGCGGACTCGCGGATGGTTGTGCGGCCCTGGGCATCCCGGTCACCGGCGGCAATGTCAGCTTTTACAACCAGACCGGTGCGACGCCGATCCTGCCGACCCCGGTGGTCGGTGTGCTCGGTGTGCTCGACGACGTGGCCCGGCGCATCCCGACCGGGCTGGGCACCGAACCCGGCGAGACGCTGCTGCTGCTCGGTGACACCCGCGACGAGCTCGACGGGTCGATCTGGGCGCAGGTGTCCGCCGGGCACCTCGGCGGGGTGCCGCCGCAGGTGGACCTGGACCGGGAGAAACTGCTGGCCGAGGTGCTGACCGCGGCGTCGCGCGACGGGCTGGTGTCCGCCGCCCATGACGTCAGCGAGGGCGGGCTGGCGCAGACCGTCGTCGAGGCCGCGCTGGCCGGGGAGACCGGGGTGCGCCTGGTGCTGCCCGAAGGGGCGGACCCGTTTGTGTGGCTGTTCTCCGAATCGGCCGGTCGGGTACTGGTGGCGGTGCCGCGCACCGAGGAGAGCCGGTTCGTCGCCATGTGCTCCGCGCGCGCGCTACCGTGCGCCCGGGTCGGCGTGGTCGACCAGGGCTCCGACGAGCTGGAGGTGCAGGGGCAGTTCAGCGTGCCGCTGGCGCAGCTGCGCGCGGTGTGGGAATCGACGCTGCCGAGGTTGTTCGGCTAACCGGGTTTGACGGCGATCATCTCGCCGAAAACCATGCAGAACACTCGTAGCCCGGGGAGCGACTCGGCGGTGCCTGGCTGGGGGCCTCCAGATGCTTATGCCTCCTGGGCAGATAGGTCGCCCGCGGGAACGGTAGGATTTCGACCCTGGCGACCAGGCATGTCCCGGCAAATAAGGGAATTCCCTTGTATCGGCGGCACCGACCTATGGCCCACGGTCCGGGCCGCGCCGGCCAAGGCGACCGTCAGGACGTGTGTCGACGGCTGCGGTGATACGTTCGGCGGGGACTCCGGCGCGTTGACAGACCTGGGCGACGATGTCGGCAGAGTCAGCGGTGACAACACCGAAGACGACTTGGTCGTCGGGCACGGTGAGGGTCAACAACAACTGCACCGGTGTGCGATCGGCAGACCACGACGCCATCACCTCATCAAGGGTGACGCGGCCGACCTCGAATCGGTCGGCAATGAGGTCGGGGCGGTACCACTCCACGAGAAAACACGGCACCCGCAGAGTCGGCACACCCATCTTTGAAATTTACGAGCTCGGGATTTACAGTGCTATAGGGGTTTTCCCCACAAAAGGTGGCGCTGGCGCCGTGATCAGGATTCCGCGAGATGGTCGAGCCGACGGCCCAATTCGGCGCGGGACCGAATACCGAGCTTGCGATAGACCCGCGTCAGGTGGACCTCGACGGTCTTGGCGCTGATGAAAAGCGTGGATGCCACGTCCTGATTGGACTGGCCTGCTGCAACCAGTTCGGCGATGCGGAACTCCGTGGGAGTCAGCGCCCCGCTGTCCCGACTGCCAAAAGCGATGCGGTCCAACGTGCTTTGGGCGCGCCGTGCCCACAGCGGCGTGTTGAGGTCAGCAAAGGACGCGGCTGCGGCACGAAGGGTCGCTGTCGCGGCGACGCGGGCTCGTTGCCGTCGCTGCAGCTCGCCCATCAGCAGTTGAGTCCGTGCCCTCTCGAAAGGCATTGACAGCCTGTCATGTTCGGCGATAGCGTGCTGCACGGTGATGAGCGCGCCATCCAGGTCGTGACGGCTCGCCTGGAGCATGGCTCGGCACCGCCCGCCTACCGCCAGCATCCACGGTCGGTCCAATCGACGGCCGTTATCTTCGAGTCGGCTGATCAGCATGTCCGCCTCATCAAGCCGGTTGACCCGAATCAATGCCTCCGCGGCATCGGGTGCGTATGGCGTCAGGTATATCTCGGTGGCTCTGGGCGCCGTGGCACCGATATCGAGCAGTGGCTGCAGAATAACCAGTGCACCTTGATAGTTGCCCAGTGAAACTTCGAGAAAGCCCAGAGTTGTGAGCGGCCACACTGCGATCAACCATGGCGAGTCGCAGCGTTTGCACGCGGTCAGTGCTCGCTCAGCGTCTTGGCGGGCCAGCGCTTCGTCTCCGGTGTGGGCCGCGACCGCGGACCGGATCATCCAGCCAATGGACAGTGGCAGGTCGCTCTCCAGTTGCTGCGCACGAATGATCGTGTCGTCGCCGATTGCGGCTGCTTCGACGTAGTCGCCACGCCATATCGCAGTCAGCGCGTTGTGGAAGGAGACGACCATGAGTTCACTGTCGTGGCCGCGATCTGCGTATCGCCGTTCGATACCGCTCAGGGTACGTTTGGCCTCGTCGAATTGTCCTGTCCCACATAGTAAAGCAGCCTGCAACATAGTCGGCGACAGCAGGGCTGATCCGGGTGCGTTCAAGTCTTCCAGTTCAACGGCACGCCGCATGGCGGCCTCATCCGGACCGTCGCCGAGCAGAAACCGGACCGTTGCCTGCATGCCGAGGGCCTGACTGAGCAGATCAGGGCGGTTGAGCAGGCTGGCGGTCACGACGGCCTGGTCTGCCGCGGCGCCGGCCCCGGCGAGGTCGTGCACATTGACCCGCGCAAACGCCAGTGGGACCAGGATCTGCACCAAAAGCGCGTCGTTGTCGGAGCCACTGGCGCGCGCCTGCTCCAACAATTCAACGGCCAGGCGTGAACTACCGTCGAGCACACTCCACAGCCCCAGCAGGCGCAGCGCTTCGGCGCGCGCATCCGCCGAGCCCGCAGCGTCGAGGACATGGCCCAGCCATATCCGAGCTGACTCGGCGTCGCCGGCATTGAAATGATAAGTAGCGCAACGGATATAACGACCAGGAGTGTCCTCGCCCAAATTGATGGCCAGTTCCATGAACTCGGCGGCCGCCGCGGGTGCGCCGCGAACAACAGCTAACTCTGCTGCGGCGTCGAGTGCGTCGATGGTGACCGCGTCGGACTTGCTGGCGGCGAGCGCCAGATGCCGGGCGCGTAATTCGGCGTTGCCCACCACCGCGGCCAGTCGGCGATGCATGGCCCGCCGGTCGATCAGGGATGCGTCGCTGTAGACGCCGGTGCTCAGCAGCGGGTGTGCGAACCTCACCCGGGCGCCCTCGCGGATGACGATGCCGCGTTTCTCAGCGGCGGACAGCAGTTCGCCGCAACTGTCAGGGTCCACGCCGACGGCCTGTGCCACCAGGGCCACGGTGGGCGCGGCCAGGCACGACATGGCTAGCAGCACCTCGCGGACATCGGGGCCCAAATCGGCGATCTTGTCTTTCACCAGGCCGCTCAATGTTGTCGGTAGCGCTAGCTCGTCGAAGTTGTGTTCCGTTGCCGCGCGGGCCAATTCGATGGCGTAGAACGGGTTTCCACCGGAAACCTCGTGAATTCGTACCATTGCCCGGCGAGGCAGCGATATGCCGTATTCAGTCGACATGATCTGCCGCAGTCCGCTGATGGTGAACGGGCCCAATCGAATCTGCCGGATGGCGTCGGGTCGGTGCAATTGTAGCCAGGGCACGCCGCTGTCGTCGGTAGTGCTGCTGCGGACGGTGGCCAACAGACCGGCCGGTCCGGTGAGGCGGCGAGCGGTAAACGCGAGAACTCGCGCGCTGGAAGGATCGAGCCACTGCAGGTCATCAATGGCCAGGATGGTGGGGGCGGATGCGGACAGGGCCGTGATCAGGGAGAGGAACGCCGCGGCAACCGCGCGCGGATCGGTTGCTTCACCACCGTCGTCGACGTGCAGCAGCACTCGGTCAACAGCCAACCGCTGGGGCGCGGGCAAGGTGGCGAGGAGTTCAGGGCCGATGCCGGCCAGCAGGTCGGCCACCGACACGTAGGCCATCACCGACTCGGCGGCAGCCGCCCGGGCGCTGAGCACGTGCATCCCGCGGTTGCGCGCTTGTTCGATAGCGGCCAGCCACATCGTGGTCTTGCCGATCCCTGGTTCACCCGCCAGCAACAATCCCGCTGATTGGGTACAGCTGACTTCCAGGAAATCTGAGATCGCCTCCGATTCGGCCTCTCGATTCAGCGGAGGTGGTACCGGTCCGACCAGAACCGTGGACAGAACCTTTTTGCCGACCGGCGATGCGGGAGGCCGCTGAGATCGCTGCCGGTTCTCGCGTGCATATAGCAAAATATATATCCGCTGGTAACTGTCTGGAGGAGAACTGCGAGGCCATTGAGACAGGTAGGGGTCGTTGGTTGACGCCGGCAGGTTCTTGCCCCTGCATGAACTCTGTTTGTCCAGCTCGCGCCGACCGGATATTCAGCTGCCCCCCAGCCAAAAGCGAGGGTTTTCCCTGATTCGCGGAGCAGGCAATCTTCGTAACGTCATTGGTTGAGGGCAACGTGTTCGAGCCGTGTCGGGGCGTAGGCGCGCCCTCGAAGCCGCAACCCCCAATCACGCAAGGAGGCCTGTCATGAAGCGGACCCGAGTATTTCCACCACTGGCCATGGTGTCGACTGTGATCGCCGTCGCCGGGTCATCTCTGCTGCCGGTCGCGTCTGCGGACCAAATGAGCAACGGGCTGAGCATCGACTGCACACAAGAGGGCGAAGTTCACGCGACGTGCGTCATCAGCGGCTGTGCCCGGGTGAACGGTGACCACGTCATCGACGCTCTGCACATCAGGGTCAATGGCGGCGAGCAGGAGGAACCGGCGTTCAAGTGCATCAATGCCGGCACCACGGCCAGGACGGGATTCGACCTCAAGGACGTAAAGAACAACACGGTATACAAAGTGTCGGTGCAGGGCTGCCGCAAGAACACCGGGCCTTTCGAGCACGACGACTGCGGCCCGTGGTCGGACTACTTTTTCAAACCTAATGAAACTCCCGCTGCGGCGCCCACACCCGCTTCTCCGGCGAGCAAGCCCACAAAGTGCACTGGCCACGGCATCGCTCCGCCCGGCAAGACCTGCGCCGAAGCATTTCCCCAACCGGCCACTGGGTCTCCCGCACCGGTGAAGGTGGCGCCGACGGACGCGGTTCATCTGACCTTCGACCGGAGCCCGCTGACGTGGACGGCCAATGTGACGAACTCAGCGGATCTGGCCGGCAATTGCACGTACAAGGCCACTAACCCGCTGCTGCCGGGAGCCAACAAGTCCTTCAACATCGCCCCCAAGGGGACGACGAGTTTCTCTGTCCTCGCTCCTCCGGCCCTGTCCACTTACCACGTCGTGGTGTCCTGCCACGGCACGTTCGACGGCAAGGACGTCGAGTTCGGCCACGAAGAACAGGACGTGTCGCTGTGACCGTCGCTGGTGATTACCTCGCAAGAACACGAAAAGGAACGACCATGAATTCGATTCTTCGCAACGCTGCGCTCATCGCCGGAGCGGTGGGCGCGGCAACGCTGACGTGCGCCGCCATCGCGGCCGCCAGTACCGGCAGTTATCTCGACGAGCTCCACACCAATAACGTCTGGTTGCCGCAGAAGACGTCAGCCGAGGTGATCGCCGCGGGTTATCAAACCTGCTCAGAACTGAAAAGCGGCACATCGGTGCTCGACGAGACGACCGCCGTGGAACAGAGGTATCACTTCGATCAGGGCACTTTGTTCGTCAGTGCCGCGACAACTCATCTCTGTCCCGACTTCGCCGCCGGGTAGCAGATGGCGTCGGTAGAAGCATCGCCGACCAGCGACCAAGGATCGCTAGCACTCGATCTCTCGTCGGGGTGATGTCCGGTCTTGTCGGGATTCGGATTGTGTTGTGGTGCATTGATTTTCGCTGAGGAGTGCGACAAGGTCCACGGGTCAGCGGGCACTGCGGGCGTGGCGGTGCAGGGGCAGGGGCAGTTCAGCGTGCCGCCGGCCGAGCTGCGCCGGGTGTGGGAAGCGACGCTGCGGGAGCTGTTCGGCTAACCGCGGCCGGGTTTGACGGCGATCATTTCGCCGGTGTGCAGGCAGTAGACCAGGGCGGTCTTCCCGATCGCGTAGACCCGGGTGGGCTGGTCGCTTGAGCAGGACGAGTTCGGCACCGGGGTGGGTGCCTCGGAGGGGTACTTGCGGTGGATGAACAGCAGTCCCTGTTTCTCGACGGTGAGCAGCAACCCGTCCCACAACCAGGTCGGTTTCAGGTCCGAGGCGTGGTCGGCGTGGTGCCGGAATGCCAGCGGAACGGACTGGTGGCGTCGGTAGTCCCGCAGCCACCAGCGGTTGACCAGGTCGTAGACCAGCAACTGGCCGTCATAGGGCACCGTCGCAGCGGTGACGCCGGGGATCTCGTCGAGTACCTTTCCGGCCGGATCTAGCACCGTCGTGGTGGGGGTGGCATCGCGTTCGGTCCCCGTGACGTACACGTAGGCGTCGGTGCCTGCAACGGGTAGTTCCGGGGTGTTCAGTTCGACGGTCTCCCCGGTGCGGGCGTCCACCAGCGCCGGCGCCGGGCGGCAGGCGAGGCCGAATTGGCCGGGCGTACCCGGGGGCACTGCGCAGTCGCTGGGCCGGCTCCAGCGCACCTGCCCGGTCGCCGGATCCAGGGAGTCCAGCCGCCTCCCGAGCCCGGTGTCGATCGCCACCGCGAGGGCATCGATGGACCCGGTCATGGATTTCAGCCGTTCTCCGTCGTGGAATTGCCTGCGCCAGAGCACTGCCCCGGTTTCACCGTCGACCCCGATCAGCCCGTACTTCGACGGCAACACCACGATCCCGGCGTTGTCGTCGCCGTCGCGGTAGGACGCCACGACTTCGTCGGGATCAAGGTAAGCGGGGATCCAGCGGTTGTCGGACTGCCAGCGCAGCGTTCCGGAGACGGCGTCGAACATCGCGGTGGACCCCGGACGGGAGATCAGGATGCCGGTGCCCACCTGCTGCGAGGATGTTCGGGAGTCCGAAACCGCAACCTGGTAGCGGATGACGCCGTTCGGCGTCGGGACATCGGGGGCGGTCACTGCGACGGCCGGACGCACCGTGCGGTCGGGATACCAGGGTGACGGGTACGACTACCGAGCCGGGGTTCGCCGGGTATTCGTTCGGGGACTGCATAGCCCGCGTGGCCAGCGGTAGCGCGACGGTCGCGATCCCCGCCGCGACTGCAACACCGAAGCCGACGCCGACGCAGGTGCGGCGGACGGTCATCGGCCGAGCATATCGGCGTCTGACAGGCCCTATCGGCGGCAAGATCCGCCTCGGTTGGCCCCGGAACACCGCTTTGGCTACCTTTTCGCTGTGCCCGACTTTGTCCGCCCGCTGCTGCGCGCCGCGATTGCGACCGCGCTGGCGACGGCGGCCGGCGCCCGGTTGGGCCTGCGCGGTGTCCCGGCCCGCGACGGGTTGAAGCTGGGCGCGGCGGTCACTGCGGTAATCGCCGCCGGGGTGGCCGCGGGCACCACCGCACCGCCGGTGCGCGCCGGGATGATCGACCGCACCCCGCCCGGACAGGGCTGGGGTTGGCTGGCCTGGCAGATCCCGGTGGGCACCGTGTGGACCGAGGAGATGATATTCCGCGGCGCCGTCGCCACCGTGGCGCGGCGCGCGCTGGGCGCCGAGCGCGGCCGGCTGCTGCAGGCGGCGTTGTTCGGGCTGGCGCACGTGCCCAATGCCCGCCGCGCCGGGGAATCGGTGGCCGGCACCGTCGCCGTCACCGGGGCGGCCGGCTGGGTGTTCGGCTGGCTGGCGGACCGTTCCGGGTCGCTGCTGGCACCGATGCTGGCGCACCTGGCCATCAACGAATCCGGGGCGCTGGCCACCCTGGCGGTGCGGCGCGCCTACACCGCGCCGACCCGGGCGGCGATCCAGGGCAGCGCGTCGTCGAACGCCTGACCGGCGAACTGCCAGGTGTGGAAGCTGACCTGGGTGTGGATCTCGCACGGGATCCCGACGGTCTGCGCCGTCGCGCACAGATCCTCGGCGGCCCCGGTCTCGTCGCTGTCGCGGACGTCGTCGCGGCCGCCGAAGCCCGACGGGCCGTCGGGTTGCGGCCGGGAGCCGTGCGCCTTGTTCTTCGCCGAATCCGGGGTGACGGTGTCCTCGAACAACCCCGACACCCCGGTGTAGCGCCCGTGCTTGGTCATCACCGTGCTCGGGTCGAACGCCGCCCAGGCGTCGGCGTCGCCGCCGTAGAGCCGGTCGATGGTCTGGTCCTTGGTGCCGGCCGTCGGGCCGTGGTCGCCGGCGATGTCGACGAACGCGGTGAACAGCTCCGGGTGCATGACGGTCAGGTCGATCGCGCAGGTGCCTCCCATCGACCAGCCCACCACGCCCCAGTTGGCCGGGTCGGGCGACGCTCCGAACTGTGAGATCACGTACGGCCGAACGTCTTTGGTCAGGTGATCGGCGGCGTTGCCGCGCGGCCCGTTGACGCATTCGGTGTCGTTGTTGAAGCTGCCGCCGGAGTCGACGAACACCAGAATGGGCGCCTTGCCTCCGTGGGCGGCGGTGAAGTCGTCGATGATCGGCATGATGTTCCCGCTGCGGATCCAGTCGGCCGGGGTGTTGAATTCGCCGCCGATCATCAGCACCGCGGGCAGGGCCGGCGGGTGGTCCCCGGCGAACCATGCCGGCGGCAGGTAGACGTACTCGTTGCGGTGGGTGAAGCCGCTGACGGCGTCGTCGATGGTGACTTCGACGATCGCGCCGGTGGTCGGGTTGGTGTTGCGCATGCCGGCCAGCGCGTTGGCGTCGACCTGGTGCGGCAGTGGGCCGGCGGTCAGCGCACCCCACGCCGCGGTGACGGTGGGGTAGTAGCCGACCCACTGGTTCAGCGTCAGCACCGTGGTGAGCAGTGCCAGCGGCACGGCGAGCAGCGCCACCGCGCGCCGCCACCAGCGCGACCGCCGCCAGGACAACACTGCGATGGGAATCATTGCGACGAAAATCGTCGTCCAGGCCCACATCTGCCACGGCGACGGGTCCGATGCCAGGCCCTCGGCGTCGACCCAGGTCCGCACCGCCAAGGCCACCGCCACGCCGATCAGCACGCTCGCCGGCAGCCACAGCAGCCGCCTGCGTCCGGTGCGCCAGGCGACCACGGTGAACACGACGGCGGTCACCACAACGGCGGCGATCGTGACGATCTCGACCGTCGTCGGCACCGGGCCGGTCAGCAGCGACAGGCCGTGGCCGTAGCTCGGGGTCTCGGTGGTGCCGGCGGTCGGCAGCGGGATCGGCGTCGGCGTGGGGCGCGGTGTCGGGGTGGCATCCAGCGGAAACGGGGTCGGTGACGGTGGCACGCGGCCATTGTCGTTACGTTTGCTGTGTGCCCGATGTGACTCCCGATCCGGCCCGCACCCGCGCCGCGGTGCTGGCGCTGGCCGAGTGGCTGCGCGACGACACCGCGGCAACCCCGCAGCGTTCCGCGCTGGCCGAGGCGGTGCGGCTGACCGCACGGACACTGGCCGCGGTCGCACCAGGCGCCAGCGTCGAGGTCCGCGTCCCGCCGTTCGTGGCCGTGCAGTGCATCGCCGGACCCCGGCACACCCGCGGCACCCCGCCGAACGTGGTGGAGACCGATCCGCGGACCTGGCTGCTGCTGGCCACCGGGCTGCTCGAACTCGACGCCGCGGGGCCCGAGGTGGAGGTCTCCGGGGCGCGGGCGCCCGAGATCGCCGAGTGGCTACCGGTTCTCCGCCTGGGTTGCTGACCCGGGGCGGGCCTCAGCGCAGTTGGTACTGGAAATGCCAGCCGAATGGGGCACTGGGTGGTGTGGTGGCGAACGCCCCGGGGATGTAGGTGCGGCACTCCAGCCGCATGTTGATCAGTTCCCCGGCCGGCGCACTGACCTGGCGCCGGTTGCCACCCCCGGTCGCCGGGAGCAGGTCCACGGTGTAGCTCAGGTTCACCACCGGAATATCCCCCGGAGCGCTGCCCACCATCCCTCTCTGGGTGGTCGTGGAACGCTCGGTGACCGTGCACTGCCAGATACCGTTCTCCTTGGGCAGCGGGTCGATGTTTCCCCAGGTGAGGTTCAGGGTGTGGTGTCCCGACCCGTCGTCCCCGTCGACGGTGAGCATGACCCCGCCCGGCGGTTGACCCCAGCCGTCCTCGCTGCCGGGCACCACCTCGGCGGTGGCCGCGGGCGTGCCGGCGCCGAGCGCCCCGGCGACCAGCACCGCGAGTGCTGCCTTTCCGCCGATACGAGCGGCGGTCTGACAGACATTCCGAGTGCTCACGGTTACCTCCCCCGGTGGTGCGCAGTCACAGGTGATCCTGGGCTGAGAGCGTATTTCGGTCGGCGTCCGAGCGGTACCGTGCCAGCACGGTAGATCCCTGGCCTAGGTGAATCCGTTTACCGGCCCGTAGACTGGCCCCGTCAGCCACCGCGACGTCCGGGAGCAGCCCCAACGTGACAGAGCAGCCGATAGTGCCCGACGAGAATGCCCCCCGTGAGGAGTGTGGCGTATTCGGAGTCTGGGCCCCCGGCGAAGATGTGGCCAAGCTCACCTACTACGGACTTTATGCGCTGCAACACCGTGGCCAGGAGGCCGCGGGCATCGCCGTCGCCGACGGTTCCCAGGTCATCGTGTTCAAGGACCTCGGCCTGGTGTCCCAGGTGTTCGACGAGGCGACGCTGGCCGGCATGATCGGGCACGTCGCCGTCGGGCACTGCCGGTACTCCACCACCGGGTCGACGACCTGGGAGAACGCCCAGCCGGTGTTCCGGCACACCGCCGCCGGCACCGGCGTGGCCCTGGGCCACAACGGCAACCTGGTCAACACCGCCGCGCTGGCGGGGCAGGCCCGCGACGCCGGGCTGCTCAACAACGGGTCGATGGCGGCCACCACCGACTCGGAGATCCTGGGCGCGCTGCTGGCCCACGGCGCAGCCGACACCAGCCTGGAGGCCGCCGCGCTGGAGCTGCTGCCGAACGTGCGCGGCGCCTTCTGCCTGACCTTCATGGACGAGAACACCCTGTATGCGGCCCGCGACCCCCACGGTGTGCGCCCGCTGTCGCTGGGCCGGCTGGACCGTGGCTGGGTGGTGGCCTCGGAGACCGCCGCGCTGGACATCGTCGGCGCCTCGTTCGTCCGCGATATCGAGCCCGGCGAACTGCTGGCCATCGACGCCGACGGGGTGCGGTCGACCCGGTTCGCCAACCCCACCCCGAAGACCTGCGTGTTCGAGTACGTCTACCTGGCCCGCCCGGACAGCACCCTGGCCGGTCGCTCGGTGCACGCCGCTCGCGTGGATATCGGCCGCCGGCTGGCCCGGGAGATGCCGGTGGACGCCGACCTGGTCATCGGGGTGCCCGAATCCGGCACGCCGGCCGCGGTCGGCTACGCGCAGGAGTCCGGTATCCCGTTCGGCCAGGGCCTGATGAAGAACGCCTATGTCGGGCGCACGTTCATCCAGCCGTCGCAGACCATCCGCCAGCTCGGCATCCGGCTCAAACTCAACCCGCTGCGCGAGGTCATCCGCGGCAAGCGGCTCGTCGTCGTCGACGACTCCATCGTCCGCGGCAACACCCAGCGTGCCCTGATCCGGATGCTGCGCGAAGCCGGCGCCCTGGAGGTGCACGTCCGGATCGCCTCACCGCCGGTGAAATGGCCGTGCTTCTACGGCATCGACTTCGCCTCGCCGGCCGAGCTGATCGCCAACGCCGCCAACGCCGACGGGTCCCAGGGCGAGATGCTGGATGCCGTCCGGCACGCCATTGGCGCCGACAGCCTCGGCTACATCTCCATCGAGGGGATGATCTCGGCCACCGAGCAGCCCGCGTCGCGGCTGTGCTGCGCGTGCTTCGACGGCGTCTATCCGATCGAGCTGCCGAGCGAGACCGCGCTGGGCAAGAACGTCGTCGAGCAGATGCTGGCCAACGCGGCGCGCGACGGCGGTGCCCTGGCGGACAACGACAACGCCTCGGCGCTGCGCAGGCCGTAGACCCCGCCCGGTAGATTGAGCGGCGATGACCAAGCGTGCAGCCAAACCCGGGATCTCTTATGCCTCGGCCGGAGTCGACATCGAAGCCGGCGACCGGGCCGTCGAACTATTCAAACCGCTGGCGGCAGCCGCCACCCGGCCCGAGGTCCGGGGCGGCCTGGGCGGCTTCGCCGGGTTGTTCGCCCTGCGCGGTGACTACCGCGAGCCGCTGCTGGCCTCCTCGACCGACGGCGTCGGCACCAAACTGGCCGTCGCCCAGGCGATCGACAAGCACGACACGGTCGGCATCGACCTGGTCGCCATGGTCGTCGACGACCTGGTGGTGTGCGGCGCCGAGCCGCTGTTCCTGCAGGACTACATCGCCATCGGCCGGGTGGTCCCCGAGCGGGTGCAGGCCATCGTCGCCGGCATCGCCGAGGGCTGCGTGCAGGCCGGATGCGCTCTGCTGGGCGGCGAGACCGCCGAACATCCGGGCCTGATGGCGCCCGACCACTACGACCTGTCGGCCACCGGCGTCGGCGTGGTGGAGGCCGACGAGGTGCTCGGCCCGGACCGGGTACGCCCCGGCGACGTGGTGATCGGCATGGCGTCCTCCGGACTGCACTCCAACGGCTACTCGCTGGCCCGCAAGGTGCTGCTGGAGATCGAGCGGCTCGACCTGCACGGACACGTCGAGGAATTCGGCCGGACCCTCGGCGAGGAGCTGCTGGAGCCGACCCGCATCTACGCCAAGGACTGCCTGGCGCTGGCCGCCGACACGCAGGTGCGCACGTTCTGCCACGTGACCGGCGGTGGGCTGGCCGGCAACCTGGAACGGGTCATCCCCGCGGGCCTGGTCGCCGAACTCGACCGGGGCACCTGGAGCCCGGCGCCGATGTTCGCCATGATCGCCCAGCGCGGCCGCATCGAACGCGCCGAGATGGAGAAGACGTTCAACATGGGTGTCGGGATGGTGGCCGTCGTCGCACCGGAGGACACCGATCGCGCGCTGGCCATCCTGACCGCCCGGCACCTGGACTGTTGGGTGCTCGGAACCGTGAACAAGGGTGGCAAGGGCGGCCCGCGGGCCACCCTGGTGGGGCAGCACCCGCGGTTCTGACGCGCTGTCAGCGTCCAGGCCGCAGGTGCCGCGACGTCAGGGGGCTAGGGCCGCCAGTCGTCGTCGCTCCACGAGTCGTCGGGACCGTCGTCGAATTGGCGTTCGCTGTTCGGGGATCCCGACAGCTCCTGCCGGAGTCGCTCGAAGTCGGTTTGCGGGGAGCTGTATTTCAACTCTCGAGCAACCTTGGTCTGCTTTGCCTTCGCCCGGCCGCGGCCCATGGGGGAACCCCCTCGCGCAATAACGGAGCGGCCCGATCACCAGGCGGCTCCGATCTGAGTGTGTTTATTGTCCTGGCGCCGAGTCTACCGTGCGGGCCGCGGTGGTGTCGCGCAGCCTATCCACGGCCAGCCGTCCGGCGCCGGGCCCGTCGTCGGCCGGAACGGAGTCCGGGTCGATGCGCGCCGCGACCGAGCCGCCGTCGCCGGTGCTCAGATCGGTGTCGACGGGAATCGTCCGCTTGACCAGTCCCAGCGCGATCGGGCCCAGGTCGACATGGTCGACGACGGTGCCGAGCCGGCCGACGGCGCGCCCACCGGCGGTGATCGGATCACCCGTGGCCGGGCGGTCGGTGGAACCGTCGAGGTGCAGCAGCACCAGCATCCGCGGCGGTTTGCCCAGGTTGTGCACCCGGGCGACGGTCTCCTGGCCTCGGTAGCAGCCCTTGTCCAGGTGCACCGCGCCGACGCCGGGCCCGCCGATCCAGCCGACCTCGTGCGGGATGGTGCGCTCGTCGGTGTCCACACCCAGGCGCGGCCGCAGCGCCGCCACCCGGTGCGCCTCATACGCCCAGCTGCCGGCCGGCCGGACCCCGGCCGCCCGCAGCCGGGCCAACCGGCCCTCGACGGATTCGCGCGGGACCACCAGATCCAGCTCGGGTGGCCCGTCAGCGGTGCTCAGCATCCGGCGCAGGAACCCGCCGCCGGGCAACGCCACCGCGGTCATCGGCGCGGGTAGCGCGTCGACGCCGAGGGCGGCCAGCACGGCGGGCTCGGCCAGCCGGGGCCCGCGCAGCGAGAACACCGCCAGGTCGGCGGCGCCGGTGGCAACCTTCGACCAGAACACCATCTTGGTGAGGTAGCCCAGCAGCGGTTCGGCCCGCCACCCCTCGGTGTCCAGATAGGTCACCCCGTCGAGCTCGGTCTGGATCCAGTGGTCCTCGACCCGGCCCTGGCCGTCCAGGCTCAGGTTCTCGGTGCTCGCGCCGTCCGGCAGATCCGCCACGTACTGGGTGGAGATGCTGTGCAGCCAGGTCTGCCGGTCGTCGCCGGTCAGCGTGAGGGTGCCGCGGGTGGAGCGGTCGACGACGACGGCGTCGGTGTCGGCGGCCCGTTGCTCACCCAGCGGATCGCCGAAGTGCCAGGCGGTGCCCGCGTCGGGGCCGGGATCCGGAGCGGGAACGGCAGCCACGATCTCACTGTACGACGACCTCTACGCTGACTACCCATGGCAGTACTGGTCACCCTCGACGGCGTCGTGCACGACCCGGATGCGCCGTTGCTGTGCGCCGACGACGCCGCCGCCGTCCGCGGCGACGGGGTGTTCGAGACGCTGCTGGTGCGCGACGGGCGGACGCGGCTGGTCGACGCGCATCTGCGCCGGTTCGTCGGATCGGCGGAGGCGCTGGATCTGCCGGTCCCGGATCTGGACGCCTGGCGGGCGGCCATCGCCGTCGCCGCGGGGCAGTGGGGCGCCGCGGAGGAGGGCGCGTTGCGGCTGACCTACAGCCGGGGCCGCGACGGCGCGGGACCGACGGCGTACGTCACCGTCGCCGCACTGTCGCCGCACATCGCCGCGGCTCGCACGGACGGGTTGTCGGCGCTGGTCCTGGACCTGGGCATTTCGGCGCGCGGTGCCGACGAGCGGCCGTGGCTGCTGGCCGGCGCCAAGACGCTGTCCTATGCGGTGAACATGGCAGCCCTGCGGTACGCCGCCGGCCGCGGCGCCGACGACGTGATCTTCGTCAGCACCGAGGGACAGGTGCTGGAGGGGCCGCGTTCGACCGTGGTCATCGCCGTCGACGGCGACGGCGGCCGGCCCTGCCTGCTCACCCCGCCGCCGTGGTATCCGATCCTGCGCGGCACCACCCAGCGGGCGCTGTTCGAGGCCGCCCGCAACGCTGGATACGACTGCGACTACCGGGCCCTGACCGCCACCGACCTGTTCGACGCACGCGGCGTGTGGCTGGTGTCCAGCGTCACCCTCGCGGCCCGGGTGCACACCCTCGACGGGCGGGCGCTGTCTCCGGCGCCGCTGGCCGGCGCGGTCGAGGCCCTCGTCGACACGGCCGTGTGGGTGTGAGGGGCTGATACTGCGGGGTTGACGCGGTAGGCGATGATTTCTGCCATGCGGTTTCAGCCCCTGGTCGCCGCGGCGGTTGCCGCGTTGCTGCTGGGCGCCGCCGGCTGCGGCCACGACGGGCCCGCCGGCAAGGGGCCCGACTGTGTGGGTGGCGCACTGCCCACCCTGCAGGCCGGGAAAATGGTCTTCGCCACCGATCAACCGGCCGACCCGCCGTGGTACATCGACGACGATCCCGCCGACGGGCGCGGATTCGAGTCGGCACTCGCGTTCGCCGTCGCCGAGCGGCTCGGTTACCCGGCGGATCGGGTGGCTTGGGTGCGGGTGCCGTTCACCACTGCGATGGCACCCGGAGACAAGGCCTTCGATGCCGCGCTGAGCCAGTTCTCGATTACCGACCAGCGCCGCCAGGTGGTCGACTTCTCGTCCCCCTACTACGACGTCGTCCAGGCCGTGGTGACGGTCGGCACCTCCCCGGCCGCGACTGTCACCACGGCCATGGGGCTGCGGCCGCTGCGGCTCGGCGCCTACGTCGGCACCACCAGCGCGATGGCGGCCCGGGCGTTGTCGACCAACCCGATCACGGTGTTCAACTCCACTGCGGAGTCCGCGGTGGCGCTGAGCAACCGGCAGGTCGACGCGCTGGTGATGGACCTGCCGACCGCGCGCAACCTCACCGTCGAGATGCCCGACGTCCGGATCCTCGGCCAGTTGCCCCACTCACCGGGCAGCGTCGAACAGCTCGCTGTCATGCTGGACAAGGACAGCCCGCTGACCGGCTGCGTGTCCGACGCCATCGACGGGCTGAGGTCAGACGGCAGCCTGGAACGGCTGCAGCGGCAGTGGATCCCGCCGATCTCGGTGCCGGTGCTGAATTAGCCGGCGTAACGCGACAGCCGGGCCGACAGGTGCGGGACCAGTTCGCCGTCGGCGTCCACCCGCTCCTCCACGTAGGCCAGGTCGCCGTCGTCGACGATGCCGTAGAGCCGCTTGGCGCCGCCGACCAGCAGCCCGGAGCGGCTACGGGCCAGCGCATCGGTGGCCAGTTCCCAGGACGCATTGGTCAGCGGCCGGCCGTAGAGCAGCTCGACGTAGCCGGCCGAATGCGCCAGCATCAGCTCGATGGCCTGGGCCTCGTCGGGGTCGTCGGGATCGTTGACGAACCGCCAGTAGCCGGTCTCGCGCAGGCCGTGCCCGTCGTAGGCGCCCTCATCGGTGAGCCGCCAGGTCCGCGATTCCCAGTTCAGGTAGTCCGAACCGTCGTGCGATACCACGATCTGCTGACCGAACCGGTAGTCGCCGTGGCTGGCCCGGCCTTCGCCCTCACCGCGCCAGATGCCGACCAGCGGCAGCAGCGCCAGCATCGCGTCGTGCAGGTCGGCACCCTCGCGCAGGTTGGCGGTGTCGGCCAGCGGGAGATCGTCGAAAGCCGGCAGATTGCGCTCGGCCGGCGCGGGGCCGTCGGTCACGACTCGTCGGTGACCAGGCGGTACAGCGCGTAGAACGCGAACCAGGTGATCACCACGACGGCGGCCACCAGCAGGAATTCGAAGAAGAGGACCACGGACACAGAGTCTAGCCGCCGCTCAGGCGACCAACACATCGACCTCGTGCACACCGGCGCCGGCCGGGGCCACCAGCGCGTCACCACTGCCGGCGGGGGAGCGCACCCACAGCCGCCAGGAACCGGGCGCGGCGAAGAACCGGAAGCCGCCGGTCGCCGTCGCGATCACCTCGGCGGTGAACTCGTCGCCGGCGTCCAGCAGGCGCACGGCGGCGCCGCCCACCGGGGCGCCGGTGCCGTCGACCACGTGGCCGGTGATGACGGTCTCCTTGGTGATGTCCACGCCGGCGGGCAGGGTGTCGGTGTTGGTCATGATCGTCTTCCTACGATTCGGTCACGAGGGTGCGACGCGGTGCCGGGCGCAGCCGGGCCACCAGCGGATAGATGCGGCAGCCCAGGCAGATGTCGAAGGCCGCGTTGAGGAACGCCGCGAACAGTGCGAATCCGGTGGCGAGTAGCCCGACCGCCGGCGCGCCGAACGCGAAGCCGAGGGTGCCGACGGCTCCGAACGCGAAGCCGACCAACTGAGCGAAGCGCAGCGGGGCCACCGGTTCCCGCTCGGCGACCGGGCCCAGCCGCGGTGCCACGAACGTCGCGAAGATCCGTCCGTAGGGATGGCGGCGCGGACCGGCGGCGGCGCCGATGGCGAACACCGCGGTCTGTGCGGCGAGCAGGGCGGCCGCGGTGGTGGTGCTCACCGCCGACAGCAGCAGGGTGGCGATCAACACCGCGGTGGTGACCCAGGCGGCGAACCGGGGACCACGCACGTCGACCTGGTCGGAAATGTTGTTGGACAAGAAAACTCCTGAAAACTGTTGTTGGCCGGGGACGGGCGGACGAACAGACCGCACCGAAGGGTCACGGCGCGCAGCGGCGCGTGCGACTCAGCGACAACAACAGCGACAGCAACAACCCGCGGTCCGGCAGAAATCCACTGCGCGGCGCTTTGTCAGCAGGTTGGACAACACGGGGACAGTCTACCCCAGCAACGGGGTCAAAGCCGAGCGGAGATCGGCGGCGGTCGGCACACCGGTGGTGCGGTACCGCGGATGCCCACCGGCGTCGAAGATGATCGTCGTCGGCAGGGACAGTACCGAGAGCCGTCGCGCGGCCTCCGGATCGGCGTCCATGTCGATCTCGACGTGCGCCACCGCGGGCAGTTCGGCGCACACTGCGTCGACGACCTTGCGGACCTGGGTGCACGGCCCGCACCATGGCGCGCTGAAGTGCAGCACCGTCGGACCGGAGTCGGACAGGCCCAGGCCCGAGGTGTCGATGTCGGCGGCCGCGGCCGCGGAGCGCAACATGCCCGCGCGCAGGGTCAGCATCCGGCCGACCAGATAGCCGATGCCCAGAACCGCGACGATGATGACGACGACGATGCCGATGGAGGGACTCATAGCGGGTTGAACTCCCTCAGTTCGGGTTGAATTCCGTCAGCTTGACGGTGACGTCGTCGACGATGCCCTCGATGATCACGTCCGAGCCACGGGCGCCCTGGGTGGTCGGGGCGACGCCGAACGGCAGCCGCTGGTCGGGCACCCGGCCGGCGAAGGCGGCCAGCACCTCGGCCAACCGGTCGTCGGGCACGCTCTGGTCGGCGGTGCCGGCCTCGGTCAGGATCCCGGTCGGGGTGATCACCAGCGTGGTGTCCTGAGGGCCGTCCATCGACAGGTCCACCGACACCGAGACCCGTTTGTCGAACCCGGCGGCGGTCGGCGTCCCGGTGAACACCAGGCCGACGCTGCCGGAGATGCCGGATTCGGTGGTGCCGCCGGTGGCGTCGTTGGTTTCCGCCCGCGGGGCCTCCACCATCAGGTCGCGCACTCCCAGGAACCCCCCGAGGCGCCGGGAATCGATGATGATGCGGCTCTCCAGCTTGCCGACCGGGATGGGTGCGTCGGGGCGGACCAGCCAGGATGCCTGCGCCAGGTCCAGGTTGTGCATGGTGGCCTCCAGCGTCGCACGTTCCACCTGCACGTGCGCGACGTCGTAGGCCTTGATCTCCACCTCGTCGAAGTGGCGGTTGACGGCCTGGTTGATGAACGGGAAGCCCAGGATGGCCACCGACGGGTCCCAATCCAGGTGGGCCGCGGTACGTACCGTGCGTGACAGTCGGTACTCGGCGTAGATGCTGGTGCCGAAGTCGACGGCCAGCGCGGCCAGAGCCAGCGCGACGACCACCGTGACCGTCGAGATCAGCAGTTTGCGCACGCGTTCATTCTGGCGCACGGCCCGGGCGTTATCGTTGACGGTGCCGGATACGGCGTTGTGTCGGCGATGAACCTCTGCCGCTGATACAGGCCCGGACTCGGGAGGCTTTGCGTGGAGCTGTTGCTGTTGACCGTCGATCCGGACCCGGACAGGGTGCTGGGGTCGCTGGCTTTGCTGTCTCATCACGTGCGAATCGCCGTCGCTGAGGTGTCCTCGCTGCTGGAGGCGGGCAACGCCGACGTCGCGATCGTCGACGCGCGTACCGACCTGGCCGCCGCCCGCGGCCTGTGCCGGCTGCTGCGCAACACCAGCGGGACCGTGCCGGTGGTGGCGGTGCTCAATGAGGGCGGCCTGGTCGCCGTCAACGCCGACTGGGGTATCGACGAGATCCTGCTGCCCGGCATCGGGCCGGCCGAACTCGACGCCCGGCTGCGGCTGCTGGCCGGGCGCCGCGACAGCAGCGGTGCGGCCGAGGCGGCCGACAAGATCAGTCTCGGGGAGCTGGTGATCGACGAGGGCACCTACACCGCCCGGTTGCGCGGTCGCCCGCTGGATCTGACCTACAAGGAATTCGAACTCCTGAAGTACCTCGCGCAGCACGCCGGGCGGGTGTTCACTAGGGCCCAGCTGCTCCAGGAGGTCTGGGGCTATGACTTCTTCGGCGGCACCCGCACCGTCGACGTGCACGTCCGACGGCTGCGCGCCAAGCTCGGCCCCGAACACGAGGCGCTGATCGGCACGGTCCGCAACGTCGGCTACAAGGCCGTGCGCCCGGGCCGGGCCTCGTCGTGACCCGACTGACCTGGTACGACGGGTTGTCGCTGCAGCAGCAGCGCCGGGTCCGGGAGATCATCGCCGCGGCCGCCGAGGCCGACGGTGTTGCGCCGGTCGGGGAGTCGGTGCTGGCCGAACTCGGCCGCAGCCGCACCCGACACCTGCTGGCGACCGACGACGACGGCGTGATCGTCGGCTACCTGAACCGGACCCCGGAGATGGCCGAGCTGGTGGTCGACCCGCCCGCGCGCGGGCACGGCGTGGGGCGGGCGCTGGTCGCTGGGGCCGGGCCGGGCGGTTCGATGTGGGCGCACGGCACGCTGCCGGCGGCGGAGGCCGTCGCGGCGGCGATCGGGCTGGTTCCGGTGCGACGGCTGCTGCAGCTGCGCCGCCCGCTGCGCGACGTCCCGTCGGTGCCGGTCGGTGAGGGCCTGGTGATTCGCACCTACACCGGCGCTGCCGACGACGCGGAGCTGCTGCGGGTCAACAACGCGGCGTTTGACTGGCATCCCGAGCAGGGCGGGCAGAGCGCCGAGGATCTGGCCGAGACGATGTCGGCACCCTGGTTCGACCCGGCCGGGCTGTTTCTGGCCTTCGACGCGGCCGACGCGGCGCGGCTGCTGGGTTTCCACTGGACCAAGGTGCACGGTCCTCTGCTGGGCGAGGTGTACGTGGTGGGCGTGGACCCCGGAGCCCAGGGCCGCGGGCTGGGCCGGCTGCTGACCGCCGTCGGGATGGCGTATCTGGCGGATCGGTTGGGCCCGGACGCGCAGGTGCTGCTCTACGTCGAGGCCGACAACACCGCCGCCGTGCGCACCTACCTGGGGCTGGGCTTCACCGAGTACCGCGTGGACACCGCCTACGCGCCCTCCGCGCAGCCGTAGGCCGGCGCCCGATCTCGTTCACCACGCGTTAACCCGGGGTCGGGAAACCGGCCATAACCGTTGCTTATGTTGCCCGGGTGAACCTCAAATACGGGCGAGCGACGCTCGCGGCCGGCATCGCTGCAGTGGCGGCGATCACCCTCGGCGGATGCGGCAGTGACAACAACAGCGGATCCGCGGCCGGTGGCGGCAGCGCCGACTGCGCAGGCAAGAACGCGCTGACGGCCGAGGGCTCCACCGCCCAGCAGAACGCCATCGCGCTGTTCAACCAGGCCTGGGGCCAGGCTTGCTCCGGCAAAAACCTGTCCTACAACCCGACCGGTTCGGGCGCCGGTGTGACGCAGTTCATCGCGAACAACGTCGACTTTGCCGGCTCGGACTCGCCGCTGTCCACCGACCAGGTGGGACCGGCGGCCGCCCGCTGCGGCGGTAACCCGGCATGGAACCTCCCGCTGGTGTTCGGCCCGGTGGCGCTGGCCTACAACGTGCCCGGCGCCGAGAAGCTGGTGCTCAACGCCGAGGTGCTGGCCAAGATCTTCACCGGCGCGATCACCATCTGGAACGACCCGGCGATCGAGGCGCTCAACAGCGGCGTGAGCCTACCGGGCACCAAGATCGTCCCGATCTACCGTTCGGATTCCTCCGGCACCACCGACAACTTCCAGAAGTACCTGTCGGCCGCGGCCCCGGAGGTCTGGACCAAGGGTGCCGGCAAGGAGTTCCAGGGCGGCGCGGGTGAAGGCGCCCAGAAGACCGCCGGTGTCGTACAGGCCGTGCAGGCCACCCCGGGTGCCATCGGCTACGTCGAGAAGGGCTTCGCCGATCAATCCAAGCTGGCGGTCGCCCAGATCGACAACGGCAGCGGCGCGGTGGAACTCAACAACGACACCGCGAAGAAGGCGATCGACGGGGCGACGTTCGCCGGCGAGGGCAACGACCTGGTCCTCGACTTGAACTCGCTGTACGCGACCAAGGAGGCCGGGGCGTACCCGCTGATCCTGGCGACCTACAACATCGTCTGCTCCAAGGGCTACGCCGCCGACACCGCCGACGCCGTCAAGTCGTTCCTGGGCGTCGCCATCGACCAGGGCCAGGCGAACCTGGAAAGCGCGGGCTACGTGCCGCTGCCGGAGAAGTTCAAGAGCCGGCTGAGCACCGCGATCGGTGCGATTGCCTAACCGGACTGGCGCGGCGAGAGGATTGCGGTGAGGATGAATGACGAGTTCAACCAGTAACGAGGTAAGTGACGAGGTCGGTCGGAGGGCGTCATTGTCAACGCCGAACCCTGCCGATGCGGGGTCCGGGCCGGTGATTGCGGTCCCGATCCCCGAGCCTGACGCCATTTCCATCGACCCTTCCAAGAACGCGAAGGTCCGCTGGGGCGACCGGGTGTTCCGCGGCCTCGCGCAGGGCTCGGGCCTGTTCATCATCGTCCTGATCGGCGCCATCGCGCTGTTCCTGTTGTGGCGCGCCATCCCGGCGCTGGCCCGCAACCAGGAGAACTTCTTCCTCTACGCCGGGAACTGGAACACCACCGACACGTCGGCGATGCACTTCGGTGTCCTCGACCTTTTCCAGGTCACGGTGTTCGTCTCGCTGTTCGCCCTGGCCCTGGCGATGCCGGTGGCCCTGGGCATCGCGATCTTTCTCACCCAGTACGCGCCGCGACGGGTGGCGGGTCCGCTGGGCTACGTCGTCGACCTGCTGGCCGCGGTCCCGTCGATCATCTTCGGAGTGTGGGGCATCTACGTGCTGGCGCCGGTGCTGCGGCCGTTCGCGACGTGGCTGAACGAGAAGCTGGCCTGGATCTTCCTGTTCTCCGACGGCAATGCGTCGGTGGCCGGCGGCGGCACCATCTTCACCGCCGGGATTGTGCTGGCGGTGATGATCCTGCCGATCATTACCGCGGTGGCCCGGGAGGTCTTCGTGCAGACGCCGCGCGGGCAGATTGAGGCTGCGCTGGCGCTGGGCGCCACCCGCTGGGAGGTGGTCCGCACCACCGTCCTGCCGTTCGGGCTGTCGGGCTACATCAGCGGCGCGATGCTCGGCCTGGGCCGGGCGCTCGGCGAGACGATCGCCCTGCTGATCATCCTGCGCGGCACCCAGACAGCGTTCAGCTGGAGCCTGTTCGACGGCGGCTACACCTTCGCCACCAAGATCGCCTCGGCGGCCTCGGAGTTCAACGACCACTTCAAGGCCGGCGCCTACATCGCCGCCGGCCTGGTGCTGTTCGTGCTGACCTTCGTGGTGAACGCGCTTGCGCGGGCGGCGGTTTCCGGGAAGGGACGAGGATGACGTCGATGCTGGACAAGCCGGTCAAGGGATCGACGTTCGGCAAACTGAGCCTGCGTCGCCGGCTGGCCAACGACGCGGCCACGGTGCTGGTCTCGCTGTCGGTGGTCGTGGCGATCGTCCCGCTGGTGTGGGTGCTGTACTCGACGATCAGCAAGGGCATCGGGGTGGTGACCTCGGCGACCTGGTGGCAGAACTCCCAGGCCGGCATGACGGCCTTCGCCCCCGGCGGCGGCGCCTATCACGCCATCGTCGGCACCCTGCTGCAGGGCCTGGTGTGCTCGGCGATCTCGATTCCGATCGGCGTCTTCGTGGGCATCTACCTGGTGGAGTACGGCGGCGGCACCCGGCTGGGCAAGCTGACCACGTTCATGGTGGACATCCTCACCGGCGTGCCGTCGATCGTCGCCGCGCTGTTCATCTACGCGCTGTGGGTGGCGACACTGGGCTTCCAGCGTTCCGGTTTCGCGGTGGCACTGGCGTTGGTGTTGCTGATGATCCCGGTCATCGTGCGGTCCACCGAGGAGATGCTGCGCATCGTCCCGATGGACCTGCGGGAAGCCAGTTATGCGCTGGGTGTCCCGAAGTGGAAGACCATCGCGCGCATCGTGATCCCGACGGCGCTGTCGGGCATCGTCACCGGCATCATGCTGGCGCTGGCCCGCGTGATGGGCGAGACGGCGCCGCTGCTGATCCTGGTCGGCTACTCCCAGGCCATCAATTTCGACATGTTCAACGGGTTCCAGGGCTCCCTGCCCGGCATGATGTTCGACCAGGTGTCGGCGGGCGGCGCGGGCAACCCGGTCACCTCCGACCGGCTCTGGGGCGCGGCACTGACGCTGGTCATTCTGGTTGCGGTACTCAATGTGGGCGCGCGATTCGTCGCGAAATTCTTCGCCCCGAAAAAGGTTTAGGGGAAACGGCATGGCGAAACGTCTGGATCTCAAAGACGTCAACATCTACTACGGCTCGTTCCACGCGGTGGCCGAGGTGTCGCTGTCGGTGTCGCCGCGCAGCGTGATGGCATTCATCGGACCGTCGGGCTGCGGCAAGTCGACGGTGCTGCGCACCCTCAACCGGATGCACGAGGTGATCCCGGGTGCCCGCGTCGAGGGTTCGGTACTGCTCGACGGCGACGACATCTACGGATCCGGTGTCGACCCGGTTGGCGTCCGTAAGACGGTGGGCATGGTGTTCCAGCGTCCGAACCCGTTCCCCACCATGTCGATTCGCGACAACGTCGTCGCCGGTCTGAAGCTGCAGGGCGTCCGCAACCGTAAGGTTCTCCAGGAGACGGTGGAGCAGTCGCTCAAGGGCGCCAACCTGTGGAACGAGGTCAAGGACCGGCTCGACGAACCCGGCGGCGGACTGTCCGGCGGTCAGCAGCAGCGGCTGTGCATCGCGCGCGCCATCGCGGTGCAACCCGAGGTGCTGTTGATGGACGAGCCGTGTTCGGCGCTGGACCCGATCTCCACGCTGGCGATCGAGGACCTGATCGCAGAACTGAAGCAGGACTTCACGATTGTGATCGTCACGCACAATATGCAGCAGGCCGCTCGGGTCAGCGACCAGACCGCGTTCTTCAACCTGGAGGCGACCGGGAAACCGGGCCGGCTGGTGGAGATCGACGACACCGAGAAGATCTTCTCGAACCCGACCGAGAAGGCGACGGAGGACTATATCTCCGGGCGGTTCGGCTGAATCTCCGGGCGGTTCGGCTGACCCGAATTACGGGGTGTCGCAGGCGCGTTCCTCGGGGAACGTGCCGGTGACCTGGAAGATGACCCGGCGGGCGACCTCAACGGCGTGGTCGGCGAAGCGCTCGTAGAAGCGCCCCAGCAGGGTCACGTCGACGGCGGCGGCAACACCGTGGCGCCACTCCCGGTCCATCAGCACGGTGAACAGGTGCCGGTGCAGGTCGTCCATCGCGTCGTCGTCTTCGTGGATGCGGGCGGCCTGCTCCGGGTCGCGGGACAGCAGCACCTCGCGGGCACTGTTGCCCAGTTCCACCGCTAGCCGGCCCATTTCGGCGAAGTAGCCGTTGACCTCCTCGGGCAGGGCGTGCTGGGGGTGACGGCGACGGGTGATCTTCGCGACGTGCAGGGCCAGGGCCCCCATCCGGTCGATGTCGGCGACGATCTGGATGGCGGCGATGATGGATCGCAGGTCACCGGCGACCGGTGCCTGCAGCGCCAGGATCATGAAGGCTTCCTCTTCGGCCTGGGCGCTCATCCTGGTGATCTGGTCGTGATCGGAGATCACCTGCTCGGCCAGCAGCAGGTCGGCCTGCAGCAGGGACTGGGTGGCGCGCTCCATCGCCCGGCCGGACAGCCCACACATGTCGCCCAACCGGGTGGACAGTGCGGCGAGCTGATCGTGGTAGGCGGTGCGCATCTACCTAGGGTACGTCGCGGTGCTGGATCGTGGCATGTGGCTCCGGCGAACGCCCGGTGAACGACGCTACTCGCAGGTGACGTCCGCGGCGTTGGTCAGGCTGATGCCGGCGGGCAGGTCGGCCGTCGCGGTCTCCGACGAGCCTTGGAGCTTCCGCACCTGGATCGTCGAGCCGGCCGCCGGCGGCGCGCCGACCGTGGTGAAGTCGGCCCCGAGGATCACCTGCACGCCCTCGCCGAGGCCGCTGATCCGTTCGATCGGCGGATTGCCCAGGCTGGCCGCGACGGTCGCTGCCGCCTCCTCGTTACCGGGGGAGTAGCGCACCACGGTGTGCGTCAGCTCGGTCGAATAATCGTCGGGGGTGTCGACGGAGAACCCGTGCGCGGCCAGGGCGGTGCTCGTCGACGAACCGAGCCCGGCGTGCGGGGTGGAGTTGGACACGTGCACGTTGACACCGTGCGGCGCCACCGCCGCGACGTCGACGGTCTCGGTGCTCGGTTCGGCGGCCGCGGTGGTCGTCGTCGTGGTCGTGCTGGTCGTCGTGTGCGAGCCGCTCGCGCTGGAGCCGGTGGTGCTCACCGCGGTGGTGGTCTCGTTCTTGTCGTTCTCACCGGGCAACGGATCGTCGTCGATGATCGCGTCGAACAGCGCCTCGATCGCGCCGGTGTAGGGCTCCTCGTTGCCGTCGGCGTCGGTGATGCCGGTGGTGGGCAGCGTCACGAAGGTGATCCGGCCGGCCGCGATGCCCTGCACGGATTGGCCCAGGTCGACCAGGTCCTTGGTGGTGATGTTGGCGACGTAGCTGTCGGCGATGAACGTGTTGACCACGTTGTTGAGCTTGGACAGCGAGAAGAAGGTGTCCTTGGAGATCATCGAGCGCAGCAGCGAGGACAGGAACAACTGCTGGCGTTTGATGCGGCCGTAGTCGCCGTTGACCTCGGTGGTGACCTGACGGGCGCGAACATAGTTGAGTGCCGTGTGGCCGTCGATGCGCTGGTGGCCGGCGTGCTCCAGGACGGTGCCCAACTCGTAGTCCTCCAGCGGGGTGGTGCTGCAGACGTCGACGCCGCCGAGGGCGTCGACCATCTTGGAGAACCCGGCGAAGTCGACGGCCATGAACCTGCTGACCGACAGTCCGGAGATCTTCTGGATCACCTTGACCAGGCACTTCGGCCCACCGAAGGAATAGGCGGAATTGAGTTTGGTCTCGGTGTAGAGGTAGTCCGGGCCGTATTCGCCGGTCTCCTCGTCGTACACCGGGCCGTAGTCGCCGGTGGCGGCGTTCCACGCCTCGCAGCGCATCGGGGTGATGGCGAGATCGCGCGGGAAGGACACCGCGACGACGCGTTTCCGGTTCGCCGGAATGTTCACCAGGATGATGCTGTCGGAGCGGGCGCCGCCGGCGTCTTCGGTGTCTCCGGCGCCCATGCCGGAGTTCTCGCCGTAGCGGCTGTCGACGCCGACGATCAGGAAGTTCTCGTCGCCGTACTGGGCGTTGGCGTCGCGGATGTCGCGGGAGTTGGGATCGAGCGCGGCCACCTGCCTCAGCGCGTGGTTCTTGCTGGCCATCCACTGCCAGGCACCGCCGGTCAGCACCAGCGCGGTGATCGCGATCAGCGCGATCAGGCTGCGCCCGGCCAGCAGCAGCGGGTGCCGGGGACGGTGGGTGTGGGCTTTGGCCTCAGGTTCGGGGGCCTCGGGATCGTGCTGCCGGGCGCGTTGCGGGGCGGGCGGCAGGACGGGCCGTGGGTCCGCGGGTGCGGACGGCGGCACCGGGACCGGTGGGAAGGCCGGGTCGGGCTCGGGGGCGGGACGCGGGGGCAGGCCGCCGAGGCGGGCGATCAGCTCGGCCGCCGGGATGCCGTCGGTATGGTGTCCGCTCGAGCGGGCGGCCGGTTCCGGCTCCGGGGCGGGCGGCGCGGGCGGCGGGCCGGATGTCGGATGGAACCCGGCGGTCGGGTCGGGTTCGCCGCTCTGGTCGAATCCGGCGGGCACGACGGGCTGTCGTTCCCACGGCGCGGCCCCCGACCGCGGCGGCGCCGCGGGGTCGTGGCCGTCACTCATCGCGGATCCTCCCGGGGCGGATAGTTGGCACGTTCGGGTGCCCATCGCGCCGTTTGGGCGAAATGGAACGAGTTCCTATGGTATCGAAAACGGCCCGTAGCTCCGATTCCGGAAATGTTGCAGTTTGCTAGCGGTAGCGCTGCTCAGCCGCCGGAATTCATCACGTCGGCGGCCGTCGGGACGGTCAGATCGTCGGGATCGGCCAGCCAACCGTCGGGCAGCGACACCGCCGACGGGGAACCCTGGCGGCCCCGCGGACCGGCGGCGTGCGGCGGGAACGGTACGTCGCCGTCGAGCTCGCCGAGCAGGGTTTCGAGTTCGCCGCGGGTCTTGACCAGGGCCAGTGCGCGGCGCAGGTCCGCGCCGGCCGGGAAGCCGTGCAGATACCAGGCGACGTGTTTGCGGATGTCCCGCATGCCCTTGTCCTCGCCGAAGTGTTCGGCCAGCAGTTCACCGTGGCGGCCGATGATGGTCGCGACCTCGCCGAGGGTGGGCGGGGTCGCGGCCGGTACGCCGTTGAAGGCCGCCGACAGCTCGGCGAACAGCCACGGCCGGCCCAGGCAGCCGCGCCCGATCACCACCCCGTCGCACCCGGTCTCAGCCATCATGGCCAGGGCGTCGTCGGCATCGAAGATGTCGCCGTTGCCGAGCACCGGGATGGTCGTCACCTGCTCTTTGAGGGCGGCGATGGCCGACCAGTCGGCGGTGCCGGAGTAGCGCTGGGCGGCGGTGCGGGCGTGCAGGGCGACCGCGGCGGCACCCTCGGCCTCGGCGATCCGGCCGGCGTCGAAGTGGGTGTGGTGGTCGTCGTCGATCCCGATCCGGAACTTCACGGTGACCGGGATGTCGGTGCCGGCGCAGGCCCGCACGGCGGCCGCGACGATCCGGCCGAACAGTCGGCGCTTGTAGGGCAGCGCGGCGCCGCCGCCGCGGCGGGTGACCTTGGGCACCGGGCAGCCGAAGTTCAGGTCGATGTGGTCGGCCAGGCCCTCGGTGGCGATCATCCGGGCCGCGTCGTAGGTGGTGTCCGGGTCGACGGTGTAGAGCTGCAGCGACCGCGGGGACTCGTCCGGGCCGAACGTCGTCATGTGCAGGGTCACCGGGTGGCGTTCGACCAGCGCCCGCGCGGTCACCATTTCGCAGACGTAGAGGCCACTGACCGTGCCGGCCCGTTCGATCTCCAGCTCCCGGCACAAGGTGCGGAAGGCGACGTTGGTCACGCCGGCCATCGGGGCCAGCACCACCGGGCTGGCCAACTCGATCGGCCCGATCCGCAGGGCGGATCGGGCCGATGAAGCCGAGGGGTTCGCCGTCGCCGGCGCTTCGGTTACGCCGATGACGACACCAGCAGGTTCTTCATCGCCTTCTTCTCGGCGACCTTGCGCTCACGCTCCAGCCGTCGTTCCTTGGCAACCTCGAACTTCACGCAGGTCTCTTCGAGCTCCTCCATGAGCAGACCCAGGTCGTCGCGCATCCGCGCGGCCTCGCCGGTGAAGTCCTCGCGCTCGAAGATCCGCCACTTCTTGAGCACCGGCATCACCACGTCGTTGAGGTGGATGCGCGGGTCGTAGACACCGCCGACGGCGATGATGACGGCCTTGCGGCGGAACTCCGGCACGGTGAACCCGGGCATCCGGAAGTTACGCAGCACCCGGTGCAGCGAGTGCATCGCCTGGTTGGGGCAGATGTCCAGGCCGGCGGCGCTGGTGTCCCGGTAGAAGATCATGTGCAGGTTCTCGTCGTTGGAGATCTTGCCCAGCAGCGCGTCGGCGACCGGGTCGTTGCACGCCTTGCCGGTGTTGCGGTGCGACACGCGGGTGGCGAGCTCCTGGAACGAGACGTACATGACGGCGTCGAACAGGCTCTCGGCGAACAGGTCACCCTGGTGGTTCTGGCCCGGGGAGAAGCCGCGGGTGACCTGCTCCATCCGGGTGATCTCCAGCTCGACGGGGTCGACGGCGCGGGTCACGACCAGGTAGTCGCGCAGGGCGATGCCGTGCCGGTTCTCCTCGGCGGTCCAGCGGTTGACCCAGAAGCCCCACGGGCCGTCCATGGAGAAGTTCATCGCGATCTCGCGGTGATAGGACGGCAGGTTGTCCTCGGTCAGCAGGTTCTGCACCATCGCGGTTTGCGCGACCTCGGAGAGCTTGGAGGACTCCGGATCCCAGTCCTGGCCGCCGAGGGCGTAGTAGTTCTTGCCGTCCGACCACGGGATGTAGTCGTGCGGGTTCCACTCGCGCGCCATCTTCATGTGGCGGTTGATGTTCTCTTCCACGACCGGCTGAAGCTCGGTCAGCAGTTGCAGGTCGGTCAGGTCTTTAGGCACGGGCCCTCCAGTTATCTGTACCTGATGGTTGCAGTCAATATATCTGTGTCCATCGGTTGCATCAAGTTTTCCGGGGGGCGGTGTGGCGCAATTGTGACGTTTGTCCTTATTTGCGCCTTATTTGCCCCTTAGTCGACTATCCGTGTCGTGAGCAGGGCCACGCAATAGTCGATGAAGCGTTCCCGGTCGAGTTGCAGTCGGCCGTCGAGATAGGCGGTGAACAGGGCGGTGAGGCCGCCGATCATGCTGATGGCGGTCAGCTGGGCGGCGATCGGGTCGACGGTGCCGGGCAGTCGTTGCTGCAGCAGGGTGATGAAGTCGGTCATCCAGTCCGGGCCGCTGCGCATCAGCGCGGGTTCGGCCGCCGGCGCCAGCAGCAGCACCCGGCCGCGGGCGGGGTCGTCGACCATCAGGGCGACGAAGCGTTCGACGGCCTGGCGCGGGCCGCTCGCCGAGGCCAGGGCGGCCATCGCCGAGTTGCCGACCTCGTCGTACACCGCGCGGGCGAATTGCTCACGGTCGGTGAAGCTTTCGTAGAAATAACGTTCGGTCAGGCGAGCTTCGCGGCAGATCGCCCGTACCGTCAGCGCCGGGCCGTCGGGGGCGCCGAGCGCGGCGATGCCCGCGGCCAGCAGCGCGTCGCGGCGGCGCGAGGGACGGTCGGAGAGGGGGACGCCGGACCATCGACCGCGGCGTTGACCGGAATTCACGGGGCTCCTAAACTCATCGATGACAACGTATGTAGTCATTTTTGTCCAGTGTTGTCGTTTCTTCAACGATCGGACGTGATCGCCGGTGACTCAACATAGGCCCACCACGGCAGTGACACCCCTGGGTCCGGGGTCATTGACGTGGAAGTACTTCGGGGACTGGCGCGGCATGCTGCAGGGCCCGTTTGCCGGAACCATGCAGAACATGCACCCGCAGCTCGGGGCGGCGGTGACGGACTACTCGTCGTTCGCCGAGGAGCCGTGGCAGCGGGTGCTGCGTTCGCTGTACCCGATCGCCGGGGTGGTCTTCGACGGCGAACGCGCCCCGGGCACCGGGGCCGAGGTGCGCGACTATCACGTCGACATCAAAGGTGTGGATGACCAGGGCCGGCGCTACCACGCGCTCAACCCGGAGGTCTTCTACTGGGCGCACTCCACATTCTTCGTCGGCACTCTCATCGACGCCGACAATCTCAGCGGCGGGCTCACCGAGGACGAGAAGCGCCGGCTGTTCGACGAGCACGTCGGGTGGTACGCCATGTACGGGATGAGCATGCGGCCGGTGCCGGCCAGCTGGGAGGAGTTCCAGGCGTACTGGGAGCGGATGTGCCGGGAGGTGCTGGAGGACAACCCGGCGACCCGTCAGGTGCTGGCGCTGGCCGACTACCCGAAGCCGCCGTTCGCCGCGTTCGTGCCGGACGCGGTGTTCGCCCCGGTGCAACGACGGCTGGTGGCGCCGCTGCTGCTCTGGTTCACCGTCGGGCTCTACGACCAGCCGGTCCGGGATTTGCTGGGGTTCAGCTGGTCACGGCGCGACGAATGGTGGCACCGCCGGTTCTGCGACGTCGTGCGCATCTCGTTTTCCTTGGTGCCGCCGCGGTACCGCAAACACCCGCGCGCCCGGGCGGCGCTCGACCGTGCCGCCGGGCGGATCCCGGCCGACAGCCCGCCGCCGGAGACCCCGGTCCGCAATCTGCCCCCGCTGTCCGAGCGGGACAACCCGATGCACTACTGCCCGTACCGATAGTGTCTGCGGCCGCGCGGGGGCGCGGGCAGAATAAGGTGGTGCACATGATGGCCCCCGAACTGCTCGGCGGCCGCTACGAGGTTCGTGGCGTCCTGGGCCGTGGCGGTATGGCCGAGGTGCGCGAGGCCATCGACACCCGGACCGGGTATTCCGTCGCCATCAAGCTGCTCTATGCCGGCTATGACACCAATCCCGAGTACCTGCACCGGTTCTGGCTGGAGGCGCAGGCGGCATCGGCGCTGCACCACCCCAACATCGTCAACGTCTACGACAGCGGCCAGCACCGCGGTGCGCCGTACCTGGTGATGGAGCGGCTGCCCGGGCGCAGCCTCGCCGAGGTGATCGCCATGGGGCCGGTGCCTCCGCCGTATGTCCGGCGGATGCTGGTCGAGGTGCTGGCGGCGCTGTCGGCCGCCCATGCCGCCGGCATCTTGCACCGCGACATCAAACCGGCCAACATCCTGTTCACCGCGACAGGATCGGCCAAGGTCGCCGACTTCGGGCTGGCCAAGGGGCCCGAGACCTTCCACACCCAGACCGGGCAGATCATGGGCACGATGGCCTATATGAGCCCGGAGCGGCTCACCGGGCGCCCGGCGACGGTCTCCGACGACCTGTACGCCGTCGGCGTGGTCGGCTACGAGGCGCTGACCGGCCGGCGGGCCTTCCCGCAGGAAAACCTGGTGGCCCTGGCGCGGGCCATCACCGAGAACCCGCCGCCGCCGGTGGCCGTGCTGCGCCCCGACATCGATCCACAGCTCGCGGCCATCGTCGACCGGGCGATGACCCCGGAGGAGGCCGCGCGATTCCCCAGCGCCGAGGCGATGATGGCCGAACTGATCGACGTCGGTGGTGATCCGGTGACCGGGCCGCTGCCGATGCTGCAGCCCGCCGCTCCGGTTGCCGCCCCTGCGCCCGTTCCTCAGCCTGTTCCGGCCCAGGCTCATGCGCCCGTGATGGCGCCGTCGCCGCCGGTGATCATGGTGCCGCAGCCGGTGCTGATGCGTCGGCCGATCTGGCACCTGGTGCTGCTGGTCGCGGTCGTGGTGGCGCTGGTCGTCGGCGCGGTGGCGTTCATCCTGGGCGCCTCGACCGCACCCACGGGTGGCCCCGCGGTCACCACGGTGACGACGACGCGGCCCATCCACCCCGGGCGGCCCGGCTCGTTCGGGTAGTTTTTGCTGTAACCAGCGCGCTCCGCCCCGGGGCACGTTGCTGTCCGCGATATGGAGATCGGTTTATGGAGTATGTGGTCACGGGGGCCTCGGTGTTCGTCCTCTGGGGTATCAGTGCCGCGGTAGCCGGCCTGATCGCCAACGACCGGGAACGCAATCCATGGGCATTTGCCGCCATCACGTTCTTCTTCCTCGGCCCGCTGGGCGTCGGGCTGGCGATCCTGGCCCCGCACGGCGCGGTCGAGCGCGCTCGACTGATTTCGGCGCGCGCGACGCTGGCCGGCGTGGCCAAGCGCAAGGCCGCCCGGGCGGCGGCTGAGGCAGCCGAGTCCGCGGAGCCCGAGACGGCCGGATCGGACGCGCCGGCCGACGGTGTCCAGTCGGCCGCGGCGGTGGAGGAGCCCGTCGTCGAGGTTGTTGAGGCCGTCGAGGTTGCCGAGGCCGCTGCGGAGCCGGTCGCCGAGGTTGAGGTTGCGGCTGTCGAGGTTGCGGCTGTCGAGCCGGAGCCCGTCGTCGTCCAGCCCGAGGCCGCGGAGCCGGAGGCCGCCGTCGAGCCCGAGCCGAAGGCCGCCGTCGAGTCCGAGCCGAACGCCGTTGAGGACAAGCCCGCTGCCTCGCCGAAGCCGGCCGCCAAGCCGGCCGCCGAGGCCAAACGCGAGCTGCGCACGATCGCCTGCCCGAAGTGCAAGACCAAGAACGCCGTTCCGATCGATGCCCGCCGGATGCGCTGCCGCAAATGCCGGGAGATCAGCGCCGTCGCGGCCTGACCGCCCCTCGCGGCTGCCCTCTTGCGCCATGACCGTGGCGAGGAGTCCTTTTGCCGGCCATGTTCCGGTGTGCACCTGGAGGCCGAAGCGGCTTTCGGTGTTCAGCTCACGTGCACCCAGACGAACGCCGGCGGCGGACACCACAACGCCTTACCACTACCATCCGTCGAATCCGCCCACTGGTGAGACTCCGCCGCCAGACACGCCGTACCGGCCGCCCGCGGACCAACACCGATACCGTCATCCATACCCCACGATTCCGGCGTAACCGCCTGCGCAGCATTCGGATTCGCATCCTGCGGGCAATACGCCTCCGCCGCAGCCTTCACGAACGCGACTGCCTGGTCCAGCGACGTCAGCTGCGACCCAGCCTCTCGCACACCCACGGTGACCGCGTCGAAGCTGTCGCCCTGGCCGAAGCCGTCGCAGACGGACTTGCCCGCAGCGATCGCCGCATCACGGCTGGTGTACGGGATGACCTGCGCGTCGAGTGCACCGATGAACGTGTCGTCGGCGGGTTCGGCGCCGGCCGGCGCGGCAGCGACGATCGACAGGGCGGCGATGGCCGCGGCGAATTTTCCCCACATGAGCGTGGAGCGTAACCGTCGGGTCAGCGGGGCTTCCGGGATTCGCACGCAATCCCATCCCCATCACCATCGAGCCATGGCGCATAGTCCGGGTCACCGCGCGGGATGTCGGTGCGGCCGAGGTCTCGGCAGGTCGGCTTGCCGCTGGGCCGGGTGACCGTCGTCCGCGGCACCGACGATGTGGATCGGTGTCCGGAGGTGATCGGCGCCCGCGACGACGACCCCGACGTCGGGCCGACCGGGCGACTATCGGTCGGCGTCTGGCATAGCGAGGCGATCGTCACCAGCACGGCGGCGAGGATGACGGCGAGCAGCCCGTGCCCGAGGACTCGAACCGGTCGCCCGCCACGATGACGACCTACCGGAGTGCTGCGCGGAAGCTGAAGGTCGCCAGGATCGCTGGTGAGGGCCTGAGGCGCCTGGATACCGGGAATACGGAGTCTTCGGTGCAGGTCGTCTCGCTGCCAGATTTCGCGGTGAAGGCGCTGTCACGGCCGCGCGGCCGGTCGTTTCTCGGTGAGCGACCGATGATCTTCCCGTCGACGGCGTGTGCAGTTTTGTGCCCCCACCAGGGCTCGAACCTGGGACCTGCGGATTAAAAGTCCGTAGCTCTACCGACTGAGCTATAGGGGCGTGAGCCAACACCATACCGACTCCGCGGTGGGTGTCGACACCGAGGGCGCGTGGTGCGGCGTCGTCGGGATCGGCGCTGGTAGACGGGTTGCTGTCAATCGGTTTGGGAATTGGGCGTCCGGTGCCCTAAGCTATCGACGCTCCCAACGTGCAGCGTTGTGAGTACCCCGGAGTGATTCGGATTGGCCCCCATCGTTTAGTGGCCTAGGACGCCGCCCTTTCACGGCGGTAGCACGGGTTCGAATCCCGTTGGGGGTACGCAACGGCAGCATTGCCGGAGCACGCAGGAAAGCAAGGCCCTGTGGCGCAGTTGGTTAGCGCGCCGCCCTGTCACGGCGGAGGTCGCGGGTTCGAGTCCCGTCAGGGTCGCCAGAACGGCGAGGAAACTTGCCTTCCGGCCAGGTAGCTCAGTTGGTACGAGCGTCCGCCTGAAAAGCGGAAGGTCGCCGGTTCGATCCCGGCCCTGGCCACAATAAACCCCCTGGGAGCAGGAAGTTTCTGCTTTCCGGCGAGAGTCGCCGCTGACCCACGCACGGCGCCCTCTTTCGGCGCAGGCCCCGGAACACTGCGCAGCTAGCGGACCGAGTGCCAGCTGGTACCGGCTATCCGGCAAACGTGAGCCAGGAGTCCACGATCATCTTGACGGACGTCAAAGGCGACACCGTTTTTCCGGCCGCCTCCGCCAGCGGCTTCGCGGTGGCGGGGCCGTTCGGGTCGTAGCTGGGTGCGATCCCGTCGAACATGTCGTCGATCCAACTGCTGGAGAGCGTCTGGACCGCCGCAACGTTGGCCGGCTTCGACAAACCCGCCAGGGCGTATTCGATGACCTGGAAAACCGGGTTGCCGCCCTGTGCCGCATCGATATGACGCCCGCCGACCAGCATCACCCCGTTGAAATCGGTTGGACGCGCGGCCTGCAACTCGGTGGCGACCGTCCCGTCCAGGTTCCATATGTAGGGCTCCGACGAGATATTGAGCACCGGGCGATAATCGTCGCCGCTGAGTCGAACCAGCCCGTCGGCAACGGCGTTGTTGGAGTCGACGGCATCCAGCAGCACGACGCCCTTCAGATTCGCCAGAGTCGCCGGATCCATCCTGTCCGCGGCGCCCATCACCAGCGCGCCGCCCAGAGAATGTCCGACGAGCACGAACTGCTCGGGCAGCGTCCCGGTGTATCCGGCTTCTCTTGCACTGGCCGTCAGCTCGGGCCGGTCGCCCGCGAACAGGTCCGCCACCTCCTGTTGCAGCGCAGCACCGCCGAGCGATTCGCCGTTGGGATCGAACGAGTTCCACGACATCGTCGGCGCGACGACGATGCTGTCCGTGCTCTCCGCCAGATACGCCGCGGTGTAGCTGTAGAGCGGGCCGGTGGCGAAGAACCCGTGCTGCAGATAGATCAGCCGGGTGCTTTCGTTGGCGTTCTCCGGGAAGTACCAATCCGCCCGGACCTCGGTGCCGGAGTCCGGCAGCACCAGCGTCGACGTCCGAGCGGTCACGTTGCTGCCCAGCGGCACCACCGCCGGCCCGGACAGTATCTGCATGAAGGCACCGAGCACCGCGAAGGCCAGGGAACCGATCACGTCGACCGGTCCCACCTTCTGCGCGTCGGCCAACGTGTCGACGCCCTGCCGCAGTGAGCTCCCCACCCCGACGACGGTGGCCTGGGTGCCGACGGCCATGAAGTGCAGTTCCTGGGCGGTGTCGCCGGCCAACGTGCGCAACTGTGCGGTGAGTTTCGTCAGGGCCGCGGTGCTGGGCGTGGCCTCGACCCGCGCCAGGTCCCCCGACCGCGCCGGATTGACCACGGAATCAACACCGTCGCGAACCACGTCGACAACTTCTGCCACCGAGTTGATCGGCGTCGCCGCGTTCTGCATCCGCTGGGTCTGTGCACCCGGAACCCGAGCGGTCAGCGCAGCCATGAACTCGCGGCCGCGGGCCTGCGCCTTCTCGGCGAACGATCCCGATGCGGTCGACAACGCGGTGGCTGTGTTGCTCGCCAGCACCGCGGGGATCTCGGCAATCGCATCAACTGATGTGAGCGTCTGCACCGGCGTCGTTTCCACGGCTGACACCGGTGCAGGATCGGGCGCCGAAGGCCTCGGTCCCTGCTGGGGGTCATCGGTACCGACGGCCGCCCGGAGCGCCTGACCCCGCTGCACTCCGTCGCCGGTCAATCGCTCCAGCGACCGCGCCGGGGCAGCGGGCCGACTCGTTCCAATCCCGCGGTCGAGCCGTCGGCTCTGCCGGAATTGTCCCGGCGCACCACTCCGTGCAGCCCCGGCGGCGTCATCGATGCCGCTGAATTTCGCCAAACCGTCGGAACTGCGCACCCCGGTCGGGCGAGCAACGTCACCGCCGGGTTTGCTCACCCGGGTGCCCTGGCCGTCGGCGCCGGGATCGCCACCTGTTGCACCGTTGTGGTCGTGCGACGAGGGGGTGGCACCGGCGCCCCCCGCTGCACCCGAGCCCGATTGCCGCCCGGCCGACGTCCTGTCCGGGCGGGCATGGTCTGACGACGCGGTGCCCGCTCCCCGGTCCGCATGGGCCGCCGGGGCGATTGCGGTGACCAGGCCCAACCACAGTCCACCGGTCAACACCGCCAGACCGATGGTGGCGGCCGGCTTGCCGGTGGGTTGCGACAGAATCATCGGCGCTACTCCTAATTCACGGTTGGCGCTTACGCCGACCGGGTCGAGGCGCCACTCTGCGCGAACTGCACGAATCGCCGCGCCTACTGTGAGTAGAGCAACCCCGCCCACCGTCGTCAACCCCACGTCATCGCAGTGCCGGCGCCGGAACCGCGGCGGTGAGGGTCGGCTGAGTGAACAGAATCTCGAGGCCGCTCAGATATGTAGAAAAGCTCCTGCGAATGCCGTCGCCCATAGGTACACCCGTTGGTACCTGGCGATGAAGCGGACCGACGTTTACGCCGACCCTGAGGACCTCGCGCTGCAACCCTGACCGGCGCTACCAGGTGTCGACGAACCGGGGTCGCGGGGCGCGGTGCCCACCCGCGGCGGCGGCCAGCGTCGCGCTGATCAGCCCCCGGGTGTCGGCCGGGTCGATCACGTCGTCGATCTCGAAATGCCGGGCGGCATTGAGTGCCTTGGCGTGCTCCTGCGCGGCGGCGGTGGCGTGGCGGACCACGTCCTCACGCGCCTCGGGATCCTCGATCGCGTCGAGTTCCTTGCGCAGCCCAAGCCGCACCGCGCCCTCCAACCCCATCGGTCCCAGGTGCGCGCCGGGCCAGGCGACGGTCAGCAGGGGCTCGTGCAGGCTGCCGCCGGCCATCGCCTGGGCGCCCAGCCCGTAGCCGCGGCGCAGGATCACCGCGATCAGCGGTACCGTCAGCGCGGCCCCGGCGACCAGCATCCGCGATGCCCGGCGCACCAGCGCGTGTGACTCGGCATCGGGGCCGACCATGAAACCCGGGCAGTCGATCAGCGAGATCACCGGAAGCCCGAACGCCTCGCACAGCTGCAGGAACCGGGCCGCCTTGTCCGAGGCCGCCGCCGTCAGTGCCCCGGCCAGTGCCATGGTGTTGTTGGCGACGACGCCCACCGCGCGGCCGTCGACCCGGGCCAGGGCGGTGACCAGTTCGGGTGCGAACCTGCGCCGCAGGAACGTCACCGAATCCCCGTCGGCGATGGTCTCGATGATCGGGCCGACCAAGTAGGCGCGACGAGCGCGCTCGGGCAGGATCGTGCGCAACGACGTCTGGTCGGCGACCGGCCCGGCCGGGACCGTGCCCTGGAAATAGCCCAGCAGCTTCTTGGTCACCGCGACGGCCTCGGCCTCGTCATCGACCACCACGTCCACCGTGCCGTTGGGCTCCTGCACGGACATCGGCCCGACGTCATCGGGCGCGACGTGACCGAGCCCGCCGCCGGCGATCATCGCCGGGCCGCCCATCCCCAGCGAGGAGCCCCGGGTGGCCACGATCAGATCCGAGGCGCCCGCGATGACCGCATTGCCCGCGAAGCACCGACCGTTGACCACCGCGATGCGCGGCACCACCCCCGACAGCGCGGCCCACAGTTTGAACGCCCGCACTTCCAGCGACGAAACGGTCGGATAGTCGGTGTCGCCGGGCCGTCCGCCGCCGCCTTCGGCGAAGAACACCGTGGGCAGCCGCATCCGCTCGATCAGCTCGAACAACCGGTCCTTCTTGAAGTGCCCGAACACCCCCTGGGTGCCGGCCAGCACGGTGTAGTCGTAGGACAGCACCGCGGCGGCGCTGCGTTCCGGGCTGAAAAGTTCACCGTTGATCCGCGCGGTACCCGCGATCAGACCGTCGGCCGGGGTGTTGGCGATCAGGTCGGTCAGTTCACGCCGATCCCGTTGCGCAGCAACGGTATACCGGCCGTATTCGACGAATGATCCGGGGTCGACCAGGTCGGCGATGTTCTCCCGGGCGGTGCGACCACCGGCTGCGTGCCGGCGTTGCACGGCGTCGGGACGGGCGGCGTCTTCGGTCAGCGCGCGGCGGCGCAGCAGTTCGGAAAGCTCGTCGGGCACCAGCTCACGATAACGGCCGCCGAAAACCCCGCTGATCATCTCCACCGATCGGCTCGGGGCCGCTCGGTAACGTGGCATCCGTGATACGCGCTCGCATACCCGATCCGATCATCGGCTTGGTGAACCGGACCGGCAAGCTCAATTCCCGCCGCTATGATCCGCGGGTTCCAGAACATCTGCCACGCGGCGGCTGGAAGATCGCGCACTACGGCCTGATGATTCCCGGCCTCGCGGAGCCGTTCGGGTTCTTCGACATCATCGCCGTGTTGGGTACCGCGGCAAACGTTCCGATCTTTGCCGCACCCTCGCTGGTCCGCACCACACCGCAAGACTCGGCGTGGCTGCTCATCGGTTCCGGGGTGTCGAGGGACAATTTCCGGCCGTACAGCATCGCCGACGAATGCGAATTCGTCGCAGAGACCGGAACCGACGCGCCACAGGTGGATCTGTCCTTCGGCAATGCCCTCCGGATGCAGCGAACGCGGGATCGGGTGCAGGTGAGCGCCGTCACCGACGGACTGCGGGCCGAGATCGCCGCGAGGCCCACCGACGTGATCTCACACTTTGTGCACATGCGCGGGGTCTACGACCACTGGAGTCTGTTGTGTGAATACGACGCCCGCTTCACCTCGACCGCAACCGGGGAGGTGTTGGAAAGCTCCGGTCTGTGCACCTATGAGTACGCCCGCGGCCGGACCGACATACCGCTGCCGATGTACTTCTTCACCTACCAGATCCTCAACATCGACGCGACGACCCAGGTGCTGATGGTCGAGGTACTCGGCCCGCTCGGGCTGCCGGTGCAGCAGAGCGTCTACGTGCGCCGGGCAGACAGCGGCACGCGGGTCTACACGCGTGGATTCACCCACGTCGTCACCGACGAGCTTCGGGCTGCGCAAACCCCCGATGGGGCATGGATGACGTTGCCCGGCCAATTCCATTGGCGCGTCCTGGACGACGACGGACGCGAACTCATCGACATTGACGGCACCAGCAACGACGATTTCGCCTACGGCATGGCCGCCGGATTCGCGGGCAGCTACGAGTACACCGGCCGGTTCGAGGGTCGCCCGATTTCCGGGCGCGGGTATATCGAATGGATCGATCGGCGTTAGTCAGGGCGACGGTCGATCACCGTGCGGTACCGCCGGCGAGGAGGAGCGCGGGCCCCGACAAAAGCGCAGCGTCACGATCTTGAAGGGGCGCAGCGTCAGCCGGACGTCACCGGCGGCGCGGGGCTCCTCGATCGCCCGTTCCAGCAGGTCGGTGACGACGACGTCGTGGTAGCCGAAGTTCGCCCGCACCGTTGCGTCCGCGCGACCGCCGCGGGACTCGTAGAGCCGTACGACGACGTCGCCACCGCCGTCCTGGGCCAGCTTGACCGCTTCGACGATCACCGCCGGGTTGTCCACGGTGATCAGTGGTTGCACCGATTCGGCCGAGCCGGACACGATGCGCGGAGTCAGGTTGCGCCGGTAACCCTCCTCGACGGCGTCGCCGATGGCCGCCCCGGGCCGCACCGAGATGTTCAGGCGATGCCGGCCCTGGTCGGCCTGCGGATCGGGATAGCGCGGGGCGCGCAGCAGCGACAGCCGCACCACCGTGGCGTCGTTGCCGCGGCGGACGATGTCGTGTCCGTAGGTGGAGTCGTTGGCCACCGCCACCCCGTAACCCGGCTCGCCGACGTGCACCCAGCGATGTGCGCAGATCTCGAATTTGGCGGCGTCCCAGGAGGTGTTGGCGTGGGTGGGACGGAACACGTGGCCGAACTGGATTTCCGAGGCGCTGCGGTCGGCGTGCACGTCGAACGGGAAGGCCAGTTTGAGCAGCTTCTGCCGCTCATGCCAATCGACGTCCAGTTCGATATCCAGCGCGGGTGAGCCGATTCGCAGGGAAATGCGTTGGATGAGAGTCGATTTGCTGAATGAGCGCCGGATCTCGACCGCGTCACCGGCGATCGCCACCGGCGACGCGCCGGTCAGATCGGTGACGTTGTGCCGGTAGAACTCGTCGATATCCCACGCCTCCCAGTGATTCGGGATGTCGCGGTGCAGCTGCAGCAGGTTGCCCGGGCCGGCCATCGCCTCCCGGCCCGACGCCGCATCGACCAGCGACACCAGCAGGCCCCGGGCGTCGAGCCGGGCGGCGATGACGCCGTTGTCGAGGACAAAGCCGTCCCCGTCGGCAACGGGTGTCACCGTCGCCGCGGGCTCGACGGCGACGGCCCCGAGCGCGGGGACGCCGTCGCGGGCGTGCGGCGCCGCATTGAACACCAGCCGCCGGTTTCCGGCGCCGGCCAGCGCCCGGGTGGCGTCGTCGATGATCACCTGCAGCCGGGTGGCGAGCGCCGCGTAGTTGCGTTCGGCGTCGCGGTGCACCCAGGCGATCGAGCTGCCCGGCAGGATGTCGTGGAACTGCTGCAGCAGGACCAGCTGCCAGATCTCCTCCAGTTCGGCTGCCGGATAGTCGAATCCGGTACGCACGGCTGCGGTGGCCGACCACAGCTCGGCTTCGCGGAGCAGGTGCTCGCTGCGTCGGTTGCCCTGCTTGGTGTTGGCCTGGGAGGTGTAGGTGCCGCGGTGGAACTCCAGATACAGCTCGCCCGACCAGCGCGGCGGGTTCGGGTATTCGGCGCGCGCGGCGGTGAAGAACTGCTCCGGTGTGCCGACGGTCACCGTCGGGGACCCCTCCAGCGACGCGGTGCGCGCCGCCGCGGCGAGCATCTCCCGGGTCGGACCGCCGCCGCCGTCGCCCCAGCCGAACGGCACCAGCGAGCTGTTGGCAACCCCGGATTCCCGGTAGTTGCGTTGCGCCCGAGCCAGGTCGGCGCCGGAGAGATTCGAGTTGTAGGTGTCCACCGGAGGGAAGTGGGTGAACACCCCGGTGCCGTCGATGCCCTCCCAGACGAAGGTGGAATGCGGCATCCGGTTGGTCTGATTCCAGGACAGCTTCTGGGTCAAGAAGTACTGCGCCCCGGCCGCCGCGACGATCTGCGGCATCGCCGCGGAGTAGCCGAAGGAGTCGGGCAGCCAGACCTCGGTGGTGTCGATGCCGAACTCGTCGAGGAAGAACTGCTTGCCGAGGACGAATTGGCGGGCCATCGCCTCGCCGCCGGGCATATTGGTGTCGGCCTCCACCCACATGCCGCCCACCGGGATGAACCGGCCGGCGGCCACCTTCTCGGCGATCCGTGCGTACAGGTCGGGGTGGCGCTGTTTGACCCAGGCGAACTGCTGCGCCGACGAGCAGGCGAACCGGAACCCCGGATCGCGGTCCATCAGGTCGACCACGTTGGCGAAGGTGCGGGCGCACTTGCGGGCGGTCTCCCGCACCGGCCACAGCCAGGCCGAGTCGATATGGGCGTGACCCACCGCGGTGATCCGATGCGCACTCGAATAGGCCGGCCGGGCAAGGCATTCGGTCAGTGCGGCGCGCCCCGCGGCGGCGGTGCCGGGGATGTCGTCGGGGTCGACGGCGTCGAGCATGCGCTCCAGGGAGCGCAGGATGTCGAGCCGGCGCGGCAGGTCGAACCCCAGCTCATGCATGAGCCCGGACAGTGTCCAGATGTCCTGCTGCAGTTCCCAGACCGTCAGATCACGCTGCGCGAGGTCGATGCGGCCTAGCCGGTACAGCGGATCCTGGCCGGCGGTGGTCGTATCCCCGAGCGGGGTGGGGGAGACGAAATCGCCGCCGAGATCGGGGTTGGCCGCCGCCTCGATATAGAGGTTGACGGGTTCACCGGGTTCCAGCGGCACGAAGGCATTGAACGGCGAGATTCCCTTCACCAGCGTGCCGTCGGCGCGGTAAACGAGCCCTTCGGCGTTGAATCCGGGGCCGCCGGTGAAGCCGAGCTCGACCCGAAGTTCGGTGGCGTGCCCGTGACGGGTGGCCCAGTCGGCCGGCGGAGTGCCGGTCACGTGCAGCCACATCGTCGACCACGGGGCGCCCCACGGTGTGCCCTCGGCGATCGGGGTGAACGTGTTCTGCACCGCTTCGGCGAACGGGACGGGCTCGCCGGGTACCGGCCACGCCGTCACCTCGACGGGGGCGCTGTCGCCGTACACCGCTCCGTTCAGGAACCCGTTCACGAATCGGTCGAGACGCTCTTCGGTCAGTCGCCGATCGTCATGCATGTGCTGACCCTACGACGGATCAGTCCGCGGCGGCCTTCAGATCGGGGACGGAGTCGGCCGTGGCGGCCTCGTTGTACCGGCGGAGTTCGTTGCGTACCGCGGTCTCCAGCGCCCGGTCCAGGCTGGCGTGCGCAGACCGGGCCGCGACCCGGCGCATGACCGCGATGATCTCGGCGGCCCAGGCCAATTCGGTGTCATCGGAGGGATACCAGCCCACCCCGCGTTGCCGGACGATCTCGGCGTAGCCGTGGTGTGCGATGGTGCGGGCCGCGGCGTCCAGCTTCTTGTCGACCGCCGTGGAGGCCTTAAGCACCTCCGTCAGCGGCATGCCGCAGGCGATCAGCGCCGCGTAGTCCTCGATGACTCGCCGATCGGGCACCAGATAGCTGTCCGCGTCGCCGGCCGGTTCGATCACCCCGTTGGCGCACAGTCGGCGCAGGGCCGCGGCGTCCAGTTCGCCGAGCCGATCCTGCAGTTCCGCCAGCGACATCGTCCGGCTGTCCGGATGCGACCACGGGGAGGTGACCAGTTCCTCCAGGTCGGCCAGATTCAGCACCTCCACCAGCTCCTGTCCGCGCTGCAGGCCGGTGAGGAACTTGAGGATGTGTTTGACGGTGAAGCCTTCGCCGAGCAACCGGGTCACGGCCTGCAGTTGACGCAGGTGGCGATCGGTGTAGATCGCCACCCGGCCGCGCCGCTGGGGCCGGGTCAGCAGTCCGTTCTCCTGATAGACGCGCACGTTGCGGGTGGTGGTTCCCGCCTCTCGCGCCAGGTCGTCGATCCGGTACTCGGCCACGGTGGCATCCTATCCAGCCGGGACCAGGCCGGACTGCGACTGCGCGGCGGTGATCTTGAAGTCGTCGAGATCCACCGTCTTCAGCTGGTTGACGTACTGCGTCGCAAAGCCGGGGAACATCGTCGCGTTGAAGCCGTCCTCGGTCAGGTACCAACTCTGGCATCCGGAATTCCAGGTGGTGGACTGCAACCGCTGCTGGATGTTCTCGTTGTAGCGGTCCTGAGCCTCGGGCCGCACATCGAGTGCCTTCCAGCCGAACTGGAACAGCTTGGAGATCGCCTCGACGATGTAGTCGATCTGGGCCTCCATGTACACCAGTGCCGAGTTGTGCCCGGGGCCGGAATTCGGCCCGAAGGTGAAGTAGAGGTTCGGGTAGCCGGAGACCGCGACGCTGCGGTAGGCGAACGCACCGCGGCTCCACTCCGACGCCAGGTCCCTGCCGTCGGCGCCGGTGATCCGGAAGGGCGTGCCCGCCTTGGACACGTCGAACCCGGTGGCGAACACGATGGCGTCGAATTGATGCTCGATGCCCTCGACGGTGCGGATTCCCTTGGCCGACAACCGGGCAATGGGCCAGGTCACCAGCTTGCAGTTGTCGGCCTGTAGCGCCGGGTAGTACTCGCTGGTCATCAGCAGGCGTTTGCACCCGGCGGAGAAATCCGGGGTCAACTGCCGGCGCAGCCACGGATCCTTCACCTGCAGGCGGAGGTTGGCCGTGCTGAGGGTCTCCACCAGGCGGGTCAGCGGGGTGTCCCACACGACGCCGAGGGCTACCGACTCGTGGCCCCAGTACCAGGCCGCGCGCACCGCCTTCTGTGCCAGCGGCACATCCGTGAGGATCCGCTTGAACAGGCTGCTGGTGCGCGCATTGAGGCGCGGCAGCACCCAGCCGGGGGTGCGCTGGAACACCTTCACCGAGTCGGCGACCTTCACCAGCTCGGGAATGATCTGTACGCCGCTCGCGCCGGTGCCGACGACGGCGACGCGCTTGCCGGTGAAGGCGTAGTCGTGGTCCCACCGGGCGCTGTGGATCTTGTGGCCCTCATAGTCGTCGATCCCGGGGATGTTCGGGAAACTTGCGTTGGACAGCGGTCCCGATGCGACGATGACGCAGCGGGCCCGGAGCGGCTGGTGCTCGGCGAAGTCGATGATCCACTCGCCGGCCTCGGCGTCGTAGGCGACGCCGTCGACGGTGTGCCCGAAACGGATATGCTCGGCCACGCCGGAGGACTCCACCATGTGGTCGATGTACTCCAGGATCTCGGCGCTGCCCGAGTAGGTGTGCGACCAGTCCGGCTTCGGCGCAAAACTGTAGGAGTACAGGTGCGACGGGATGTCACACGCCGCACCGGGATAGGTGTTGTCGCGCCAGGTTCCGCCGACTCGGGTGTCCCGCTCGTAGATCACGAAGTCGGTGATGCCCCGGTCCTTGAGGCGGATGGCGGCGCCGATACCGGCGAAGCCGGCACCGATGATGGCTACGGAAATCGTCATATCCTGAACCTCTTTCAGGCGACCGGCTCGTAGGTCAGCTCCTGTGACCACGTCGGCGTTCGGTGGACCAGCGGCATCGGGATCAGGTTGGTGGCCACCACCAGGGAGTCCGCCAGCCAGTGATATTTCGACGTCCGGTCGATCACCTTGCGGGCCTGCCAGGACACGATCCGGTACATCGGCAGCCGGCGGGTGAACGCACTCCGTTCACCGACGCTTCGGTAGCGGCGCATGGCCTGGTAGAGCCGCTCCTCATCGACGCCCATGGCGACGATGTTGTCGCGCATCTTGTTGAGCAGCGGGAAGTAACTGAGTACACCGATCAGGAAGGTGGGCTTGATCCAGCCGCCGACCAGCTCGATGAGCAGCGTGCGCATGTCGGCCTGGCCGAGGATGTCCATCACCTCGAAATCGACAGCCAGGTGCCGTGATTCGTCGGAATTGATCCGCCGGAAGACCTCCTGGGCGACCGGATCCTTGACCTCGTCGGTGATGAACTTGATCAGTGCCCCGTCCAGTGCCACCTCGAGCATCGGGATGACGGTGCCCAGGAAACTCAGCTCCATGTCGTCGGAATACCGGTCCAGCCAGTTGATCACCAGCTGGACGTTGACGTTCGGTGCGGGGATCTCGTCGTTGTCGAGCATGCCCCACCGGCGCATCAGTGCCAGCTCGGCGTTGGCATGCTTTTGTTCCTCGGCGTGGAAATGCTCGTAGATGCTCTTGAGGGTCGGGGTCGGAGCCTTCCTGGCCAGCGCGGCGAAGCCGCGGGCGCCGACGTTCTCGATCCACATCAGATCCGACATGAACGGCTTGAGCTTGGCCCAGAGCTCCGGCTCGATGAGGTCGGCACCCGGTGCGTCCCAGTCGATGTCGGCCAGGGCCCACTGCCGGTCCTTGATCATCTGCAGCATGTTGTCCATATCCATCGCCATGTTCGGCTCCTTTCGGCGGGACGGGGTGGTCAGTTCTGAGGCAGCAGGCGGCCGAGCAGGCCGGCGCCGCGGACGTAGAGGGCCGGGAAGTGCCGCTTCAGGTGCCAGATGACGGTCGCGTCAACCTGCGGAACCACGTACAGCTGACCGGCGTCGTGCGCGTTGAGGGTCCGGGCCGCCACCGAGTCGGCGGACAATCCGGTCCACCGGGCCAGCTGCTTACTGAGGTTCATCGAGCCGGGGGTGATTCGGCCGTCGTCGAAGACGTTCGTCTTGACGAAGGTGGGGCACAGCACCGTCACCGCGATGTCGGTGTCGTCGAGCTCCGCGGCCAGGGTTTCCGACAGGGACATCACACCGGCCTTGGACACGTTGTAGGCAGCCATCGACGGCGCGGCGGCGAATCCGGCAGCCGAGGCGACGTTGATGATGCCGCCGCGGCCGGCCGCCCGCAGGCGCGGGGTGAAGACCTCGCAGCCGTAGACGACACCCCACAGGTTGATGCCGAGGGCCCAGTTCCAGTCCTCGAATCCGATGTCGCCGACGGGCTTTCCGCCGATGCCGACCCCGGCGTTGTTGATCACCAGGGTGGGTGCGCCGGAAAAGATCTCCTCGGCGGTGTCCGCCAGTTGTTCGACGGCGGTGCGGTCGGAGACGTCGCAGTGCACCGCGTACGCCCGGCCGGTGGGCAGCGCATCGATCAGCTCGACGGTTTCCACCGCGCGTTCCAGATCGATGTCCGCGCAGATGACTTCGCCGCCGCGGCGGGCGAGTTCGAGGGCGAACGACCGCCCGATGCCGCTACCGGCACCGGTGATCACCGCCTTGGCGTTGGCGGACCGTCGATCGGTGCGCAGGATGTTGAGCAGATCATCGATGATGAACATCAGGACACCTCTTCGAGACCGTCGGGCCGGCTGTTGCCGTGGACATGTGCGATGAAGGCCGCGGCGCGCCGCAGGGCCGGCCGGGCTTCGGGGGCCAGGCGGGGCAGCGCCTGGAAGACGTGCACCATGCCGGGCCAGACCTCCAAGACGCTGGTAGCGCCCGCGTCGGAGAGCTCGCCGTGCAGGTAGCGCGCATCGGCGCGCAGCATCTCGAATCCACCGACCTGGGTCAGGATCGGCGGCAGCTTGGCGGCATGGGTGAAGTCGAGTTTCAGCCGCGGGTGACCGTGGTCGTGCCCGTCGGTATAGAGCCCCACCAGCCGGCGGGCCGCGGTAGCCGACATCGCCGGATCGCGGCGGACCTGCTCCTGCTGCGATGCCAGCCCGAGGCTCAGGTCGACCAGCGGGGAGAACAGCACGACGCCCGCGGGCTGGAAATCCGCCTCGTGGGCGTGGGTCAGCAGCAGGTCCAGGGTCAGGTGGCCACCGGCGGAATCGGCGCCGATCACGATGTCGGAGGCGCCATAGCCCTGCTCCAGCAGCCACCGGTAGCCGGCTTCGACGTCGTCGGCGGCCGTCGGGAACCGGCATTCAGGCGCGAGACGGTAGTCCACGACGAAAATCGGCAGGCCGGTGGCTTCGGACAGTCGTGCGACGAGCTTGCGGTGCGTGCGGGCCGAGCAGATGGTGTAGGCGCTGCCGTGCACGTAGTAGCCGGCGCGGCCGCGGAACTCGACGCCGGGCGCCAACACCCACTCGCCGCGCAGCTGCGGCGTCCGGACCGGGATGACCGTGGTGGCGGACGGCATCGATCCCAGCGTTCCCATGATGGCGGCGATGAGTCCGCGGCCGAACACGACGCCGGGGCGATTCGCCGGTACGAACTCGGTGAGGGCCCCGAGCGTCCAGCGCGTGGCGGTGGCCGATGCGACGGCCCGTGGTGTTGCGCGGGTGGGCACTGCGGGCAGGCGCGGGTGATCGGTGTCCGTCACGAGTGGTAGCTCATCATCAACTGTGCCATTTGTCAATGGTACAGTTGATGATGATGCGGTCTAGCCTCGTACGCGTCCGGCGGCCGCGCGCAGTGCCGCGTTGTCGTCTTCGAGCTCCAGGATGCGGCCGATGCCGACGATGTTCACGCCGGTAGCCACCAGGGTGAGGATCCGTTCGATGCGGACCAGGTCGTCGGCGCTGTAGCGGCGGGTGCCGCCGTCGGTGCGGGCCGGGCTCAGCAGGCCGTGACGTTCCCACAGGCGTAGTGATTGCAGTGGGGCGCCGGACAATTCGGCTGCCACGGTGATTCCGTACACCCCCCGGTCGGAGGCGGGCAGCCGATTCGCCGGCGCCGGGGTCGACGTTCGGGCGCCCGTGTTGGCAAGGTCCACAGCTTTCCCATTCTGGTGCTTGCATCTGATATTTCTCAGTGCTATAAGAAATCTATACCAGATGGAATAGATAAACCAATGGTATGCGCACAGAGTGGCGATGAGAAAGGAAGCACTGGAGGTGGTAACCATGCTGATGCGTACCGATCCGTTCCGCGAGCTGGACCGGTTCACTCAACAGGTGCTGGGCACCGCGGCCCGGCCCGCGGTGATGCCGATGGATGCCTGGCGAGACGGCGACGAATTCCACGTCGAATTCGACCTGCCGGGCGTCGATCCAGACACCCTCGACCTGGATATCGAGAACAACGTGGTGACCGTGCGCGCAGAACGCGCCGCCGTCGACCCGTCCCGGGAGATGCTCGCCGCCGAACGGCCGCGCGGGGTGTTCTCCCGTCAGCTGGTCCTCGGCAACAATCTGGACACCGCCCGGATCACCGCCGACTATCACGACGGAGTGCTGCGCCTGGTGATCCCGGTGGCGGAGAAGGCTAAGCCGCGCAAGATCTCCGTGGGCCGCTCCGGGACCGACAGGGCGATCACTCCGGAAAGCCGGGTGATCGACCAGGAAGGCGCCACGGTGTCCAACGGTACGGCGACGAAGGAACCGGCAGAGGTATGACCCGGCTGTACGTCCCGCTGCCCGATGACGAGTACCCACACACCGGCCACGACGACGGCCAGCCGGCCGAGATCCGCCGAAGCGGGTAACCGCATGAGGGATTAGGTCACCGCACCGCCGGACCAGCTCCGGGCCGGAGTGACCAACCGGATGCTGGCGCCGGTCCGGCGGCACTGTCGGACACCATGGCGGGCGTCGCTGCCGAGGAGATCGCCGGCTGGCCGCCCCGCTGGCGACCGCGCGGGTGGGTAGGCTCACGCTGATGTTGGAGCGGACCCCATGACCGACGCGACCGAGCCCGCGCTCGACCCGCTGGCCGCGCGTCTGCTCGACGCGCAGGTGGAATTCGCCCTCGACCAGCTGCGCGGCGAGAACTACCACGCCCTGGTCTTCGACGAGGTCGACCACTTCCTGGCCGAAATCTCCGAGATCACCCTGGCCGAGGCCGTGACGCCGGCGATGATCAAGGACACCGCCGCCAAGTACGCCGTCCAGATGCCGGTCGAGGGAGCCATCCCGGAACTCGTCGGCGAGATCGCCTCGCGGCTCTACACGCTCACCACCACGACCGACACCCGGGTAGGAGACTTGCTCGACGGCCGTGGCTTCGCCGAGTTGAGCACAGCGGTGGCCGACATGGCCGTCACCCGCCGGGTGCTGGAACGGGTGCTGGCCAGCGAGGAGTTCGCCGACCTGGTCGCCTCCCTGATCCGGTATTCCATCGTGGAGGGGATCAGCGAGGGTGGCGAGGCGGTGGCCCGCAGCCGCGTCGGCCGGCTGTTCGCCGGCCTGCAGGCCCGATTGGCTCGCGCCGGTGACCGATTCGAACCCCGTGCCGAGGCGCTGGCCCGGCGCGGCGCGCACTTCGTGCTCACCCACCTGCGCGCCGACGAGGACCTGCTCGTCGAGACGGTCAACGACGTCTGGCGCCGCAACGCCGACACCTCGCTGTCGACCGTGCGATCCGTGGTCTCCGGCAGCGATATCGAGGACATCATCGTGCTGGTCTTCGAGTTCTGGCGGCCCTTCCGGAACACCGACTACTTCCGCTCCCTGCTGGACGAGGGCATCGGGTACTTCTTCGACAAGTACGGCGACACCAGCCTCTACGACCTGCTGGCCGAACTCGGCGTGGGCCGCGAGGATCTGATCGAGGAGGGGCTGCGGTTCGGGCCGCCGGTGCTGGGCATGCTCGACCAGCGCGGCTATCTCGACGCGGTGCTGCGCCGCCGGCTGACCCCCTTCTACTCCTCGGAGCGCTATCGCGCCGCCGTGGCCGGCCGGCCCGGCGCCGACGACGGGGCTCAGCCGAACGTGAAGGAATAGACGCTCAAACCCGGGGTCACCGCGATGCGCACCGTCGAAGTCCCGGCCGCCGCACCGTCGACGACGGGATAGATGTTCGGCACGCCCGACACCGGAATCGCGGACGTGTGATCGCCGCGGGTGACCGTCAGCGTGCCGGTGCCCGACACGTTCAGATAGACCTTCGCGGCGTGATAGGCCAGGGTGATCACTGCGTGGTCCCCGGCGGTCAGCGATTCGTCGCCGACGGTCCAGCTGCCGGACAGGGTAAAGGTGCCCGCCCGCGGGTCGGCGGGAGCGTCGAAATTCCGGGTGCCCGTGGTCAGTTCGCCGCCGGCGTAGGCACGGGCCCGCGCGGCGCCGAGGTAGAGCTCGGGGGTCCGTTGCCGGTCCCGCGGCGTGGTGTCCGGCAGATCCGTCGGCGGCGGCAGCGCCGCGCCCGGCCGGGCGGTGGCCAGCAAGGCGCGGATGTCGCCCTCGGTCGCGCGGTAATCGCCCTCCCCGAAGGTGATTCGCCGGATCACCCCGTCGGCGTCCACCAGATAGCCGGCCGGCCAGGCGATGTTCTCATACGCCGTCCAGGTGCCGAAGTCGTTGTCCACGGCGATCGGGAACGTCAGCCCGAGTCGTGCCGCGCCGGCGGCGATATTGGCCGTTTCCCGCTCGAACGCGTACTCGGGGGTGTGCACCCCGACGACCCGGAACCCCGACTCCCGGTAGCGCTGGTACCAGGCCTGCACATGCGGCAGCTCGCGCTGGCAGTTGATGCACGAGTACGCCCAGAAGTCGACCAGCACCACCTCACCGCGCAGCCCCGCCATACTCAGCGGCGCCGAGTTCAGCCAACCCGTGATGCCGGTGAACTCCGGTGCGGGCCCGCAGTCGGCCAGCGTGACGGTGCCCCGATACGCGTCGTCCTGGCACCGGTGCAGCGACCCGGTGCCACCGACCCGCGGCGCGGCGACCAGGGCGTCGGGCAGCGCGGCGCCGATCGCTTTGGTGTAGTCGGGCACCCGCCGCGCGATCACATCGGTCAGGTTGGCGGCCAGCGCCACCGCCAGCGCGATCATCGCGACCCCGGCCACCGTCCGCACCGCCCGTGCGTGGCCGGCCAGGAACCGCGCCCGGGTCCGCGCCCGGCCGCCGGCCAGCGCGATCACCAGCAGCGGCACCGCGGTGCCCGCGGCGAAACCCACGGTCAGCGCGACCGTCGGCCAGCCGAACGCCTGACCGGCCCCGGCGATGGCGATGGCCGCCAGCACCGGGCCCGCGCACGGCACATAGACGGCCCCGAGTGCCAGCCCCAGGGCGAAGCCCGAGCCGGCGCCGGTGTTGCCCACCCGCACCTGCGGGATCAGTGCGAACGGGCGTTCCAGCAGGCGCTCGACGCGGGGGACGAGCAGGGCGAGCCCGAGCAGCGCGAGGGTGGCGATCCCCAATGCCCGCAGCGTCCCGGCCGGCAGGCCCAGCAGGTGCAGCAGCACCGCGCCGAACAGGGTGAACAGGGTGAAGCTGAGTATCAGACCGGCGACGATGCACAGCGGCCGCAGCCATGACGCGCGGTGGGCCCCGGTGGAGGTGGCGCCGCCGAGCAGCACTACCGGTAACACCGGCAACACACACGGGGAGATGGCCGCCAGGAATCCGCCGACGAAACCGACCAGCAGCAGTGCCACCGCGTCACCTCACCGGGGCATGCCGTGGACCGTCACCAGCTGGTGCCGTTTAGCCCCGGGATCACGCAGCGGCCGTCGTGATCCACCCGGCCGACGATCATCCCGTCGTACCCGGTGCAGGACGAGTTGATCTCCGCGCACGTATTGATGGTGGTGATCACCTGGTTCGGGCCGCACGAGGTGCCCGGCGCGGGCGGATCGGCGCCGGCGACCGCGCCGCCGAGCGACAGGGCCAGCGCGGCACCGGAAACCAGGATGAATATACGGGTCAGTCGAGTCATGGTCGACACCTCCAGTGCAACCCCAACCAGCTCTGAGACTACGCCGGGGTCGGTCGCCGGGATAGTCGCCGCCTTCCAGTACCGTCGGTACCGTCTTAGCCATCCGGGCTGTAGTGAAGGGGCTGTGCCGTGCTGTGGAGGAATTCCGGTATCCACGCGTCGGTGCAGGACGGCGCCCGATGACGCGGCGGGCTCTGGTCATCGGCTGCGGCGGCACCATCGGCGGCGCCTGGATCGTCGCCGCGCTGTCCGCGCTGTGCGATGAAATCGGCGTTGAAGCAGGCGATTTCGACATCCTGCAGGGCACCTCGGCGGGTGCGGAAATGGTCACCATGATCGGCGGCGGCATAGGCGCCGACGAGCTGGTGGCCATGCAGCGCGGCGAGGCCGCCGACCCGCGGCTGCGTGCGCATCTGGCCGACACCCCGTCCAGCCTGCCGCCGCTGCCGGTGCCGTGGCCGCCGCTCAACCCGGGGCTGCTGCGCTCGCAGTCCGGGCTGGCCGCGGTGACCGGCATCGCCCCGCACGGCCGCGGCGACACCGGATGGTTGCAGCGGCTGGCCGACGGCTTCGCCGACGGGAACTGGTTGCCGCATCCGGGTGCGCGGATGGTGGCGTTCGACATCGACCGTGGGCAGCGGGTGGCCTTCGGTGCACCCGGCGCGCCGGCGGCGAGTGTCGGCGAGGCGCTGCGGGCGTCCTGGGGCATTCCCGGCTGGATGCCCCCGGTGAGCATCGACGGACGCCGGTACGTCGACGGTGGCGCGCGGTCCACCGCATCGGTCGACCTGATCGGCGTCGACGAGGCCGACATCGTCTACGTCATCGCGCCGATGGCCTCGACCGGGGGGAACCGCGCCCCGGGCATCGGTGGGGCAGTCGAGAATGTGCTTCTGCGGCAACCGATGTCGCGTACCCTGCGCCACGAGGTGGCCGCCGTCCGGGCGCGGGGGACCACCGTCGTCGCCATCACCCCGGACTCTCGCGACCTGGCCGGATTGGGCGCCAACTTCATGAACCGGCGGAACCGCCGGGCCGCGTTCGAGGCCGCGATGCTGACCGCCCCCGCCGCCGTGCGCGCCGCCCTTGCCGAGCAGGCGAACCGGTGAGCGCGGCCGGCGAACCGCGGGTCCGCTAGTCCCGGCTCGCGCGGGCGGCGCAGAACCCGTCTACCGCGTCGACCAGTTGGTCCAGGCCGGGCTGCTCCAGCGGGTAGTGGCCGGCGTTGTCCAGCAGCACGGTGTCGACCGGTACCCGGTGGATCGCCGGGATGACCGGATCCGAGAGCTGCAGCGGCGTCCACCGGTCGGCGGCCGGCTGGGTCAGCAGCACCGGGCACACGTCGAAGTCCGCGGGTTCGACGGCCGGCTGGTAGGTCATATAGGAGTGCAGGAACGCCACGGTCGCGCTGTTGCCGGCCGAGGTCTTGTCCGCGTAGCAGGCCCGCTTGGCCGCCGGGTTGTTGACCAGCGTGCGCATCTTGGAGACCAGCCGCATCGGCAGCTTGACCCGCCGCGCCGGGGTCCGCGACAGTGCCGCCAGCGTCGGTGAACCGAGCAGCCCGGTCGCCACCGGGTCGAACGCCGTCTCCACCCGCACCCGCTGCACCCGCTGGTCCAGGAACGTCATGCCGACGATGCCGGCGACGTGCCGGTTCGCCGCCGCCACGTGATAGGTCAGCATGCCGCCGGCGGACAGGCCGTACAGCACGATCGGCCGGTCGTCGCGCGCCCGCTCGAGCTCGACGAGATCCGCGCCGATGCGCACCCAGTCGTCGTAGGTGACGATCGCGCCGGGGGCGACCTCGGTGAGCCCGAAGGTGGGCATGTCGACGGCGATGGTCTCGTAGCCGCGCTCAGACAGCGGGTGCCCGAGGATCGTGGTCATCTGGCGCCCGTTGGTACCCACCCCGTGGAACAGGATCACCTTCACCGGCGCCGCCGGATTCCGGTAGGTGTCCAGGTGGATGCGATGGCCCCGGTGCTCCCACCACTCCTCGGCCGGTTCGGTGCCCGGCTCCAGGCGGTACTTCTCCGGCAGGTACGCGGCGATGGCGCGCCACTGCGGTTGGTCTGCATAGTTCACGAACTCGACACTGGACCACGGCCGCCGTAGGCGCAAGATCTATCCGGTACCGGTGGTATCGCCTTGATCACGAAAATTGTGTAACGACCCCGCAACGATCGGCAATAGGCTCAACAGGTGAACCCATCGGCGCCCGCGCGTCGTCGAACCGGAGGAGATGTGCCATGAAGAAGTTCGTCGTTGCGATCGGCGCGGGTGCGGCGCTGGCGGTCGGGGTGCTGACCGCGGTTCCCGCGTCCGCGGCACCGCAGAAGCCCACCAAGCCCTACCCGGACATCTCCCGCTACGCCAAGCTGGACTTCGAAAGGTTCCAGCTCGCCGACAAGCCGGGCATCTGGTTCTCCACCCCGAGCGGCCTGAACTGCGGCATCTGGGACGACGGCAGCACCGGCTGCACCGGCACCATCCCGGGCGCCCCCGGCGGGGCCAACCAGGTCGGCTGGTTCAGCGGTGAGTCCGACGCGCACTTCGACAACACCGACCAGCTGCGGTTCGTCGCCGGTGTCCCGCAGACGGTACTGCCGGCCGACAATTACGTGGAATACAAGAACGCCAAGTGCGGCGTGACGCCCGAGGGTGCGGTCTACTGCACCGGCAGCGGCAACTACGCCTACAGCGGCAACCAGTTCATGGTGTCCACCTCGGGCAGCTGGATCGGTCCTCAGGTCTACGAGAAGGAATGATCCTCCCGTTGCCCCGGTGAACGGGCCGCATTCCGGTACCTGTGTACTGGAGGGGGTCCGTTCGAGCAGGAGGCAGCATGACACGTCGCGCCATTTTCGTCACGTTCCTGGCTCCGGTGATGCTGCTGACGGCCGGCTGCCACCTCAAGCCGGCGCCGGTGGTGCCGGCCAGCGCGCCGAGCACGACGACCACCGTCGTCGACAACACGGTGTCGGGCTGCGAAGGTGTCGGCGGCGAGCGGGTCTCGAAGATCAACTCCAACTTCACCTCCGGTCAGCGGATCAGCCAGGTCGCCTCGGTGCGCGCCGGCGGCTACCTCTACGTCGGCGGCAACATCCTGTCCGGGATGGGCGACGACGCCACCGGCCCCGACGTGTGGGTCTACGCCGACCAGAAGATGTACAGCCTGACCGACAAGGCCCGCGCCACCAGCACGCTGCCCGACGGCCGTGCGCTGCCCCGGCTCAACCAGGAGGCCGTCGACACCGTCAAGCGCTGCGTGGCGAAGGCGACCCGGCTGGAGGGCTAGGCGGTTCAGCGAGGGGAAGCTGGGGCCGCCGCAAACGTGGTCTCAGTTCTGGCCGTCGGCGAACTCGCAGAACGCGGCGTACGCGCGCGGACCGTAGACGGTGGAGTGACCGCCGTTGAGCAGGATCGCTACACCCATCGCCTCGGCGGCCTCCTCTTTGGTCGCACCGGCTCGGGCGGCGCCGCGGGCGTGCGAGGCGATGCAGCCGTCGCAGCGGTTGGTGACGCCGATGGCCAGCGCGATGAGTTCCTTGACCTTGGTCGACAGTGCGCCCTCGGCCATCGCGGCCTTGTGTGTCGCGGCGAAGCCCTGGTACACGTCCGGGATGTGTTTCCGCAGCTCGCGCGCCTGGGCGTTGAGGGTGGTCAGCAGATCGTGGTTGTGGGTTGCGTCGCTCATGACGTCCACCATATACCCACAGGGGTATCTGTCGCGGGTGGGTCCGGCGGAACGCCCGTGGGGCCCGTCGGCGGCGGGTTAGTCTGCCTGCCATGGCAGTCAGTGATTCCCGCGAAGTCCTCATCGAAGCCACGCCGGCGGAGATCCTCGACGTCATCGCCGACATCGAGAACACCCCGCAGTGGTCGCCGCAGTACCAGAAGGCCGAGGTGCTGACCAGCTACGACGACGGGCGGCCGCACCAGGTCAAACTCGTCATCAAGGCGGCGGGGCTCACCGACACCCTGGTGGTCGACTACACCTGGACCGACTCCTCGGTCAGCTGGACGCTGGTCTCGGCCGGGCAGATGAGGTCCCAGGACGCGACCTACACGCTGACCCCGGCCGGCGACAAGACGAAGGTGCGGTTCGATCTGTCGGTGGACCCGACCGTCCCGCTGCCCGGCTTCATCCTCAAGCGCACCCTCAAGGGCGGCATGGAGACCGCCACCGACGGGCTGCGCAAGCAGGTCCTCAAGCTCAAGAAGGGCTAGCCAACCGGTAGCCGCTGCAGCCGCTCGATCGCCAGCTCCAGGGTGTCGTCGCGCTTGCAGAACGCGAACCGCACCAGGTGATTCCACCGGTGAAACGACGGCCCGTCCGGGTCGCAGAACGCCGACAGCGGGATGGCGGCCACCCCGATCCGCTCGGGCAGCTCGGCGCAGAACGCCGTCGAATCCGGATAGCCCAGCGGCCGGGGATCGGCGCACAGGAAATAGGTGCCGCCGCTGTCGTGCACCGCGAACCCGATGTCGGTCAGCGCCACGGCGAGCCGGTCCCGGCGCGCGGCCAGCGTGGCGCACAGTTCGTCCACCCACCCGTCGCCGGTGTCCAGCGCCTCGGCGACGGCCGGCTGCAGCGGCGACCCGCCGACATAGGTGAGGTACTGCTTGGCCGCGCGCACCCCGGTGATCAACTCCGCGGGGCCCAGCGCCCAGCCGATCTTCCAGCCGGTGACGTTGAACATCTTCGCGGCGCTGGAGACGGTGACGGTCCGCTCGAACATGCCCGGATAGGCGGCCAGCGGCCGGTGCACCCGACCGTCGAACACCAGGTGCTCGTAGACCTCGTCGGAGATGACCAGCAGATCGGCCGCGACCGCAATCTCGGCCAGCCCGCGCAACTCGTCGTCGGAGGCCACCCAGCCGGTCGGATTGTGCGGGGTGTTGAGGATCAGCGCCCGGGTACGGGGTGTGATCGCCGCGCGCACCGCGTCGAGGTCCAGGGCGAAACCGGCGCCGGCCGGCACCATCGACACCCCGACCCGGTGCGCACCGGCCATCGCCACCACCGGGGAGTAGGAGTCGTAGAACGGCTCGATGAGCACCACCTCCGAGCCCGGCTCGACCAGGCCCAGGACCGCCGCGGCGATGCCCTCGGTGGCGCCGACGGTGACCAGCACCTCGGTGTCGGGGTCGTAGTCGACACCGAACCGGCGGCGCCGCTGATCGGCGACGGCCGCGCGCAGCGCGGGGATGCCGGGGCCGGGCGGGTACTGGTTGGCGCCCTCGGCGATGGCCCGACGCGCCGCTTCCAGCATGGCCGCCGGCCCGTCCTCGTCGGGGAACCCCTGGCCGAGGTTGACCGCGCCGAGGCGGGCGGCCAGCGCCGACATCTCGGCGAAGATGGTGGTCTGGAAGGGGCGCAGCCGGGCGACCGTCATACCCGCATCTTGCCCCAGCCCCCGGCCGACCTCTCCCAACCAAGTGGTTGGGTGAGGCTGATATGCTGCGCCCACGAGGACGACCCTCCAGCGGGCCCGGCCCGGCCGGAAACCCGCGCCACCAACCTGAACAGGACCTGGAGCAACTACATGTCCGAAGAAGCCTTCATCTACGAGGCCATTCGCACGCCGCGTGGCAAGCAGCGCAAGGGCGCACTCAACGAGGTCAAGCCGCTCGACCTGGTCGTCGGCCTGATCGAGGAGATGCGCCGCCGCCATCCCGACCTGGACGAGACCCTGATCAGCGACGTGCTGCTGGGCTGCGTGTCGCCGGTCGGTGACCAGGGTGCCGATATCGCCCGCACCGCGGTGCTGGCCGCCGGTCTGCCCGACACCACCGGTGGCTACCAGCTCAACCGGTTCTGCGCCTCCGGCCTGGAGGCCGTCAACACCGCCGCGCAGAAGATCCGCTCCGGCTGGGACGACCTGATCTACGCCGGTGGTGTGGAGTCGATGAGCCGCGTTCCCATGGGCGCTGACGGCGGCGCGATGTTCTCCGACATCCCGTTCACCTTCGACAACTACATCGCGCCGCAGGGAATCGGTGCCGATCTGATCGCCACCATGGAGGGCTTCACCCGCGACGACGTCGACGCCTACGCCGCACGCTCGCAGGAGCGCGCCGCTGCCGCCTGGTCGGGCGGCTACTTCGCCAAGTCCGTCATCCCGGTTCGCGACCAGAACGGCCTGGTCGTCCTGGACCACGACGAGCACATGCGTCCCGGCACCACCGTCGAGGACCTGGGCAAGCTGCGCCCGGCGTTCGAGGCGCTGGCCGCCATGGGCGGCTTCGACGATGTGGCGCTGCAGAAGTACCACTGGGTCGAGAAGATCAACCACGTGCACACCGGTGGTAACAGTTCCGGCATCGTCGACGGCGCCGCGCTGCTGCTGATCGGTAGCGAGAAGGCCGGCACCAGCCAGGGCCTCACCCCGCGGGCCCGCATCGTCGCCACCGCCACCAGCGGCGCCGACGCCACCATCATGCTGACCGGGCCCACCCCGGCCACCGAGAAGGTGCTCGCCCGCGCCGGCTTGACCGTCGATGACATCGACCTGTTCGAGCTGAACGAGGCGTTCGCCTCGGTGGTGCTGAAGTTCCAGAAGGACCTGGGCATCCCCGACGAGAAGCTCAACGTCAATGGTGGCGCCATCGCGATGGGCCACCCGCTGGGCGCCACCGGCGCCATGATCACCGGAACCATGGTCGACGAGCTGGAGCGTCGCGGCGCCCGGCGTGCCCTGATCACGCTGTGTATCGGCGGCGGCATGGGCGTGGCCACCATCATCGAGCGCGTCTGAGCCGCGGCGAAGCAAAGGATAAGAAGTCATGGCAGAGAACACCATCAAGTGGGACCAGGATGCCGACGGCATCGTCACGCTCACGCTCGACGATCCGACCGGCTCGGCCAACGTGATGAACGAGCACTACAAGGAGTCGATGCACAACACCGTCGCGCGATTGGTGTCCGAGAAGGACTCCATCACCGGCGTGGTGATCACCAGCGCGAAGAAGACCTTCTTCGCCGGCGGTGACCTCAAGGGCATGCTCGCGGTGGGCCCGGAGAACGCCCAGGAGGCGTTCGACGAGGTCGAGTTCATCAAGGCCGACCTGCGCGCCCTGGAGACCCTCGGCAAGCCGGTCGTCGCGGCCATCAACGGCGCGGCGCTGGGCGGCGGCCTGGAGATCGCGCTGGCGTGCCACCACCGCATCGCCGCGGACGTCCCGGGTTCGGTCATCGGCCTGCCCGAGGTCACCCTGGGCCTGCTGCCCGGCGGCGGCGGCGTGACCCGCTCTGTCCGGATGTTCGGCATCCAGAAGGCCTTCATGGAGGTGCTCGCGCAGGGCACTCGCTTCAAGCCGGCCAAGGCCAAGGACACCGGTCTGGTCGACGAGGTCGTCGGCAGCGTCGACGAGCTGGTCCCGAGGGCGAAGGCCTGGATCAAGGAGGAGCTCAAGGCCAACCCGGAGGGTGCCGCAGTGCAGCCGTGGGACAAGCAGGGCTACAAGATGCCCGGCGGCACCCCGTCCACCCCGGCGCTGGCGGCCATCCTGCCGTCGTTCCCGGCGCTGCTGCGCAAGCAGCTCAAGGGCGCCCCGATGCCCGCGCCGCGGGCCATCCTGGCCGCCGCGGTCGAGGGTGCGCAGGTGGACTTCGACACCGCCAGCCGGATCGAGAGCCGCTACTTCACCTCGCTGGTCACCGGCCAGACCGCCAAAAACATGATCCAGGCGTTCTTTGTGGACATGGCGACCATCAACGGTGGCGGCAGCCGCCCCAAGGGCATCGAGAAGACCCCGATCACCAAGATCGGTGTGCTCGGCGCCGGCATGATGGGCGCGGGCATCGCCTACGTCTCGGCCAAGGCCGGCTACGACGTTGTCCTCAAGGACGTCTCGCTCGAGGCCGCCGAGCGCGGCAAGGGCTACTCGGAGAAGCTCGAGGCCAAGGCGTTGGGGCGCGGGCGGACCACCGAGGAGAAGTCCGCGGAGCTGTTGGGCCGGATCACCCCGACCGCGGACGCCGCCGACCTCAAGGGTGTCGACTTCGTCATCGAGGCCGTCTTCGAGAGCGTGGAGCTCAAGCAGAAGGTGTTCCAGGAGATCGAGGACATCGTCGAGCCGAACGCGGTGCTGGGCTCCAACACCTCGACCCTGCCGATCACCGGTCTGGCCACCGGGGTGAAGCGCCAGGACGACTTCATCGGCATCCACTTCTTCTCGCCGGTCGACAAGATGCCGCTGGTGGAGATCATCAAGGGGGAGAAGACCTCCGACGAGACCCTGGCCCGGGTGTTCGACTACGTGCTGGCCATCAAGAAGACCCCGATCGTCGTCAACGACAGCCGCGGCTTCTTCACCAGCCGGGTCATCGGCACCTTCGTGCAGGAGGCCATCGCCATGCTGGGCGAGGGCATCGCCGCCTCGTCGGTCGAGCAGGCGGGTCTGCAGGCCGGTTACCCGGCGGCGCCGCTGCAGCTGTCCGATGAGCTGAACCTGGAGCTCATGCACAAGATCGCGGTGGCCACCAAGGAGGGCGTCGAGGCCGAGGGCGGCAGCTACACGCCGCACCCGGGCGAGATCGTTGTCGAGAAGATGCTGGAGCTCGGCCGGGGCGGCCGGTTGAAGGGTGCTGGCTTCTACGACTACGCCGACGGGAAGCGGGTTGGCCTGTGGCCGGGCCTGGCGGAGACCTTCAAGTCCGGGTCGACCCAGATCCCGCTGCAGGACATGATCGACCGGATGCTGTTCGCCGAGGCGATCGAGACCCAGAAGTGCCTCGACGAGGGGGTGCTGACGTCCACCGCCGACGCCAACATCGGGTCCATCATGGGCATCGGCTACCCGCCCTACACGGGTGGTTCGGCGCAGTTCATCGTGGGCTACGAGGGACCCCTCGGTGTGGGCCGGGAGGCGTTCGTCGCCCGGGCCAAGGAGCTGGCCGCCCGCTATGGCGACCGGTTCAACCCGCCGGCCTCGCTGCTCTGACGCACTGACACGAATTCCCCCGAACGCCCGAGGCGTTCGGGGGAATTTCGCGTTCCGGGGAGTTTCGCCGGGCGTGGCTGTGCACCGATCTGGTGCACCGATCTGGTTCGCGGATTTGGTGCGCGAAGGCCGTCGTCGGCGCTGTTAGGTTGGCCGGTATGAGCTATCCCGGCATGCCGCAGGGCGGTGGGTCACCCTGGCAACGGCCCGACGGCCCGTCCTGGGCCCAGCCCGATCCGCAGCAGTCCTGGGCCCAGCCCGATGCTCAGCCCTGGGCGCAGCCGGGGCTGCAGTCCTATCAGCAGTGGTACGGCGAGGCGCCGTCGCTGGGCGGCGCCGGCGCCCCGGAGCCGCCGTCGCGCAAATGGCGGGTCATCGCGCTGACCGCGCTGGCGGTGGTGGTGGTACTGGTCGCCACCGGGGCCCTGCTGTGGGGGCTCGGTGGCACGAACTCCGAAACCACCGGGGCCGTGGCGTCCACCACCGGGGCCGGGGTGAGCTCCACCCCGCAGGCGACGACCAGCGAGCCGCTATTCCCGTCGACCTCGGTGTCGGTCCCGCCACGCGGTTCCAACGCCTGCCTCGGCAAGGCGGCCCCGAACACCCCGACCGGCTGGCAGACCGTCGAGGCCAAGCGAGGGCTGTCCTACGACGTGCCGGGGAACTGGGAGGTGAGCAGCTGCGGGACGCTGATCGGCTGGGAGAAGAAGTGCCCCGACGGGCCGTTCGGCTACTGCCCGATCAGAACGATGAGCGGCGCCGCCTCGCTGGACAACCCTAAGTGCGCAAAGTCCTCGCTGGCCGTCTCCGGGGTGCCCGGATCCTCCGACATCTCCGACATCAACCAGTCCGTCAACGCCGAGGCGACGAAGGTGGCCGACATCTACACCTCCGAGGACGGTCAGGTGCCCGCGGTGTCGCTGAGTTCCCCCAAGAGCCTGACCGTCTCGGGCCGCCCCGCGGTTCAGGTGATTGCGACGGTCACCGGAATCAAGGCCGACGCGTGCACCGGCCCGTCCGCGCTGCACAGCATGGTCGCCACCACCGTTCCCGGCCAGGACGGCACGGTGTTGTTCGTGATCAGCCTGGAGCAGGGCATCGACGGCGCGCCGGACGCCGGCGTCATCGACCGAATGGTGGCCTCGCTGCGGACCACCTGAGCCCGGGCCGCAGCTCAGCGCTCGGCAAGGTGGCGTTCGGGGTCGCGGGCGATGAGGCGGGCCAGCTCCTCGTCGGTTATTTCGGTGCGCCCGTCGTCGTGGCAGTCGGGATTGCAGTCAGGGTCCCAGGGGTACCCGGCGCAGTCGTACCCGGTGGCCGCAGCGATCTCGTCAAGTTCGGCATCGGTCTCATCGAAGTAGGACATCCAGCCCGCGCACGCGACCGCGTCCTCCAACCAACCCGGTGCGGTTCCCGGCGGATCGGCGCCGGGCGGCGTGGGCGGATACGGAGGCGGCGCCGGGCCGGGATCGGGCTGGCCGCGCAGTCGTGCGCGACGGCGCCGCAGGTCCACCAGCAGGTCTTCGGGGAAGTTGAACGCGTTGACCCGGCTCTGGCCGCGGTCCAGCGCGGGCGGCGGGTGCCATTCCACGCGGCCGTTGTCGTTGAGCACGGTCGTCCAGTCGAACTGGTCGGCCATCACATTGTCCGGTCCGCAGGCCTGCCCGAGGTCATCGATGTTGGTGTCGGTGCCATTGCGCCAGCCCCGGCCCAGATGGTGGGCCTGGCAGTCGTAGGCGCTTGCCGTGCATCCGGGCCGCGTGCAGCCGCGGTCCCGGGCCACCAGCACGATCCGCTGGTCGGCCGACGCTATTCGTTTGGAGCGGCCCAGCCACAACGCGCGGCCCCGGCCGTCGAAGATCACCAGGTAGTGGACCGCGTGTGAGCCAAGCCGGATCACGTCGCTCATCGGCAGCCGGGACCCGCCCGCGGTGGTCGCCCAACCGGTCAGCGCCCCGGAGCTCGGGTCCGGCGGCGCCTGGCGGCCGGTCGCCGGCCGGTCCCCGCCGGTCGGTAGATCCCGATGGGCGGGCCCCGCCGCGGCGTCGATCTGGGCGCCGGCGTGCGCGGCGGCTTCCATTTCGGCGAGCGTCGTCGTGACGATCACGGTGACCGGAAGGCCGTTGTGCTGGCCGAGGTCTCCGGAGGCCAGCATCGCGCGCAATACCGCGAGCAGGGCGTCATGGTTGCGCTGTTTCCAGGTCCGGGCGTCGTTGCGGATCTGGTCCTCGCCCGGCGTGCCGGACACGCAGGGATGTTCGTCGGCCGGGTTGCACATTCCCGGGGCGGCCAGCTTCGCCAGCAAGGGCTCCAGGGTGGCGCGGGCTTCGGGAGTGAGGACTCCGGACAGCTTGCTGGAGCCGTCCCGGCACTGCGGGCCGAGCACCAGACCCCGCTTGTTCTGGCGCTGTCGGTCGGAGAAGTCACCGTCGGGGTCCAAGACGGTGAGCAGCAGATTCGCCAGCCGCCGGAACATCGCCGGGCCGTGTTCGGCGGCCAGTTCGGCGAGCTCGACCTGGGCGTACCCGCGCCACTTGGCCGTCACCGCGGACGGTATCTGCGCGTAGACCTCGCGGGCGATGGCCACATGCTCGGGGCTGATCCGTCCCTCAGCCTGGGCGGCGGCCACCGCCGGCAGCAGCGGCTCCAACGCCGCGCCGTCGAGGGTCATTCGGGGTCCGAGATCGGCGGCGTCGTCCAACCGCCGCTTGGCCGCCGCGCGGGAGATCCGCAGCCGCTCCTCCAGGACCCGTGACAGCGTGGCGGCCCCGAGCTTGCCCGGGTTGCCGTCGGCGGCCAAGCGGGCCAACAACCGGTGGTCCACGGCCGGCTGCTTCCAGGCCAACGTCTCCCTGCGCTCCAGGACGTCCAGCACTTCCTCCGAGGTCAGCGCGTCGAGGGAGCAGTTGGCGAGCTTCTGGTAGGCGGCTTCGGCGTCCGCCAGGGCGGCGAAGATCGCCTCCCGATCGGCGTACGCGTTCCTGTTCATACTTAGAACATTAGTTCGGGCCACCGACAGGAAATCGATCGGAAGGGCCCAAATCGGGGGCCCGATAAATAAGAATTCTATGAGAAAATCTGCAAGCCTCGAGGGGTGCCCCGGGCCAGGACCCGGCGCGCGACTCGCGCTCCGCTCCACCCCAGTCCGACCCGGCAGCATCTCCGGTCCCCGGGCCCCGCCTCCAGCCGCGCTGCCGCGGCTACAGTCGGCCCATGCGCTTCGGAATGTTCATCCCGCAGGGCTGGCGACTGGACCTCGTCGGCATCGACTCGAGCGAGCAGTGGGCGGTGATGAACGGGCTGGCCCGGCGCGCCGACGACGGTGATGCGTGGGATTCGCTGTGGGTCTACGACCACTTCCACACCGTGCCGCTGCCCACCGACGAGGCCACCCACGAAGCGTGGTCGCTGATGTCGGCGTTCGCGGCCGGCACCAGCCGGATCAAGCTGGGCCAGATGTGCACGGCGATGAGCTACCGCAACCCGGTGTACCTGGCCAAAGTGGCCGCCACCGCCGACATCATCTCCGGCGGACGCATCCAGATGGGCATCGGCGCCGGCTGGTACGAACACGAGTGGCGCGCCTACGGTTACGGGTTCCCGCCGGCCCGGGAGCGGCTGGCCCGCCTCGACGAGGGCGTGCAGATCATGCGCGACGCCTGGCGCGACGGTCGGGTCAGTTTCGACGGCCGCCACTACCAGGTCGACGGCGCGATTGTCGCACCGAAACCCCTGCAGGAGAACGGGATTCCTCTGTGGATCGCCGGGGGAGGGGAGAAGGTGACGCTGAAGATCGCCGCCAAATACGCGCAGTACACCAACTTCTCCGGCGACCCCGAACAGTTCGCGCACAAGTCCCGGGTGCTGGCCGGGCACTGCGACGACGTCGGCACCGATTACGACGCGGTCGTGCGGTCGGCCAACATCAACGTGGTGATCGCGGACACCGAGGCCGAGGTTGACGCCCGGTTGGCGCACCTGCGGGGCGTGTACAGCCCGTTGGTCGGTGACGCGGCGACCGAGTCCATGGTCACCGCCATGCGCGGACCCGGCACCGGTACCCCCGAACAGGTCATCGGGCAGCTGGCCCGGCTCAAGGACCTCGGCTGCGAATACCTGATCTGCTACTTCCCCGACGCCGCGCACGATCACCGCGGCCTCGAGCTGTTCGAACGGGCGGTCATCCCCGCGCTGAGCTGAGAAGGAGGGGGTCAGCGCCGCGCGCGGATGGTCCACCAGTCCGAAACACCCGGTGCGGCCAGCGGCCCGGCACCCGGCTGCTGCGACTCCGGGCCCGGCGGCGGAGCCTGCGGTGCGGCTCCCGGTGCCGCCTGCGCGGCCGGGTCGGGGTTTTCCAGTGCCAGCGGCTGCCCGGTCACCGGGTCGGCCTGACCGGTCGCCGCGGTGGCGCCGGGCAGCACGCCGCCGGCGTTGTCCTCCTGCGCCGACGACGGCACCGCCTTGCCGGTGCGCACCCCGCGCACCTGGCTCGACGGCCCGATGCCCTTGACCACGGCGCGGTTGTCCTGCACACCGAGCCGATCACCCGGCATGCCGGTGCCTGAGGCCTCGGGATCGGCGTTGGAGCGGGCCCCGGTGTTGCCGCCGTCGACGAACCGGGACGGCGGCGTCAGCGACCAGATCGACTGGAATCCGTAGGCGCCCGGGTAGTAGCCGATGTAGCCGGGCGGGTTGTAGATCGGTCCGGTCGGGTCACCCGGGACCGACGGGGTGGGGTCGGCGCCGGCTGTCGGGGCGGCCAGCATCCCGATCCCGGCCAGCGCGGCCAGGGCCGCCAGCGGTTTCCTCATACCCATGCGCCTATCGCCTCGAACCGGCGGGTTCGGGCCCGGTGTTCTGGGAACCGGGCTGAATACCGCCTCCGGGCGTCGGGTCCGACGATTCACTGCGGACGGCCGGCTGCTTCGGGGCGCCCGCCGGATCCTCCAGACCGCCCGGTGCGCCGCCGGGCATCGTCGTCGCCGGTTTGACGCCACCGGCGGGATCGGGCGAGCCGACCGCGTCCATCGGGTTGTCGGGGCGGACCCCGGGTGCGTTCCCGGTCCAGGCCCGCCGGGTGGGCTCGACGCCGAGCCGGGAGTTGGGCAGCCCGTATCTGGCCGAATCCAGGTCCGCGTTGGACATCGCCGAGGTGCCGGCGGCGTCCAGCACCCGGCGCGGCCTCAGGTAGAACCCGAGCACCCAGGTGTAGGCGCCCGGCTGGTGGCCGATCCGGCCTGGCATGTTGTGATACGGCAGCCCGTCGTAACCCGGGGGCGGCCCGGGCGACGGGTCGGCGGCTGCGGCCGGCGCGGGGACGACGAGTAGTCCGGCGGCCAGCAGGGCGATCACGGCCCCGCGGGGTGGCGGTGTCATCGCCGCTCAGATCTTGATCGGGTCGCCGTAGGTGGCGTACGACGAATGTGCGTTCGCCGTCGACACCCGCAGGTAGGCGTACGAGCGGATAGTCACGTCACCGCCGCAAGCGTCGGCCTTGACGTGCAGGTTCGTGATCGCCAGGGTGGCGTGTCCGGACGGCGACAGGGTCATGTTGGACATCGGCAGGTCGACGATCACGCCCGGCTCCAGAACCGTCTGCGCGTAGCCGGTGGCACCGCCGCCCACCGCTCCGCCGGGCAGCGCCCCCAGGGTGTCGCTGGCGGCGACACCGCCGGAGACCGCGCCGCCGAACTGCAAGCCGGCGGACACGTCGGACTGGCAGCCCAGCTGGTAGCCGGTGATGAACAGGCTGTCCAGGATTGGGCCCGGGTCCGACACCGAGGTGGAGGCGACCAGCGTCACGAACGCCTCCCGGGAGTTCTGCGCTTCGGCGAGATTGGGGACCGCGTTGACCACCTCGTTGTTGATCCCGATGTGGATGTTCAGCCCGTCGGGCGTCACCTCGTCGAGCGCCGTGGGCGCCATCTGCACATCCTGCGCTCGAGCGTCCGGCGCCGGGGCCAGCGTCACGGCGCACAGGGCGGCCGCGGCGCAGGCCGCCACCAGGGGTCGGGGGAGTCGTGCGGCCATCGGGACCTCCGGGTTGCAATCAAATCGTTATCGGCGCGGCCCATTGAGCTCGGAGGGGCTGAACGCGATCCCGAATCCGGATGAACGGAAGTTGAACGCGGCACAGGATTGAGGCTGTCCGCCATCGCCGATGGCGGCTGTCCGCCATAGACAGACCCGGACCGGGACGCACTTCCGCGGCGCAGAAGGTGCGATGGATTCGGGAGGGTGGTCCCGTCAGATGGCCGGCCCCAGTAGATCGTCGGCGTCGCGGATGATGTACCCGTAGCCCTGCTCGGCGAGGAACCGCTGCCGGTGCGCGGCGTACTCGGCGTCCAGCGAGTCCCGGGCGACCACGCTGTAGAAGATCGCCCCGCCGCCGTCGTGCTTGGGCCGCAGCAACCGGCCCAGCCGCTGGGCCTCCTCCTGCCGCGAACCGAACGTGCCCGACACCTGCACCGCCACCGAGGCCTCCGGCAGGTCGATGGAGAAGTTGGCCACCTTGGACACCACCAGCGTCTTGATCTCACCGGCCCGGAACGCGTCGAACAGCTTCTCCCGCTCGGCATTTCGGGTCGATCCCTGGATCACCGGCGCATCCAGCTCGGCGCCGAGCTCGTCGAGCTGGTCCAGGTAGGCGCCGATCACCAGCGTCGGTTCGTCCGGATGCCGCTCCAGGATGGAGCGCACCACCGCGATCTTGGTGTGCGCCGTCGCGCACAGTTTGTAGCGCTCCTCGGGCTCGGCGGTCGCATAGGTCATCCGCTCGTTCTCGGTCATGGTGACCCGCACCTCGACGCACTCGGCCGGCGCGATCCAGCCCTGGGCCTCGATGTCCTTCCACGGCGCGTCGTAACGCTTGGGCCCGATCAGCGAGAACACGTCGCCCTCGCGGCCGTCCTCGCGGATCAGCGTCGCCGTCAGGCCCAGGCGCCGCCGGGACTGCAGATCGGCGGTCATCCGGAACACCGGAGCGGGCAGCAGATGCACCTCGTCGTAGATGATCAGGCCCCAGTCGCGGGAGTCGAAGAGCTCCAGATGCTTGTATTCGCCCTTGGTGCGACGGGTGATCACCTGGTACGTCGCGATGGTGACCGGCCGGATCTCCTTGCGCTCGCCGGAGTACTCGCCGATTTCGGCTTCGGTCAGTGACGTCCGCGCGATCAGTTCCCGCTTCCACTGCCGGCCCGCCACGGTGTTGGTGACCAGGATCAGCGTCGTCGCCCCGGCGGTGGCCATCGCCGCCGCGCCGACGATGGTCTTGCCCGCCCCGCACGGCAGCACCACCACCCCGGAACCGCCCGCCCAGAACGAGTCGGCGGCCATCTGCTGGTAGTCGCGCAGCTCCCAGCCGTCCTGGTCTAGTTCGATGGGGTGCTTCTCGCCGTCGACGTAGCCGGCCAGATCCTCGGCGGGCCAACCGATCTTGAGCAGCATCTGCTTGACTCGGCCGCGTTCGGACGGGTGCACGATCACCGTGTCGTCGTCGATGCGGGCACCGAGCATCGGGGCGATCTTCTTGTTGCGCAGCACCTCCTCGAGGACCGCGCGATCCAGGCTGACCAGGCACAGCCCGTGCGCCGGGTGCTTGACCAGCTGCAGCCGGCCGTATCGGGCCATGGTGTCGACGATGTCGACCAGCAGCGGCTGCGGCACCGCGTAGCGGGAGAAACTCACCAGCGCGTCCACCACCTGCTCGGCGTCGTGGCCGGCGGCGCGGGCGTTCCACAGCGCCAGCGGGGTGATCCGGTAGGTGTGCACGTGCTCGGGAGCGCGTTCCAGTTCGGCGAACGGCGCGATCGCCGCCCGTGCCGCACCGGCGAGCTCGTGGTCGACCTCCAACAACACAGTCTTGTCGGATTGCACGATGAGCGGTCCGTCGGTCATGACCCCATTATCCGTTGGGGTCCGACAACACCGACGTGATGCGGTGCACGGCGAACTCCCGGACCCGCCCCGACGCCTGGTCAAAGGCGTTGAGCAGCCCGCCGCGCACGCTGATCGGCTCCACCACCCGCCGGGTCGCCATCCCCGCGGCGTCCAGGTAGCCGATCAGCACCTCGGAGCGTTCGATCGCCGCGCGCAGCAGCGCCATGGTGGCCTGGGTGGCGTCGAGGTTCTCCCCCTCGGGGGTGGCGTCCATCCGGCGCAGCACCGACACCAGGGCCGCCAGCCCGTCGGGGTCCGGCGGCGTCAGTGGCGAGCGCTGCGACCACCGCCGGGTCTGCGCGGCGACCCGGGCGCCGCGGGCCGCCAGATCCACCACCGCCCCCGAGGCGTCCTCGGCGGCCGGGGCGAATCCGGCGTCGCGCAGCGCCGCCAGCAGCTCGCCGATCGGGGCCAGCGAGATCGCCACCGTCGGTGCCAGCAGCCGGGGCTCGAGGCTGCGCAGCGCCGGACTGGCGACGGCCTGAGCCAGCAGCGCGGGGTCCTCGCACCGGACGAACGACGACCCCAGCCCGACCCGCAGCCGCCCGTGCCGGCGGGCCACGTCGTCGATCAGGTAGGTCAGGCCCTGGGGGACGGGGGTTTTGGTGTGCCCGGCGAAGAAGGCGTGCAGCTCGCCGGCGCTGCGCCCGGAGTCCAGCGCCCGGCGCACTGTCGCCTCGGTGACCCGGAACACCGACGCCGCACCCGCGGACTCCCGGTCGGCGACGGCGGCCAGTTCGACGGCCAGGTCGCGGGCCGGCGGCCCGGGTACGACGACCGTCAGGTCGGCCTGCAGTAGGAAATGGTCGACGGGGGTCGGCAGCGCCTCGGTCATCGCGGCGACGGCCGCGTCCTCACCGGAGTCCAGCAGGGCGCGTCCCGGGCTGCTCAGCGCGCCGTGCGCGACGACGCCGAGGGCGTGTGCCTCGTCCAGCAGATCGCCGACCGGCTCGGGCTGCAGCCGCGCCGCCCAGCGCGGCCGCGCCCAGATCAGCGCCGCCGACACCGTCGCCGCGTCGGTGCCGGTGCCCGGCGGCAACCCGGCCAGCGTTTTGAGCAGCAACCGGCGGTCCAACGGCGCGGCGGCCGAATGCAGCGGATAGGACAGCGCGCCGAGCGGTTTCCCGTCGGGACCGCGCCGGCCGATCAGGCTCGGCCGGGACGCCAGCGTCAGCCAGGCTCCGGCGAGCTGGGCCCACTGCGCGGCGGCCGGGGCGTCCAGGAACCGGTCGGCGGCGGCCGTCGGCGCCCAGAACGGCGGTGAGCCGGATTCCGGCTCCGGATCGGGCATGCCGTCGGCGATCAGCCCGGCGGCGGCCGCGATCTCCAGGATCAGCGCCAGCCGGGCCTCGGTGACCTCGGCGGTCTTGGCCAGCCTTCGTACATCCCGCACACCCAGGCCGCCGCTGCGCAACTGCGGCACCGGGGTGGCACCCAGCAGCGCCAGCACCGACTCCGTCTCGCGCAGCAGGTCCAGGATGGCGACCGCGGCGGCGCCGTCGACGTCGGCGACCGCGCCCCGGCGCACCGCGGGGTCCGGCGGCGCCAGCAGCACCGGGTCGGGGGTGTGACCGCGCAGCAGCTGCCCGACGCGCCGGGGCAGCAGCACCGTCTCGTCGTCGAGGCGCAGCAGCAGGCCGGTGGCCAGCAGACGGGGCACCGGGTGATCGGCGGGTGCAGTGGGTGCGGCGTCGCGGGTGCGGCCCACCGGAGACCCCTCGGACAGCCGGGACAGCAGTTCGGCCTGTTCATCGGGCAGGGCGTCGATGGCCGCCGACAGCTGGTCTACCGAGCGGCGCGGTGAGTCCAGCGCGAGCTGGCCGGGATACCAGGGCAGTCCGGCCCCGGCCTCGCCGGCCACCCGGATCCGGTCAGTGCCCCACACCAGCGCCCGGTCGGCCAGGTCGGCCAGCACCGCGTCCAGGTCGTCGGCGTCGATGCGGTGCTCCAGCAGGGCGGCGATGTCGGCGACGGGTGCCGGCGTGCGGTTGGCGTGCAGCACCAGCAGTGCGTCCAGCACCGCCAGGTGCCGCAGATCCAGCTCGTCGGTGGCGGCCTGCACGGACTGGCGGGCCTGGGCGCGCGCGGCGAGTGCGGCGAGGCTGGCGGGGGCGGGCTGGGCCAGGTCGGGACGCAGCGTGAGCAGCCGGACCAGCTGCTCGTCGGGCAGGTCCGACAGCCAGGCTCCCAGCGGGATGCCCTGGGCGTGCTTGGTCATCGGGTGCGCCTTGTCATCGCTGGCCAGCGTAAAGCAGCCTCGGCTACACATCGCCGGGCCCTAACTGTCACAATGTCAGACGTGGCTGACAACACCAACGATAAGAACCAGTACGTCGACCCGGGCTGGCCGGCGACCGCTCCCGGTGAGCACGCCGTCAGCGAACTGGTCTGCGACCGCACCGGCTCGCTGTCGCCGTTCGGTGAAGTGACCTTCCCGCTGCCGTACCAGGAGCTGCCGTACCTGCACCCGGTCACCGTCGTCAACCGATAACCCGACGTTCTCCACGGGCCCGCTGCCCCACTTTGGTGGGGCAGCGGGCCTGCGGTGTTTCCGGCTGCTTTCGGGCCCGGATCCAGGAGACGAAAAAGTCCGGCCCCGCAGATCTGCGGGGCCGGACTTTCTCGATCGGGTTCAGGAGGCCGTGACGGTCTCCGGGGCGATGGCCGCACCCGACACCGGGGCGTTCGGGTCGACCGGGCCGTTGCCGACCGGCGCGGGGCCGGCGAGGGACCGCTGGCTCAGCGCGAGCAGCATGTCGTTGCCGCTGATCTCCTGGGTCTGCACGGCGTGCCACAGCTCCCGGACGTAGGTCAGGTTCGGGTGCGCGGAATCCGTGCCCGGCTCGGTGGTGGTGCCGGGGGGCAGGTTCTGCGGGCTGGACAGGTGCGGGACGCCCTCGGTGGCCGGGGCCGCCGCGGGGGTGTCGGCGGTGTCCGCGGCCGGGGCCAGCGGAGCGTCGGCGTGCAGCGCCCAGGACTGCGGGGCGTCGGCGGCCGGGTCCGCGAAGGTCCACTCGGAAGCGGGCTGCGCGTCGGCGATCGGGGCCTCGTTGGAGGCGTCGACGACGGCCGACTCGGGCGCCGGGGCGTCCGGTGCCGGAGCGTCGGGAGCCGGGGCATCCAGGGCCGGGGCCTCCGGGGCGTCGAGCGCCGGGGCTTCGGGAGCCGGAGCGGCCTCGGGGGCGATGAAGTCGGCCGGGGCCTCCGGTGCGTCCGGGGCAGGAGCGTCCGGGGCGGGGGCGTCGAGCGCCGGCGCTTCGGGGGCCGCGTCGTGTGCGACGAAGTCCGCCGGGGCATCGGGGGCCGGAGCCTCCGGAGCCGGGGTGTCGAAGGACACCGCGGTGGCGTTCACGTCGCCACCGTCGATCGGGGCGTCAGCGGGCTTGGGGGCCTCGCGGACCACGTTGCGGGGGGTGGCGCCGGACAGACCGCGTCCGCACACCGGCCAGGCGCCGCGGCCCTGAGAGGCCAGCACGCGCTCGGCGATGGCGATCTGCTGATCCTTGGTGGCCAGGTTGGCGGCCGGGGCGAACTCGCCGCCGCCATGTCCACGCCAGGTGCTGGAGGAGAACTGCAGTCCGCCCTGGTAGCCGTTGCCGGTGTTGATGGCCCAGTTGCCGCCGGACTCGCAGCGGGCTACCTGATCCCACTCGCTGTCCGGGGCTGCATTGGCCACCGAGGCCAAGGTGAGACCGCCGCCGGCCAGCGCCACGCCGGTGACGGCGATCTTGGCGACGCTCTTGGCCGAGGATGTGGGCTTGCGATGCCGTCCGCTCATGGTCGTGCAGTTCCTCTCGTCATGCGCGCCCACGAGGTCAGCTGTCGGGTTCGGGCTGGAGAGGCTGCCCGGCCGGCATCATGGCCGCAGGGTATCCCCGCGGGTACTACGTCGGCTTCACCCCAAGAGGCCCACTGGGCCTCAGGTCCGTATCGGTGGACCGGTTGGGTCCCCCGTCTCCATCCACAGGTTGGTGTGGCCCCCACTCGGCGGATGGAGCTCGGCGCGGCCGGGTTGGGGCGAGCCTGCCGGTCAACGACGACCAACGGGCACGAAAGGAGACGGTAACGGGTCCCAGTTATCCCGTCACGTCGTCGTGTGATCGGCGTTTCGGCCTCCAGCAAACTTTAAGAGGGTATTAAAACGCCACTTCGGACCCGCGTTCCCGCAGGACTTTCCTCACAGGTTTCGAGTGTTGGACATTTTGTGACCGGATCGTTATGTGAGGTAAATCACGTCGAGATCGGCCGGTTGGCGGATAGACCGGTGGATTTGTGGGTATCCGTGGGCCCGCTGGACAAGTGGATGCCGCTTTGCCACCGGGCCGAGTAGGATCGGCGGCAGTGGCGTCTCGCGCAGGCGAGGCGTTTTCTCATGTACAGGCCACCGCCGGTGGCCGCGAGTTTGAGCGGGTGAACGACAGTGCCGACCGGCAAGGTGAAGTGGTACAGCGCGGAGAAGGGCTTCGGCTTCGTGGCGCAGGAAGAGGGCGAGGACGTCTACGTCCCGTCTTCGGCGCTGCCCGCGGGCGTGACGGACCTCAAGGCCGGCCAGCGCGTGGAGTTCGGCATCGCCTCGGGCCGTCGCGGCCCGCAGGCGCTGCAGGTGACCCTGCTGGGGGATCCGCCGAGCCTGGCCAAAACCCGTCGGGAGGCTCCCCGCCGCGAGGGCGGCCCGGCCGAGCACAAGCACACCCCCGACGAGCTGCACGGCATGGTCGAGGACATGATCACGCTGCTGGAGGGCACCGTGCAGCCCGAGCTGCGCAAGGGCCGCTACCCGGACCGCAAGATCGCCCGCCGGGTCTCCGAGGTGGTCAAGGCCGTCGCCCGCGAGCTCGACGCCTAATCCGTTCGGCGATCCGCGGCTGGGCGAGTCGACGGCCGTCGGTAGTGCACTGAGCGTGGTTTTCGCGTCGGGAGTGCACTGAGCGTGGCGTTTTCGCCCGAATCGGGGCTTTCCAGCGAGCTCACCGCACTGCCGATCCGGAAACCGCGGCTGAGCGCACTCTCGACGCCGTAAACCACGCTTAGCTTCCTTCCCGGCTCAGTTGGCGGCGGTGGCCTTCTCGTCGGGCCAGACGGCGTTGACGGTCCATTCGGCGTAGTAGCGGCCGGCGGGATCGGGCAACCCGACGACGAAATACTGCAGTCTGCCGCGCAGCGGGTCGACGGTCGGGATCGTCAGTGCGCGTGACTGGTCGTCCGGGTGTGGGCCTTCGACATCGCTGATCTCGTAGCTCAGATTCACCCGCCACGGCCCTCTCGCCAGCTCTTCGGGCACCGACAGCTGCACCGCATTGTCCGCGTCGACGACCAGCGTGCCGCTGTTCCCGGGCTCGACGCAGTCGTCGTCGGCGATGAGGATGGTCTTGCCCTCGACCCGCGGCGTGCAGTACAGGTACGGCCCGACCCGGACGGTTTCACCGCGCGAGTACGCGCTGATCTCCGGGTACTGCGGACCCTGGTGCCTGGCGAACCGCCAGACCAGCAGGCCCTCCCCGATGGAGGCCAGCACCAGCGCGCATCCGGCCAGCACGGCCACCCAGCGTTTCATCGGTAACTCCCAGCAGTCGGGTCCGGTTTGTTTGCGGACGGTCCCGGCTTCGGTCCGGCTCCGCCGGCACTCGCTTCGCTCGCGCCAACTCCGCCTACCCTCGCCGAACCGTCCTCAGATCCCACCATGACTGGCCGGTTGCCGCCGAATCCGGGGATCAGCGATCCGCCCTCGAAGCTGACGATGGTCTGCGCCAGCCCGAGGATCAGCAGGGCGCTGATCGCGGTGAAACCCACCGTCCACTCGGTGTAGACGAGCACGCCGAGCGCCCCGCCGAGCACCCAGGCCAACTGCAGCACCGACTCACTGCGGCCGAACGCCGAGGCCCGGGACCGCTCCGGCAGGTCGTGCTGCAGCGACGCGTCCAGCGAGGCCTTGGCGATGGCGCTGGCGCCGGAGGTGATCATCGTGGCGGCGGCGACGACGGGCAGGCTGCCGGCCACCGCGGCGGCCAGCGCCATCGCGGTGACGGCCATCGTCGCCCGGACCACCAGCATCGCCGGGCGGCCCAGTTTGAGCCGCGCGGCGGTGAAGTTGCCGATGAAGTTCCCGATGCCCGCTGCGGCGCCGATGACACCCAGGATGGCCAGCTGCTCCCAGCCGCCGTCGCCCTGCTGCCTGGCGACGAACGCCGGGTACAGGAACAGAAAGCCCACCATCGCCTTGATGGTGCAGTTGCCCCACAGCGACGTGATGATGTTGCGGCCCATCGGCTGCCGCTCGTCCTCGGCTTCGGTGAGCGGATGCGGATGACGACGCAGCGGATTGGAATCGTCGTGGTAGCTCAGGGTGGTGGGCACCTCGCCGGCGGTGACCTCCACCCAGCTGGGTATGCGCATGGACAGCGCGGCGCCGGCCAGCGTCACGATCAGCACCACCAGCAGGGCGCCGGGCAGCTCGAACAGGGTGGTGCAGACGTACTCGATGGCCGCGGCGATCCCGCCGCCGACGATGGTGCCGCCGATCAGGCCGAACATGGTCAATCGGGAATTGACCCGGACCAGGTCGATGTTCGGTGGCATCACCCGTGGCGTGACCGCGCTGCGCAGCACCGAGAACGATTTCGACAGCACCATCATGCCCAGCGCCGCCGGATAGAGCACCCACGACGGGAAGCTGCCGGTGGCGCCGTCGTAGTTGGCGATCAGCAGCAGTGCCAGCAGCGTGCGCAGCCCGAACGACACCGCCAGCGCGACCCTGCGGCCGTGCTGCAGCCGGTCCAGCGCCGGGCCGATCACCGGGGCGATCACCGCGAAGGGGGCGATGGTGATCAGCAGGTACAGCGCCACCCGGCTCTTGGACTCGCCGGTCGCCGCGGCGAAGAACAACGTGTTAGCCAATGCGACGGCCATCGCGGCGTCAACGGCGAAGTTCGCCACCACCGGCCAGGTCAGCGCGGTCAGCCCGGACTTGTCGGCCCCGTCGGCGGTGGCCGCGCGCTGCACCATGCCGTACATCCGGTAACCCATCTCGCGGCTGCGCATGGCGGCCGACCGGGCGGTGCCGCCGACCCGGTCGCCGTCGCGCGGCTCGGGCGGGCGTTCGTCGTCCTGGCCGCGGTGATGGGAGGTCCAGTCGTCGTCGAGCGGGGGCAGATAACGGTTGCCCGCCGACGAGCCGGGCCTCGGCTGGGCCGGATCCCTCGGTTCCGTCGGGTAGTTGGCCATGCCCGGGTGTTCGCCGCGTGACGGACGATCACGACGTTGTTGGGACACCCCAGGATTGTCCCTCATGCGCGGTGGTGGTGACGGCAGCGGCAGGCCGGACGGCCACCGGTGTGGATAACCGGCGTCCGGATCGGGCAAGATGGACGGCGATATGAACAGCGTCAGCGAAGCGGTGGAGCCGCTGGTCCCGGTCGATACGCCCGAGCCCGACCCGGTCCTTGTCGAGGAACTGCGGGCGATGCTGCTGGGTGCCGTCGAATCCGCCCGCACCGCGGTGCAGGAGTGCGGCGGCACCGTCGGCGACTACCTCGGTGCCGACTTCGAGGACGCCAGCTCGGCCACGCACCGCTTCACGGCCACGGTTGCCGGCTACAGCGGCTGGGAATGGGCCGTCGTGGTGGCCGGCTATCCCGGCGCCGGGCACGTCACCGTCAGCGAGGTCGTGCTGGTCCCGGGACCCGACGCGCTGCTCGCCCCGCCCTGGCTGCCGTGGGAGGAGCGAGTGGTTCCCGGTGACCTGAGCCCGGGCGACCTGCTGGCCTCCCCGCCGGACGACCCGCGTCTGGTGCCCGGCTACACCCTCTCGGGGGACCCGGGTGTCGACGAGTCCGCACCGGAGATCGGCCTGGGCCGGCGCCGGGTGCTCAGCCTGTGGGGCCGCGTGGAGGCCGCCGAACGCTGGCACGACGGTGAGTTCGGGCCCGAGTCGGCGATGGCGCGGGCCACCAAGCGGCACTGCCGCGACTGCGGTTATCTGGTGAACCTGTCCGGCTCGCTGGGCCGGCTGTTCGGCGTCTGCGCCAACGAACTGGCCGCCGACGGCCGGGTGGTCGACTTCGGCTACGGCTGCGGCGCGCACTCGGACACCCCGCCGGCGCCGCTGATCGGGTCGCCGGCGTATGACCCCTACGACGACGGGGTCGTCGAGGTCATCGCTCCGCCGCGGCCTTGATCCGGGCCAGCGAGGTGTTCATCCCCTCGACCAGCTCCACCTCGAAATCGTCGGTGCCGCCCAGCACGTTGTCGGTCAGCACCCGCGACACCGTGCTCACCATGCCGTTGGGCGCACGCCGGGACTCGACCAGCCGGGTGCCGGTCTTTGTGGCCTCCAGCTCGTAGCTCCAGGTGGTGCCGTTGGCGTCGACCTTGAAAGCCAGCTTGCGGTCCGGCTCCACCTCGGTGACCGTGCAGGTCGTCGGCCAGAACAGCATCCCGCGGCGGTTCATGTTGAAGGTGCGGGTACCGGGCTTGACCGCGCCGAGCGGCTTCATCAGCCGGCACTGAGGGCTCCACTCGGGCATCCGCTTGAAGTCCGAGATCAGCGCCCACACCTTCGACGGCGGGGCGGCGATGTCGATCTGGGCCTGCAGGAGTTCGGCAGCCATGGGTGTCTCCGTTCTGGTGGGTTTTCGGGACGATCAGGGGGTTTAGCTCAGGCCGGTCTGGGCGCCGCGAGCACCCCGGCGGGCGGCGCTGCGCTGCCACAGGAAGATGCCGGTGCCCAGCACGCCGACGCCGAGGCCGGCCAGCGTGACCGGCCGCCAGGTCGCGCACGCGTCGATGGTGAAGGCGGCGATGGTCGCCAGCAGCCAGAGCATGGCGCCGACGGCGACCATCGGCACCGGGTCCAGCAGCGCCGCCGGTAGCGGCGGTGGCTGGACGGCTTCTCGGGCTGCAGCGGACATCGTCGGCAACTCTACCCATCGGTAAGTTGCGGCACGCGGTTTAGGTGCCGGTGTGGGGTCGGCTAGAGACTTCCGGTGGCGCCGCCGGCTAGCAGGATCAGCCAGCCTACGGCGACGCCGACGGTCAGCCCGGGCACCAGCCAGCGCAGCACCGGGGTGTGACGCCAGCCCCATACCGTCGGCGCCAGACCGCCGACGGCCACCAGGTTCAGGCCCACCGCGAGCAACGGATGCACCCGGATCAGTCCGATGCCGAGCACCACCACCGCGATGCCGGTGGCCGTCGCGACGAATGCCGCCACCGTCAGTCCGGTTCCCCACGGGGTGGGCCCGTCGCCGGGGTGTCGATCGGTCACGGCGCCACCCTAACGCGCTCGTAGAAGGCCAGGGCGGCGGCGGTCGCCACGTTCAGCGAATCGGTGCCGCGCGACATCGGGATGCGCACCCGCAGGTCGGCGGCCCGCAGTGCGGTCTCGGTCAGCCCCGGCCCCTCGGCGCCGACGAGGATCGCCACCCGGGCATCGGCGGCCCGGGTCATCGCCTCGGCCAGCGACACGGACCGGGGTCCCGGGGTCATGGCCAGCACGGTGAACCCGTGCTCGGCCAGCATCCGCAGACCTATCGGCCAGGCCGGGGTCCGGGCGAACGGCACCAGCAGCGCATGCCCCATGGAGACCCGCACGGCGCGGCGATACAGCGGATCGGCGCAGCCGGGGCCGAACAACACCGCGTCGACACCCAGACCGGCGGCGTTGCGGAAGATCGAGCCAAGGTTCTCGTGGTCGTTTACCCCCTCGAGCACGGCCACCGTCCTCGCGGCGGCCAGCAGATCGGCCGGATCCAGCTCCCGGGTACGACGGGCGGCGGCCAGCACCCCGCGGTTGAGGTGGAAGCCGACCACCTCGGCCATCACCTCGGCGCTGGTCCGGAAATAGGGCAGGTCCACCCGGCCGGCGGCGGTCAGCGCCGGCGTCAGTTCGGTGAGGCGACGGTCGGTTCCCAACAGGGCGTGCGGGGCGAAGCGGGAGGCCAGCATGCGCTCGGCGACCAGCACGCCCTCGGCGATCACCAGGCCCTTGCCGCCCGGCAGGTCGGGACGACGGTCGACGCTGTTGAGGTCGCGGAAGTCGTCCAGCCGCGGATCGGCCGGATCATCGATGTCGACGACGAGGATTTCGGGCGGGCAGGGCACTTGAGACAACCTACCGACGGGGGTTCTCGTGCCCATCAGCCGTCGGGCCGGTACGTAAGTGGTCGGTCACTCGGCACGACGGGGTCGAATGACCAGTTGCGTACGCCGAAGCGGGCGATCTGGTTGCCGGCGGTCAGCGCTCGCTGCCGGAACGCACGCCCAGCAGGACGTCCTCCCAGCCGGGAACCGTCGGGTGGGCGCGGCCGCGACTGCGGTGCTTGGGGGCCTCGGGTTCGGGTTCGGGCGCAACCGGCGTCGCAGCCGTCGCGGGAGGGGCTGCCGGGGCCTGGGCCACAGCAGCCGGCTTCTGGGCGGTGGGCTTCGGCACGGCCGGGGCCTTCGGAGCCGGTGTGGCCCTGAAGTCCAATTGCGCGACGGCGGCCAGCGGGCGCAGCGGGCGGGTGGACGACGGGTCGATCAGCTCGGCGGCGGTGTCGTCGATCGCGGTCACGGTGCCGCCGTGCGAGCCGGGCGAATACCGGAAGTGCGCGACGTTCTCCGAGCGGCCGGCCTGCCAGGCCAGCTGTACGGTCCACCGGCCGTCCTCGTTGCGCCACGCGTCCCAGACCAGGTTCTCCGGGTTGAGCCCGCGGCCGATCAGGGTGCCCGACACCGTCTCCAGCAGGGTCAGCACCGACGGCCCGTCGTCGAGCATCGGATGGGCGGCGGTGGCCAGCTCGGCCGCCCGGGCCCGCTCCAGCAACACCGGGTCGGCGAACCGCTGGATCCGGTGGATGTCGCCGCCGCACAGGGCGACCAGCTGCTCCACCGACGCTCCCGCCCGGATCCGGGCCTGGATGTCGCGCGGGCGCAGCAGGTTGGGTTCGATCTCGATCTCGGTCTGACCGGCCTTGGCCTGCTCGCCACGCACCGCCGCGCGCAGCTGCTCGTTGAGCGGCAGCCTGAACTTGTCCGGGGCGTCGGCACTGTGCTGGTCGATCTCGCAGATCACGTTCCGGCCGGTGACGTCGAGTCCGACAACCTTCAGATCCCGCATCCCGGCCTCCCTGCCCACGTTGAGCGCAGCCTAGTTGAGTAACGGATCGATAACCGGGAGGACACGCGGGACCGGGTCAGAGCCGTTCGACGACCCAGTCCACGCACGCCGTGAGGGCGCTGACGTCGTCGGGGTCGATCGCCGGGAACATCGCCACCCGCAGCTGGTTGCGGCCCAGCTTGCGGTACGGCTCGGTGTCGACGATCCCGTTGGCGCGCAGGATCTTCGCGACGGCCGCGGCGTCGACCGCGTCGTCCAAGTCGATGGTGCCGACCACCTGGGAGCGCAGCGCCGGGTCCGTGACGAACGGGGTCGCGAACGACGAGGCCTCGGCCCATCCGTAGAGCCGCGAGGCCGAATCGGCGGTCCGGGCGGTCGCCCAGTCCAGGCCGCCGTTGCCGTTGAGCCAGTCCAGCTGCTCGGCCATCAGCAGCAGGGTCGCGATGGCCGGGGTGTTGTAGGTCTGGTTCTTCAGGCTGTTGTCGACGGCGACCGGCAGCGACAGGAACTCCGGCACCCAGCGCCCGGAGTCCTTGATCTCGGCCACCCGGTCCAGCGCCGCCGGGCTCATCACCGCCAGCCACAGGCCGCCGTCGCTGGCGAAGTTCTTCTGCGGCGCGAAGTAATAGGCGTCGACGGCGGTGATGTCCACCGGCAGGCCGCCCGCGCCGGAGGTGGCGTCGATCAGCACCAGCTTTCCGTCGGAGCCCGACGGGCGACTGACCGGTACCGCGACGCCGGTCGAGGTTTCGTTGTGCGCCCAGGCGATGACGTCGACGGCAGGGTCCGATTGCGGCGCGGGCGCGCTGCCGACCTCGGCGGAGACGACGATCGGGTCGCCGACGAACGGGTTGCCGGCTACCGCCGAGGCGAATTTCGCGCTGAACTCGCCGTAGGTGAGGTGCAGCGAGCGGTCCCGGACCAGGCCGAAGGCGGCGGCGTCCCAGAACGCGGTGGCGCCACCGTTGCCCAGGATCACCTGGTAGCCCTCGGGCACCGAGAACAACTCGCGGACCCCGTCGCGCACCCGGCCGACCAGGTTCTTCACCGGGGCCTGGCGGTGTGAGGTGCCGAACAGTGCCGCGCCCTTGTCCACCAGGGCGCTCAGCTGCTCGGGGCGGACCTTCGAGGGGCCGCAGCCGAATCTGCCGTCGGCCGGCTTGAGGTCAGTGGGGATGGTCAGTGCGTCAGCCATGCCCCACAGCGTAGTGGCAGGTCGACGGCCGGTTTGCGGCGCCCGGGGGCGGTAACCATACCCGATGTGACGCGCATCACCACAGCGTAGAATGGGGCCGTACGTCATGGTGGCTGAAGGCCATTTCGGGCTGGGAGAAATGCGGTACCTGCGGTACCGTCACACAATCCAACGCCCCATTGGCCAACGCCCCATTGGCTGCCTCACAGGAGGTCACAGAAGATGGCACGCACGAAGATGGTCCGCCGCTGGCGCCGGAACATGGAAGTACGTGACGACCGTCCGTACGTCGAACGGCTGCAAACCCTGTCCGAGGGTTCGGTCAACCGGCACTTCAATCCGTACCAGGACATCGAGTGGGACGACCCGCAGTTCGAGGTCTTTCCCAACGATCCACGTTGGGTGCTGACCAACAGCGACCCCATCGGCCGCCACCCCTGGTATCGGGCGCAGCCGCTGGAGAAGCAGATCGCCATCGGCATGTGGCGCCAGGCCAACGTCGCCAAGGTCGGCCTGCACTTCGAGTCGATCCTGATCCGCGGCCTCATGGGGTACGCGTTCTGGTTGCCGAACGGTTCCCCGGAATACCGCTACTGTCTGCACGAATCCGTCGAGGAGTGCAACCACACCCTGATGTTCCAGGAGATGGTGAACCACATCGGGGCGGATGTGCCGGGCATGCCGCGCATGCTCAAGTGGGTCTCGCCGCTCATTCCGCTGTTCGCCGTGCCGACGCCGCTGCTGTTCTTCTTCGGTGTGCTCGCCGGCGAGGAGCCGATCGATCACCTGCAGAAGGCCATCCTGCGCGAGGGCAAGGAACTGCACCCGATCATGGAGCGGGTGATGGCGATCCACGTCGCAGAGGAAGCCCGCCATATCTCCTTCGCCCACGAGTACCTGCGCAAGCGGGTGCCGGCGCTGCGCCGCCGGCCGCGCTTCCTGTTGTCGCTGGCGGTACCGCTGACCATGCGGATCCTGTGCTCGGCGATCGTCAAGCCGCCGAAAGCCTTCTGGCGTGAATTCGACATTCCCCGCGAGGTGAAGAAGGACATCTTCTTCAAGTCTCCGGAGGCCCGGCAGATGCTCTCCGACGTGTTCGGCGACGTCCGGATGCTGTGCCACGACACCGGCCTGATGAACCCGTTGGCCCGGTTGGTGTGGAAGATGTGCCGGATCAGCGGCAGCGCGTCGCGGTACCGCAGCGAACCGAATCGGACCCATCTGACCATCGCCGAGCGTCCGCTGGCGGCCGAACGCGCCGTCGAATCGGTCCCCGCCTAGGAACCCGATGCCCCACGTCATCACCCAGTCGTGCTGCAGCGACGGGTCGTGTGTCTACGCGTGCCCGGTGAACTGCATCCACCCCACTCCCGACGAGGCGGGGTTCGCCACGGCGGAAATGCTCTACGTCGACCCGGATGCCTGCGTCGACTGCGGCGCCTGCGTCAGTGCCTGCCCGGTCGGGGCGATCGTGCCCGACAGCAGGCTGGTCACCGAGCAGCTGCCGTTCGTCGAGCTCAACGCCGCGTTCTACCCGGACCGGCACGGCAAGAAGCTGCCGCCGACGTCGAAGCTGGCCCCGGTGCCCCCGGCGCCGGAGATCCAGCGCGGCGGCGGGCCGCTGACCGTCGCCATCGTCGGGTCCGGACCGGCCGCCATGTACGCCGCCGACGAGCTGCTGACCCAGCACGGCGTGCACGTCAACATGTTCGAGAAGCTGCCCACCCCGTACGGGCTGGTGCGCGCCGGCGTCGCGCCCGACCACCAGCACACCAAGCAGATCACCCGGCTGTTCGACCGGATCGCCGAGCAGCGCGGCTTCCGCTTCTTCCTGAACGTGACGATCGGCACGCACCTGAGCCACGACGACCTGCTGGCCCACCACCACGCGGTGCTCTACGCCGTCGGCGCGCCCAACGACCGGCGCCTGGACATCGACGGCATGGACCGCCCCGGCGTGCACACCGCGACCGAGCTGGTCGCCTGGTACAACGGGCACCCGGATTTCACCGACGTGCCCGTCGACCTGTCCGGTGATCGGATGGTGATCGTCGGCAACGGCAACGTGGCGCTGGACGTCGCCCGGATCCTGACCGCCGACCCCGACGAACTGGCCCGCACCGACATCGCCGATCACGCACTGGCCGCGCTGCGGGACTCCCGGGTCCGCGAGGTCGTCATCGCCGCCCGTCGCGGGCCGGCGGAGTCCGCGTTCACTCTGCCCGAGCTGATCGGCCTGACCGCGCACCGCACCGTCGTCCTCGACGACGGCGACCAGGCGCTGGTGACCGAGGCGCTGGCCGGCGAGCACGATGCGCTGACCCGCAACAAACTGGACATCCTGAGCACGCTCGGTGCTTCCGGCGTCGGGAAACGCATCCGGCTGGCCTACCGGCTCACCCCGTCGCGGGTCACCGACGACGGCGTGGAGTTCGTCCGCACCGGCACCGAGGAGACGGTGCACATCGAGGCCGGGCTACTGGCGACCTCGATCGGCTATCACGGCAAGGCCATCGCCGACCTGCCGTTCGACGAGGCGGCCGGTGTGGTGCCCAACGACGACGGACGGGTCCTCGGTGCACCGGGGAGCTATGTGGCGGGTTGGATCAAGCGCGGACCGACCGGCTTCATCGGCACCAACAAGACCTGCGCGCAGCACACTGTGCACCAACTGGTCGCCGACTTCAACGCCGGGCTGCTGTCGGATCCCGTCGGGCGCCACGGCGCGCTGGAACGCCTGGTCGCCCAGCGTCAGCCCGAGCATGTGGATCTCGTCGGCTGGCATGCCATCAACGCCGCCGAGATCGCCCGCGGCGGAGGTGTGCGACCGCGCGACAAGTTCACCCGGGTGAACTCCATGCTGGCCGTCGCCGCCCAGGCTCCCCGGCCCACCCTGCGCGACCGGGTCCGCGAGGCGCTGCGGGTCTGAGCGCTGCGGGCACCAGGTGCGGTGGGTCAGTCCCAGCGCAGGAAGGTGAACTCGTCGGGCAGATTCGACGCGTTCAGGTTCTTCGGGGTCGCGCCGGCCTCGGTCCCGGTAGATGTCCTCGAGATGGTTGCCGATGATCGGGGAGCTGTGGTCGACGTCCACCGCGTAGTAGAAGTTTCCGGTGCGGTCGAAGCCGATGGCATAGGTCGACGGTTCGGAATGGTTGCGGTCGTCGGTGACCCCGGTGAACGTTCCATTGGCGTCGATCCAGCCCGCGGATCCGGACTGGGTGACGGCGAGTTTGGACAGATCGGGGGATGCCGCGAGGTCTGGGACGAGCACCGTGTCGGTCCCCTGGGCGGTCTTGAATCTCGTTACCTGCGAATAGCTTCCGGTGTCGGTATTGGCCACCTGCATGCTCAGTGGCACCGAGGCGGCCACCACGATTGCAACCGCGCCGACGACCAAGGTCTTCTGGCGCCCCGTCCGCTTTGATCGGGTCACCGATACCGCTGCGGCGATGGCGATCAGGCCGAGCGCGACGAGTCCGGGCCAGGTGTGGTCCAGTTTCACCTGCGCGGCCACCAGCGCCGCGGTGACGACCGCGACGGCCACGCCGACGGCGATCGACCAGGTCTTGAGCCACCCGGATCCGGCCGTGGCGGCCGGGGGTGGCTGCTGCGATGGCGGGTGTTGCGGCGGGGGTGGCAGGTGTGGCGGAACGGTAATGACCGGATCATTCCGGGGATCGCTGCTAGTGGTTGAATCCTTTGTCCAGCTTGAGGACCCGGTTGTTGCCGGTGTCGGCCACGTAAAGGTTCCCCTGGTCGTCGGCGGCCACCCCGGTGGGGTCGTTGAGCCCGGCGAACGGCAGGATGCTCTGGGTTCCGGTGTGGGTGGTCGGGTTCATGGTGAGTTTGACGACGCGGTTGTTTCCGCTGTCGGTGACGTACACCGAGCCCTGCCAGTCCACCGCGACGCCGTGCGGATTGTTCAGGCCGGTGAATCCCAGCACCGTCTGCACCTCGGTGTTGGCGTCGGTGTGTGAGACCAGCAGCACCCGGTTGTTGCCGCTGTCGACGACCACCGGGCCGTCGGGCAGCGCGGAGATGCCGTCGGGGTTGTTCAATCCGGTGAACGGCACCGCCTCCGGCGTATTCCGGCCGGACGACCACCGCAGCACCCGGTTGTTGCCGGTGTCGACGACGTAGTAGGCGCCGCCGCCGGCGTAGACGCCGTGCGGATTCTGTAGGCCGGTGAATGGGCCGGACCACTCGCGGCTGGAACCTGACGCTGTCCACGGCGGCGTCGGCGCCGAGGACCGGTCGGAAGACCAGAGCACCCGGGTGCCGCCGCCGTCGCTCACGAACAGGTTGCCGTTGTCGTTCGAAACGCTCTGCGGCGCATTGAGTCCGGTGAAGGACAAAAGCGTCTGGGTGGGTGACTGCTCGGCGAGTTTGACGACGCGGTTGTTGGCGCTGTCGACGACGATCACGCCGCTACCGACGGCGACGCCGAGTGGGTGGTCCAACCCGGCGAAGGGCAGCACCGTGGCGGAGCCGGCTGCCGTGGAAGCGCCGGTGGCGGTGGTTGTCGTTGTGGCCGTGGCAGATTCCGTGCCGGCAGCCGTCGTGGCGGGCCCTCCGGTCGGGCCGGCCGCCGAGGTTGCGGCGGAGGTGGCCGACGGCGACGACGTGTCGTCGTGCTGGCAGCCGGCGACTGCGGGTGCCACGGCGACGGTGAGTGCGGTAATCGCCAAAGCCAATGCTCGCGGTGCATGTTTCGGCATGTACGCACTCCCGCCCTCTGCGCAGTGAAGAGCTTGAAAATACGCCGACGCAATGGGAATCGCCTGCCGGATTGCTGTCATATCGCTGCCAGCGGGATACGGTCGACGCTGTGGTAAACCGGCGCGACCGGGCAGGCGAATCGGTAGCATGACGGCCGTCGTCGGTCGAGAAAGGCCTGGCCCGTGAAAGAAGTCGCCTTCGGGCGCTACCGGTTGCTGTCGGTGATCGGCCAGGGCGGCATGGGGACGGTCTACCGGGCTCACGACACAGTCATCGACCGGGACATCGCGATCAAGGTGCTTTCGGCGGAACTGGCCGGCGAACCCGGGTATGCCGACCGGTTCCGCCGCGAGGCCCGTGTCGCCGCGCGGCTGGCCGAACCGCACATCATCCCGATCTACGACACCGGCGAAATCGACGGGCAGCTCTACCTGACGATGCCCGTCGTCGACGGAACCGACGTGGCCGAACTGCTCGACCGGCGCGGGCCGATGAGCCCCGAACGTGCCGTGCACATCGTCGACCAGCTCGCGTCGGCACTGGACACCGCGCACGCCGCGGGCCTGGTGCACCGGGACGTCAAGCCGTCCAACATCCTGGTGACCGGCAATGACTTCGCCTACCTCATCGACTTCGGCATCGCCCACGATACCGGCGCCACCGGAAAGCTCACCCGCACCGGCTTCGTGGTGGGCACCTGGGCGTATATGGCGCCGGAGCGGTTCACCGGCGGTGCCGCCGGCCCCGGCATCGACGTGTATGCGCTGACCTGTGTGCTTTACGAATGCCTCACCGGGTCCCAGCCGTATCCGGGCGACAGCTTGGAACAACAGTTCAACGGGCACTACGCGCTTGCCCCGCCCGAACCTAGTCCGCTCAATCCGACTGTGCCCCAGGGATTCAGCTCGGTGATCGCCCGGGGGATGGCAAAGGATCCGGCGCGCCGCTATCGCAGTGCGCGCGAACTCGTCACCGCGGCGAGGAATGCGACGCACGACGCGGTACCCCGACGCCCCGGCACCCCGACGCCGGCCGGCTCGACGGTGCCGGCGCCGCAGCCCGACACCGTCGCGGCCGCGCGACGGCGCCGCCGGTGGCCGGTGCTGGCCGGGACCGCCGCGCTGCTGGCCGCCGCCGCAGGCGCCGGTTTGCTCATCCGAGCGCAACCACAACCCCGGGCACCGGCGGTTTCCGGCCAAACCGGAGCCGCCCAGGCGCCTACCGGGCCGCAGCCACCCGCGACCGCGCGGCAGACCGATGCCACGGTGCTGCCGATCACCGGACTCGCGCAGCCCGACGGTCTTGCGGTGGACCGCGCGGGCACCCTCTATGTGGCCGACCGCGGCAACAACCGGGTGCTGCAACTTCGGCGATCCGATTCGGGCGCAACCCAATTGCCGGTGTCCGGACTGTCCGGTCCGGCCGGCGTCGCTCTCGGCGCCGACGGTGCCGTCTACGTAAGCAATATCGGGAACAACCTGCTGCTGAAATTCGACCCGGGCGCGACCAGCACCGTGCAGCTGCCGGTCACGACCCTGCAGCAACCCCGGGCCGTCGCGGCCGACACCGCCGACGATATCTACCTTCTGGACGATTCCGATCACATCCAGAAGCTGGCGGCAGGCTCGACCGAGACCACCACCGTCGGCCGGGGCGGGCTGAAGAACCCGTCCGGTATCGCCGTCGACGCCGCGGGTGACGTCTTCGTGGCCGACACCGGCAACAACCGGGTGCTGGAGGTGGCCGCCCATTCCGGCACCGAGACGCCCCTGGCGTTCGGCGCTCTGGCCGGGCCCACCTGCGTGGCCGTGGACGGTGCCGGCACCGTGTACGTCGCCGACACCGGCAACAACCGGGTGCTGAAACTCCCCGCCGGTGCGACCGCTCCCACCACACTGAGCGCCACCGGGCTGGCCGGTCCCACCGGCATCGCGGTCGACACCGCCGGTGATGTCTACGTCGCCGACGCCGGAAATAACCGGGTGCTCCGCTTGCGGTAGCAACGGTAACCTCATCGCCCGTGACCGGAACGGACGACGACAGGCTCGCCGCAATGCGGGTGGAGTACGGCTCGGCGGAAAAGGATGCCAGCGCCGACCTGGACGTCACCTGGCTCGCCGACGGCTGGCTCGCGCTGCTGCACCGCTGGGTCGCCGACGCACAGGAGGCCGGCATCGCCGAACCGAACGCGATGGTGCTGGGCACCGTCGAGGACGGGCGCCCGGTCACCCGCTCGGTGCTGTGCAAGAGCATCGATGAGAACGGCGTGACCTTCTACACCAACTACGACTCGGCCAAGGGCGGTCAGCTCGCCGTGACGCCGTACGCCTCGGTCACCTTCCCGTGGTACGCCCTGGGCCGCCAGGTACACATCCGGGGGCCGGTGGCGAAGGTCAGCCGCGCCGAGACCGAGCAGTACTGGGCGCAGCGCCCGCGCGGCGCGCAGCTGGGTGCCTGGGCGTCGGCGCAGTCCCAACCCATCGATTCCCGGGCGGCCCTGGTAGGCCGGCTCACCGAGGCCGCCGAGCGGTTCGCCGACACCGAACAGATTCCCGCACCGCCGCATTGGGGCGGCTACCGGATCGCGCCCGAGGTCGTCGAGTTCTGGCAGGGCCGGGAAAACCGGGTGCACAACAGGATCCGGGTGCGCCTCGGGCCGGTCGTGCGCGTCGAGCGCCTGCAGCCGTGAGCCGGCTGTTCGCCGACACCACCCCGCTGCGGGTACCGGATTTCCGGCGGCTGTGGTGGGCGGGCGTGCCGACGGTGATCGGCGCGAACCTCACCATCTTCGCGGTGCCGGTGCAGGTCTATGCGCTGACCGGCAGCTCCGCCTACGTCGGGCTGTCCGGGGTGTTCGCGCTGGTGCCGCTGGTGGTGTTCGGGCTGTGGGGCGGCGCCCTGGCCGACGCCATGGACCGCCGGCTGCTGCTGATCATCGCCTCGGTCGGCCTGGCGCTGGCCTCGCTGGGGTTGTGGGCCCAGGCCGCACTGGGCCTGAACAACGTCTGGGCGGTGCTGGGCATGCTGTCGGTGCAGCAGGCGTTCTACGCCATCAACGCGCCGACCCGCGCCGCGGCCATCCCGCGGATGCTGCCCGAGGAGCAGCTGGCCAGCGCCAACGCGCTGAATATGACGGTCACCCAGTTCGGCGCCATCGTCGGGCCGCTGCTGGCCGGGATCCTGCTGGGCTGGCTGGATCTGGCCACCCTCTACCTGGTGGACGCCCTGACCTGCGTGGCGCCCATCTGGGCCACCTGGCGGCTGGCGCCGATGCCGGTGATCGCCGCGGTCGCCGGCGCGGCCCGCTGGGGGCTGACCGCGGTGCTCGACGGCTTCCGCTACCTGGTGGGCAACACCGTGGTGCTGATGTCCTTCGTCGTCGACCTGATCGCGATGATCTTCGGCATGCCGCGGGCACTGTTCCCGCAGATGGCCCACGAGAGTTTCGGCGGCCCGATAGAGGGCGGCATGACCATGGCGCTGCTGGCCGCGGCGATGTCGGTCGGTGCGGTGCTCGGCGGGGTGTTCTCCGGCTGGCTGCCGCACATCCGGCGCCAGGGTCTGGTGGTGGTGATCTCCATCGTGGTGTGGGGCCTGGCCATGTGCGGGTTCGGGCTGGCCGGCGGGCTGGCCGGCGGCTCGGTCGGCCCGGCGCTGTGGGTGGCGCTGGCGATGCTGGCCGTCGGTGGGGCCGCCGACATGATCTCGGCGGCGCTGCGCTCGACGATCCTGCAGCAGGCGGCCTCCGACGATCTGCGCGGTCGGTTGCAGGGGGTGTTCCTGGTGGTGGTGGCCGGTGGGCCGCGGATCGCCGACGTCGTGCACGGTGGCGCCGCGGCGCTGGTCGGCACCACCGTCGCCGCGGCCGGCGGCGGCGCGTTGGTGGTCCTCGGCGTGCTCGTCGCCGCGCTGATCGTCCCGGCCTTCGTGCGTTACCGGGTGGTTCGGTGAGGCTCGGTGGAGGTGGCGCGAGCGGAGCGAGTGCCGGCGGAGCCGAGGGGAAACCGGGACCATCCGCGATCGGACCGGGTGGTTCGGTGAGGCTCGGTGGAGGTGGCGCGAGCGGAGCGAGTGCCGGCGGAGCCGAGGGGAAACCGGGACCATCCGCGATCGGACCGGGTGGTTCGGTGACGGGGTAGCGGCGGACCGCCGCGGCGGTGCAAGTTCCCGACAAGTAACCCCACGCAGCGGGCCGCAGCGATACCGACTAACTTCTATAACGCAGCGTGGTGCTGCCGGATGCTATGAAGGGGTTCTTGTGGCCGACGAATCAACCGCCGACACCGCCAACCTCCGTTACCCGGACGGTGATATCGACCTGCAGATCGTCCGCGCGACCGAGGGCAGCGACGGGATAGCGCTGGGTTCGCTGCTGGCCAAGACCGGCTACACGACCTTCGATCCCGGTTTCATGAACACCGCGCCGACCAAGAGCGCGATCACCTACATCGACGGTGACGCCGGCATCCTGCGCTACCGCGGGTACCCGATCGAGCAGCTCGCCGAGCGCTCGACCTTCATCGAGGTCAGCTACCTGCTGATCTACGGGGAGCTGCCGACCGCCGAGCAGCTGGCCGAGTTCACCAACCAGATCCAGCGGCACACCATGCTGCACGAGGACCTCAAGCGGTTCTTCGACGGCTTCCCGCGCAACGCGCACCCGATGCCGGTGCTGTCCAGCGCAGTCAACGCGCTGAGTGCCTACTACCAGGACTCCCTGGACCCGATGGACACCCGCCAGGTGGAGCTGTCCACCATCCGGCTGCTGGCCAAGATGCCGACCATCGCCGCCTACGCCTACAAGAAGTCCGAGGGGCAGCCGTTCCTGTACCCGGACAACTCGCTGTCGCTGGTGGAGAACTTTCTGCGGATGACGTTCGGGTTCCCCGCCGAGCCCTACGTCGTCGACCCCGACATCGTCCGCGCTCTGGACATGCTGTTCATCCTGCACGCCGACCACGAGCAGAACTGTTCGACGTCGACGGTGCGGCTGGTCGGCTCCTCGCAGGCCAACCTGTTCACCTCGATCTCCGGCGGCATCAACGCGCTGTGGGGTCCACTGCACGGCGGCGCCAACCAGGCCGTGCTGGAAATGCTGGAGCGCATCCGCCGCGACGGTGGCGACGTCAAGGAATTCGTCCGCAAGGTCAAGAACCGCGAGGACGGTGTGAAGCTGATGGGCTTCGGGCACCGCGTGTACAAGAACTACGACCCGCGGGCCCGGATCGTCAAGCAGCAGGCCGACCGGCTGCTGGAGAAGCTCGGCGGCGACGACGAACTGCTCGACATCGCCAAGGCGCTGGAAGAGATCGCGCTGACCGACGACTTCTTCATCGAGCGCAAGCTGTACCCGAATGTCGACTACTACACCGGCGTCATCTACCGGGCCATGGGCTTCCCGACCCGGATGTTCACCGTACTGTTCGCCCTCGGCCGGCTGCCCGGCTGGATCGCGCACTGGCGGGAGATGAACGGCGAGTCCACCAAGATCGGCCGTCCACGCCAGATCTACACCGGCTACACCGAGCGCGACTACCAGGGCCTGGAATCCCGCTAGACGACGATCTAGCGGCGAGGAACGAGCCGCGATGAGGAGTCTGGCGCATTCAATCCCGCTAGACGACGATCTAGCGGCGAGGAACGAGCCGCGATGAGGAGTCTGGCGCATTCAATCCCGCTAGTCCCGTTGACGGATCCTTACCGGTCCAGCGCCGCCATGGCGGCATTGTGGCCGCCGAGGCCCGACACCGCCCCACCCCGGCGGGCCCCCGACCCGCACAGCAGGATGCGCTCGTGTGCGGTGGCCACCCCCCAGCGGTGCGCCGGGGTGTCGCGGGGCGCGTCGTCATCGAGGAACGGCCAGGACAGCGCGTCGTGGAAGATGTTGCCCGCGGTCATCCGCAGCGCATCGTCGAGGTCGGCGGTGGTCTTGGTCTCGATGCACGCCCGGCCGTTGGCGTCGCGGTAGGCCAGATCCTGAATCGGTTCGGCCAGAACCGAATTCAGTGATGCCAGCACCGCGGCGGTGAGCTCGTCGCGGCGCGCGTCCGGATCGCGGCCGGTCAGCAGCCCGTGCGGGGTGTGCAGCCCGAACACCGTCAGCGTCGCCGCACCCGATGCCCGCAGCGCCGGCCCCAGGATCGACGGGTCGGTCAGCGAATGGCAGTAGATCTCGCACGGCAGCGGGTCGGGGATCGCACCGGCGGTCGCCCGCTCGTGCGCAGCGGTCAGCTGGGTCAGCGTCTCGTTGATGTGGAAGGTGCCGCCGAACGCCTGCTCACCGGTGACGGTGGCATCGCGCAGCCGCGGCAACCGGCGCAGCAGCAGGTTCACCTTGACCTGCGCACCGGGTGCGGTGGGCGCCGCGGGCTCGCCCAGCAGCCGGGCCAACTCGGCCGGTGCGCAGCCGACCAGCACCCGGTCGCCGCGGACCCGCTGCTCGTCGTCGCCGAGTCGGTAGTAGACCGCGCCGTCGGGATCGATCCCGGTCACCTCGGCGCCGGTGACCAGTTCGGCGCCGACGCCGGCCGCGGCGCGGGCCAGCGCCGTCGTCACCGCGCCCATCCCGCCGATCGGCACGTTCCAGTCACCGGTGCCGCCGCCGATCAGGTGGTACAGGAAGCAGACGTTTTGGGCCAGGCCCGGGTCGTCGAGCGCGGCGAACGTGCCGATCAGCGCGTCGGTGGCCATCACCCCGCGGACCAGGTCGTTGCCGACGGCGTGCGTGATGGCCGCCGCGATCGGGGATTCGATCAGCTCGGCCCAGGTCCGGGCGCTTTCGGCGTCGGTGCACACCAGCTCCCGCAGGTCGGCGCGACGGCGCAGCGGCTCGGTCATGGTGGGCCAGATCCGGCGCGCCAGCACCGCGATGCGCCGGTAGAAGTCGGCGAACCCGGCCTCATCGCCGGCGGCTCCGATCGCCGCGAAGTTCGACGACGGGCCGATCAGCAGGCCGGTGCGGCCGCCGGTAGCCGGATCGGGCGTGTACGACGAGTAGCGGCGGTGCGCCAGCCGGACGTCGGCCCCCAGATCGTCGATGATCTGCTGCGGCAGCAGGCTCACCAAGTACGAGTAGCGCGACAGGTTCGCGTCGACCCCGGGGAACACCCGGGCCGACACCGCGGCGCCGCCGAGCACGTCGAGGCGTTCCAGCAGTCGCACCCGTCGTCCGGCCCGGGCCAGGTAGCCGGCCGCGACCAGGCCGTTGTGCCCGCCCCCGACGATCACCACGTCGACGTCGGTGCGGGTCGGCCTCACCCGGTCAGTCCTACCGGTTAGGGTCACTGCCATGGCGACAAAACCTGAGATTGAGTTCCCCGACGGCCCGGCACCGACCGAGCTGGTGATCGAGGACCTGGTGATCGGCGACGGGCCCGAAGCGGTCCCGGGCGGGCAGGTCGAGGTGCACTACGTCGGCGTCGAGTTCGACACCGGCGACGAGTTCGACAGCTCCTGGAACCGGGGCGAGTCGATCCAGTTCCCGCTGCGCGGCCTGATCCAGGGCTGGCAGGAGGGCATTCCGGGGATGCGCGTCGGCGGCCGCCGCAAGCTCACCATCCCGCCGGCACTGGCCTACGGGCCGGCCGGATCCGGGCACCGGCTCGGCGGCAAGACGCTGATCTTCGTCATCGACCTGCTCGGCGTGCGCTAAGCGCTAAGCATCGGTCCGGGCCTGCGGGTGCCCGGGCAGTTTCAGCAGCAGGCGGGCACCGCCGAGCGGGCTCTGGCCCAGCGACGCGGTGCCGCCGTGCAGCTCAGCCTGCTGGGCCACCAGCGCCAGGCCCAGCCCGGAGCCGGACACCGAGGCGTTGGATCCGCGGGAGAACCGCTCGAACACCACGGTGCGCTCGGCCTCCGGTATACCGGATCCGTTGTCGTCGACGGCGATCTCCACACCCTCGCGTGACGGCACCGCCGACAGCTGCACCTCGGTGGCGTTGCCGTGCTTGACCGCATTGGTGATGGCGTTGTCGATGGCCAGCCGCAACCCGGCCGGCAGGCCGATCATCAGCACCGTCGGCGCCGGCACCAGGGACACCGTCAGGTTCGGGTAGATGCGCATGGCGTCGTGGGCGGCCCGGTCCAGCAGGTCGGTGATGTCGACCGGCACCTGGTCCTCGGCGGTGGACAGCTCGCCCTGGGCGAGGCGCTCGAGTGCCCACAGTGTCGTCTCGATCCGCGTCTGGGTCCGGATGACGTCGTCGAGCACCTCGTGGCGCTGCTCCTCGGGCAGGTCCAGCGTGGACAGCACCTCCAGGTTGGTGCGCATCGCCGTCAGCGGGGTGCGCAGTTCGTGCGCCGACACCGCCGCGAAGTCGCGCGCGGACTCCAGCGCGGCCTTGGTGCGGGCCTGTTCGTCGCCGATCCGCGCCAGCATGCCCTCCACGGCCTCGGAGATCTCGACGGCCTCCCACACGCCGCGGACCTGCACGTCCTCGGGTTTCGACTGGGCGTTGATGGCGCGCGCCTGCTGGGCCAGCAGCCGGAACGGGTTGACCATCACCAGCCACATCACGCCGCCGACCAGGAACGTGCCCAAGATGACGCTGCCGCAGATGAGGATGACCCGGGTGTGCTGCTCATCGATGCGCTGCTGGGTGTACTCCAGTGGCTCACCGAGGGCGATGGACGCCTGCCCGGTGGTGAAGGTCCGCACCCGGTACGGCACGCCGTGGATGGTGGTGTCGGCGTAGCCGCTGGGCAGCGCCGGCAGGTCCACCCCGGCCGGCACCGACACCGGAGGCAATGCCCCGATGCGCATGGTGCGGACCATGTTTCCCTTGGGGGCGACCTCGTCGGCGTTGGAGTCCATCGCGGCGCGCAGTAGGGCGTTGACGTCGCCGAGGCTGCTGACCGAGTCGAGCCGTCGGTCCAGTTGGTTGTGCTGCTCGTTGGTGATGCCGATCCACACCCAGGTGCCTATGGTCAGCACTGTCACGATCACGGCCAGTGCCGCGACGATCACGATGGTGCGCAGCGACAGCAGCGGCATCCGCAGCCGGATCGAACGCTGGACGATCGAATGCTCGGCGGTGGTCACTATTGGGTCCGCAGCACGAAGCCGACGCCGCGCACCGTGTGCAGCAGCCGCGGTGCGCCGTTGGCCTCCAGTTTGCGGCGCAGGTAGCCGATGAACACGTCGACGACGTTGGTGTCGGCGGCGAAGTCGTAACCCCAGACCAGCTCCAGCAGCTGCGAGCGGGACAGCACCGCGGTCTTGTGCTCGGCCAGCACGGCCAGTAGGTCGAACTCGCGCTTGGTCAGCTCGACGTCGACGCCGTTGACCCGGGCCCGGCGGCCCGGGATGTCGACCTCCAGCGGGCCGACGGCGATGGTCTCGGAGGAGAACGTGGCGGTGGCGCCGCGGCGGCGCAGCAGCGCCTTGACCCGGGCCACCAGCTCGGCCAGCACGAACGGTTTGACCAGGTAGTCGTCGGCGCCGGCCTCCAGTCCGGCCACCCGGTCGTCGACCGAGCTGCGGGCGCTCAGCACGCACACCGGCACGTCGTTGTCCATCGCCCGCAGCGCCGTCACCACGGACACGCCGTCGAGCACCGGCATGTTGATGTCCAGCACGATGGCGTCGGGGCGGGTCTCGGTGGCGCTGCGCAGCGCCTCGGCGCCGTCGACGGCGGTGGTCACCTCGAAGCCGGACAGCCGCAGGCCACGCTCCAGCGAGGCGAGCACGTCGGGATCGTCGTCGACCACCAGCAAGCGGGGAGAGGCACCACCATTGTCCATGCGTGCCATTTTGCCTGAGTGGTGCGCCGCGACGCGGTTTCGCCCGCCGCCGGGCCGCGTCACGCCGGCTGGAGTGTCACGTCTCGTCGGGCGGATCATGCCGGCCGCACGCCCCGCCGCAGCTTCCCGACGGGTACCCGCAGCCGGCGGGCGGCCAGGGGTGATTCACCAATTCACCGGCTGGGCACGGGGCTGGGTGTTACAGCCCGATGCGGCGGTACCGCTGGAACCGGGCGGCCATCCGGTCGGCGGGGTCGACGGTGCGCAGCCCCGCCAGCTCCGTGGCGATGGCATCACCGAGTCGCCGCAGGAACTCCTCCGGTTCGTCGGCGGCGTCGGGGTATTCACCGACGACGACGTCGACGATCCCGTTGCGCAACAGATCGGCCGACCGGATGCCCTGGGCCGCGGCCAGCTCGGGGGCGTGCGCGGTGCCTCGGAAGACGATGGCGCTGGCTCCCTCTGGCGGCAGCGGCGCCAGCCAGCCGTGCCGGGCGGCCAGCACCCGGTCGGCGGGCACCATCGCCAGCGCGGGACCGCCGCTGCCCTGGCCCATCAGCACGCTGACCGTCGGCACGTCGAGGGTCACCAGGTCGGCCAGGCAGCGGGCGATCTCCCCGGCCAGTCCGCCCTCCTCGGCCTCCTTCGACAGCGCGGGCCCGGCGGTGTCGATCACCAGCACCAGCGGCAGGGCCAGCCCCTCGGCCAGCGCCATGCCCCGACGGGCTTCGCGCAGCGCGGCCGGGCCGGTCAGGCCGCCGGCCACCCGGCGCTGGCCCAGCAGCACCACCGGCTGGCCGGCGAACCGGGCCAACGCCAGCACCGTGGTGCCCGACTCGCCCCGGCCGGTCCCCGACAGCAGCACGAAGCCGTCGGCGGTGCGCAGCAGCTGGTCGACGCCGGGGCGGTCGGCACGTCGTGACGCCAGCACCGAATCCCAGGCCGGTGGGGCGGGCTGGGCCTCGGCCGGTTCGGCGACCGGCGGTGTGCCCGGCGCGTCCTCGATCACCGCCAGCGCACGGTCCAGTGCCCCGCGCAGCGCCGCCGGCGGCAACACCGCGTCGACGACGCCGTGGCGCTGCAGGTTCTCCGCCGTCTGCACCCCGGGCGGGAACGGGTGACCGTAGAGCTGCTCGTACACCCGCGGCCCGAGGAAGCCGATCAACGCGCCCGGCTCGGCGACGGTGATGTGCCCCAGCGATCCCCAGGAGGCGAACACCCCGCCGGTGGTGGGATGGCGCAGGTACACCAGATACGGCAGGTGGGCGGCCTTGTGCCGGGTGACCGCCGCGGTGATCTTGACCATCTGCAGGAAGGCGACGGTGCCCTCCTGCATGCGGGTGCCGCCGGAGGCGGGGGAGGCCAGCAGCGGCAGGCGCTCGGCGGTGGCGCGCTGGACGGCCGTGGTGACGCGTTCGGCGGCGGCCACCCCGATCGAGCCGGCCAGGAAATCGAATTCGCAGGCGATCGCCGCCACTGGCCGCCCGAACACCGTGCCCGCACCCGTGCGCACCGATTCGTCGAGACCGGTGGCCTCCCGCGCGGCGGCCAGCTCCGCGGCGTACTGCTCGTCGACGGGCACCTGGACCGGCGGCTCGTCCCAGCTGACGAACGATCCCGGGTCCAAGACCGCGTCGAGCAGTTCCTCCGCGCTGATCCGGCTCATCGCCCGAGACTATCGAGCCGCCGTTGGCGTAGTGGGCCGGCTCTGCGGCGCCGACGCTGCACCTAACTGGTTCATCAACGTGTGCGACGGAGTTGACGTACCAGTTAGAAACGCGGGCATCTGCCTCGGCCAGTGATGACCAGGGGTTTTACCGTCGGCGCTCGGCGCGTCGTGCACGTAACTGGTTCGCGAACGCGTGCGGCGGGGTTGAAGTACCACTTGCGTGCAGCCGCAGCCCCGCTGAACAGCTCGGGCGAACGCGGCGGTCAACGCGGCGGCTAATCTATGCCCATGATCGGTTTGAGCCGCGACGGCAATGTCCTGACCATCGAAATGCAACGCCCGGAGCGGCGCAACGCCCTCAACGGCGCGCTTGTCGACGGTGTGCGCGAGGCGATCGAAGGCGCCTCTCTGGCCGACACCCGGGCGATCGTGCTGACCGGCGCCGGCACCGTGTTCAGCGCCGGCGCCGACCTGTCCGACGCCGAGGGCGTGGCCAAGGAACTCCCCGACAAGGCGATCGCCCTGAACCTGGCCATCGATGCCTGCCCGATCCCGGTGATCGCCGCGCTCAACGGCCCGGCCATCGGCGCCGGCGTCATCATTGCCATGATCTGCGATCTGCGGGTCGCCGTCGACAGCGTCTACTTCCAGTTCCCGATCGCCAAATACGGTCTGGCGCTGGATAACTGGAGCATCCGGAGGCTCGTCTCACTGGTCGGGCACGGTCGGGCCCGGGGCATGCTGATCGCCGCCGAACGCCTCGCCCTGGACACCGCGCTGCTGACCGGCATGGTCAACCGCACCGGCACCCTGGCCGACGCGCAGGCCTGGGCCGCCGAGATCGCCGCCCACGCCCCGCTGTCCATGGCGCACTCCAAGCGCGTCCTCAACGACGACGGCGCCTTCGACACCGTCCGCGGCGAGCACACCCGGATGTTCAACAAGGCCTGGTCCAGCCCGGACGTGCTGGAGGCCCAGATCGCCCGGTTCGAGAAGCGCCCGCCGAAGTTCCACGGCGCCTGACATGCTGGGCCAGGCGATCCGGGTCGTCGGCGGCACCGCGGCCGTTGTGACCGGCGGTTGGGCATTGCGGGCGCTGCACGGCGTGCCCAACGCCCTGGGAGCGCCCCCGGCCGAGATCGACGCCGTCGCCCGCGGCTCGGCGAACTACCGCGACGGCGTCTTCCACAACCGGGAGCCGTCCACACCGCTGAGCATCAGCCGCGCCGAGGCGTGGAAGCTCGTCCACGACATGTTCGGCGGCGACAGCGCGCACCCGGAGATCCCCATCGTGGTGCCCGACCCGGCGCAACCGGCCGCTGACCTGGCGCTGACCTGGTACGGCCACTCCTCGGTCTTGATCGAGATCGACGGCTACCGGATCCTGGCCGACCCGGTGTGGAGCGAGCGGTGCTCGCCGTCGCAGTCGGTCGGCCCGCGCCGGCTGCACCCGGTGCCCGCCTCGCTGGACTCGCTGCCGGCCATCGACGCGGTGATCATCAGCCACGACCACTACGACCACCTCGACGTCGAGACCATCCGGGCCCTGGCCCGCAGCCAGAACGCGCAGTTCTTCGTGCCGCTGGGCATCGGCGCGCATCTGCGCGGCTGGGGCATTCCCGGCGACCGGATCGTCGAACTGGACTGGGACCAGGGATCGCGGTTGGCCGAGCTCAACATCGTGTGCACCCCGGCGCGGCACTTCTCCGGGCGGTTCGTCACCCGCAACACCACCCTGTGGTCGTCGTGGGCGGTGATCGGCCCGCGCCACCGGGTGTTCTTCGGCGGAGACACCGGCTACACCGAGGGATTCGCCGCCATCGGCGCCGAGTACGGGCCGTTCGATCTGACCCTGATGCCCGTCGGGGCTTATCACCCGAACTGGCCGGACATCCACATGAACCCGGAGGAGGCGGTGCGCGCACACCGCGACCTCAGCGACGACGGGCTGTTGACCCCGATCCACTGGGCGACGTTCCGGCTGGCGCCGCACCCCTGGGCGGAACCGATCGAACGGATGCTCAGCGCCGCCGACGCCCGGGTGACGACGGCCGTGCCGCGGCCGGGCCAGCGGGTGTCGGCCGTCGACCCGATCGTCGCACCCCGCACCGACACCTGGTGGCGTTCGTGACCGCGACGGGCCTGAGTGCCGCCGAGGTCGCCGAGCGGGTCGCCGACGGCCGCACCAACAACGTGCCCACCCGCGCCGCCCGCGGCGTCGCCGAGATCGTGAAGGCTAACGTCTTCACCCGGATCAACGCCATCCTCGCGGTGCTGCTGGCGATCGTGCTGTACACGGGCTCGCTGATCAACGGGCTGTTCGGGCTGCTGATCGTCGTCAACAGCGGCATCGGCATCGTCCAGGAGCTGCGCGCCAAGCGCACCCTGGACCGACTGGCCATCGTCGGGCAGGCGCGCCCCACGGTGCGCCGCGCCGAGGGCACCGCGGCCCTGGCCCCCGACCAGGTGGTGCTCGACGACATCATCGAGATCGGGCCCGGCGACCAGATCGTCGTCGACGGCGAGATCATCGAGGCCAACAACCTGGAGATCGATGAGTCGCTGTTGACCGGTGAGGCCGATCCGATCGACAAGACCATCGGTGCCGCAGTGCTTTCCGGCAGTTTCGCGGTCGCCGGGACCGGTGCCTACCGGGCCACCAAGGTCGGCGGCGACGCCTACGCGGCCAAGCTGGCCGACGAGGCCAGCAAGTTCACCCTGGTGAAATCCGAACTGCGCAACGGCATCAACCAGATCCTGCGGCTGGTCACCTACCTGCTGTGGCCGGTCGGTATCCTGACCATCTACACCCAGCTGTTCGTCAACAACCCGACGTTCGGCCCGTCGCTGCGGCACGCGTTGTATGAACTGATCACCTTGGCCCCACAGTGGCCGGACGCGCTGAACACGTTGCGGCAGTTGCTGACCGGCGAGGAATTCCGGGAATCGCTGCTGCGGATGGTCGGCGCGCTGGTGCCGATGGTGCCCGAGGGCCTGGTGCTGATGACCTCGATCGCGTTCGCGGTCGGCGTCATCCGGTTGGGCCGCCGACAGTGCCTGGTCAACGAACTGCCCGCCATCGAGGGTCTGGCCCGCGTCGACGTGGTGTGTGCCGACAAGACCGGGACGCTGACCGAGAACGCCATGCGGCTGCACGAGACCGTCGTGCTCGACGACGGGCACAGCCGCCCGGAAACGGTGCTGTCGGCGATGGCTGCGGCCGACGCCTACCCCAACGCCAGCATGCAGGCCATCGCCGAGGCCGTGCCTGCGGCGCCGGGTTGGACCGAAACCGCCTCGGCCCCTTTCAAATCCGCCACCAAGTGGAGCGGCACGTCGTTCGGCTCGGACGGCAACTGGGTGATCGGCGCCCCCGACGTGCTGGCCGACCCCGGCTCCCCGGTGGCCGCCCGGGCCGAGGAGGTCGGGGCCCAGGGCTACCGGGTGCTGCTGCTGGGCGAGTCCGACCGCAGCGTCGACGCGCCCGACGCGCCCGGCGTCGTCACCCCCGTCGCGCTGGTGGTGCTGGACCAGAAGGTGCGCCCCGACGCCCGGGAGACCCTGGAGTACTTCGCCGAGCAGGACGTCACCGTCAAGGTCATCTCCGGCGACAACGCGGTATCAGTCGGTGCGGTCGCGGGATCCCTGGGCCTGCACGGCGAAACCCTCGATGCCCGCAAACTCCCCGAGGATTCCGCTGCGCTGGCCGAGGTACTGGAGGAGTACACCACCTTCGGCCGGGTCCGCCCCGACCAGAAACGCGCCATGGTCGGTGCGCTGCAATCCCGCGGGCACACCGTCGCGATGACCGGCGACGGGGTGAACGACGTGCTGGCCCTCAAGGACGCCGACATCGGCGTCGCCATGGGCTCGGGCAGCCCGGCCGCCCGGTCCGTCGCGCAGATCGTGTTGCTGGACAACAGGTTCGCCACCCTCCCGTATGTGGTGGGGGAGGGCCGACGGGTGATCGGCAACATCGAGCGGGTATCCACCCTGTTCCTGACCAAGACCGTGTACTCGGTGCTGCTGGCGTTGCTGGTCGGGCTGGTGGGCGTGGTGGCCAAGCTGTCCTCGACGGCACCCCTGCTGTTCCCGTTCCAGCCGATCCACATCACCATCGCGAACTGGTTCACCATCGGCGTCCCGGCGTTCATCCTGTCGCTGGCGCCCAATAACGAACGGGCCCATACCGGTTTCGTCCGTCGGGTGCTGGTGGCGGCGCTGCCGTCGGGACTGGTGGTGGGCCTGGCGACGTTCGGCAGCTACCTGGTGGCCTACCCCGGTGCGCACGCCGACGACGTCGCGCAGGAGCAGGCCTCGACGGCGGCGCTGATCACCCTGCTGATCTGCGCGTGGTGGGTGCTGGCCACGGTCGCCCGGCCCTATCAGTGGTGGCGGGTCGCGTTGGTCGCGGCCTGCGGATTGGCCTACGTGGTGATTTTTTCGCTGCCGTTCGCCCGGGAGTTGTTCCTGCTCGACCCGTCGAATCTGTGGCTGACGCTGGCCGGGGTCGGGATCGGGCTGTGCGGCGCGGCGGCGCTGGAGGCGCTGTGGTGGTGGCAGGGCCGGATGCTCGGGGAGACCCGCCGGTTGTGGCGTCAGGATCGGGGCCGCACAATGTCAGGGCACAGCGCGCCGGAGCACGGCGCGTAGTCGAACGAGAGGTGGATCATGTCGTTTCTGGATAAGGCCAAGGATCTGATCGGGCAGAACGTCGACAAGGTCGAGGCCGCGATCGACAAGGCCGGCGACGTCATCGACGAGAAGACCGAGGGCAAGTTCTCCGGCGTCGTCGACAAGGCCCAGGAGGCCGCCAAGAACTTCGCGCACAACGCCGGCGATTCGGACGCCCCCTCGGCCTGAGATAATCGCGGGCATGGCAAAGCTTTCCGTCTCCATCGATGTGCCGCTGACCCCCGAGCAGGCCTGGACCAGCGCCTCGGATCTGTCCCGCTACTCCGAGTGGCTGACGATTCACCGGGTGTGGCGTTCCGCGCTGCCCGAGACCCTGGAAAAGGGTGTGCAGCTCTCCTCGATCGTCGAGGTCAAGGGCATGCCCAACCGGGTGAACTGGACCATCGTGAGCTACAAGCCGCCGATGTCGATGACCCTCAACGGTGACGGCAAGGGCGGGGTGAAGATCAAGCTGATCGGCAAGGTCACCCCCACCGACGACGGCGGCTCCAACGTCAAGTTCGACGTGCACCTGGGCGGCGCGGCGCTGTTCGGGCCGATCGGCATGGTGGTCGCCGGCGCGCTCAAGGGCGATATCCGTGCCTCGCTGGAGCAGTTCAAGGCGGTTTTCGCCAGCTAGGTCGCAAGCGAAGCCGGAGGTACGGAGGCTTTGCGCAGCGGGCTAGCTGTTTTGGACCCAGCTAGCCGGAGGTACGGAGGCTGTGCGCAGCGGGCCCAGCTGCATCAAGCACTGCATTCGCTGCTCAGGGCAGCGGGGCGGTCCACTCCAGCCGGGTGCCACCGCCCGGCCCGGGCCGCACATCCAGGGTGCCGCCGCACTCCCGGGCCCGGCTGGCCAGGTTCGCCAGCCCGCTGGCGCTGATCGCTTCGGGCATTCCGACCCCGTCGTCGACCACGGTGATGGTGAGGTCGTCGTCGACGGTGACGTTGACGCTGACCGTATCGGCGTCGGCGTGGCGCACCACGTTGGACACCGCCTCGCGCACGACGGCCTCGGCGTGGTCGGCGAGCGCCGCGTCGACCACCGACAGCGGGCCGGACACGTGCAGCGAACTGCGCAGCGGCGCGTGCGCGGTCATCTGCGCGACGGTCTGTTCCAGGCGCTGACGCAGCCGGGTGACGCTGCCGCCGTGCAGATCGAAGATGGCGGTGCGGATCTCCTGCACCACCTCCTGCAGGTCGTCCAAGGCGCTGGAGACGCGGCGGCCGACCTCGTCGCTGCGGACCGACGGCAACGCCCCTTGCAGCGACAGCCCGACGGCGAACAGCCGCTGGATGACGTGGTCGTGCAGATCCCGGGCGATGCGGTCGCGGTCGGACAGGATGTCGAACTCCCGCATCCGCTGCGACAGCCGGGCGTTGTCGATGGCGATGCCGGCGGCGGCGGCCAGTGCCAGGATCACCAGCTCGTCGTCGGCGCTGAACAGTTGCCCGTCGGCCTTCTCGGTGAGGTAGAGGTTGCCGTAGACCCGGTCGCGGATGCGGATGGGGACGCCGAGGAAGGTGCGCATCGGCGGATGGTTCGGCGGGAAGCCGACCGAGGCCGGATGCTGGGACACATCGGGGATCCGGACCGGTTCGGGTTCGGCCAGCAGTACCCCCAGCACTCCCCGGCCCTGGGGCAGCGGCCCGATGAGGGCGGCCGCCTGCTCGTCGATGCCCTGGTGGATGAACCGTTCCAGCGCCGTCTCGCTGCGATCCAGCACGCCGAGGGCGCCGTAGCGGGCGTCGACGAGGCGCATCGCGGTGTCGACGATGGTGGTCAGCGTCTGTTCCAGATCCAGGCCGGTGGTGACGGCCAGCATGGCGTCGATCAGGCCGTCGCGGATCTCGTGCACGCCGTGTTCGGCCCCGGCGGGTTCAGCCATTGCGGCGCGGCAGCAGCTCGGCCGCCAGCAGCGCGGCCTGGGTGCGTCGCTGCAGTCCGAGTTTGGCCAGCAGCCGGGACACGTAGTTCTTGACGGTCTTCTCGGCGAGGAACATCCGTTCGCCGATCTCCCGGTTGGTCAGCCCCTCGCCGAGCAGTTCCAGCAGGGTGCGCTCGGTGCTGGTCAGCGAGCGCAGCCGCTCGTCGCCGGCCTCGGCCTCGTCGTCGCGGCGCAGTTTGGACATCAGGGCGGCCGCGGCCCGGTTATCCAGCAGGGACTTGCCGCTGCCGACGGCCTTGATCGCCTCGGCCAGTTCCATCCCGCGGATGTCCTTGACGACGTACCCGCTGGCGCCGGCCAGGATGGCCTGCAGCATGGATTCCTCGTCGGTGTAGGACGTCAGGATCAGACAGCGCAGGTCGTCGTGCTCGGCGAGCAGTTCGCGACACAGGTCGATGCCGTTGCCGTCGGGCAGCCGGACGTCGAGCACGGCGACGTCGGGGCGGGCGGCCGGAATCCGGGACTTGGCCTCGGCGACGGAACCGGCCTCGCCGACGACGGTGAGGTCGGGGTCGCCGTCGAGCAGGTCGACCAGCCCGCGACGGACCACCTCGTGGTCATCGACCAGGAAAACGGTGATCACGTCCATCAGATTAGCCAACCGCCCCCCAACTGAGGACCTTGGTCGGGTCGGTGGGGACGTTTGCCGCTATCGGAAGCCGGCGGTAGCCGCACATTCTGAGAGCGGCAGGTGGTCCGGTCTGCCGGGCACGGCTACCACGGGGGAAGTCGGGCGCGGATCAAGGACCGCCTGCCACTATCTCGTCGAAGGTGGGGATTGGCCAACCTTCGGGTTTGAGGGGCGCTCACGGTCGGCGGGGTGTGGGTGACGCGCCAACCCGCCGAACCCCGCGGTCTGATGGGGTGGCCCCGGCTTCCCCTCTGCTCCGCCGACACTCGCTTCGCTCGCATCACCTCCGCAGAGCCTCGCCGAACCGCGCGGTCTGATGGGGTGGCCCCGGCTTCCCCTCTGCTCCGCCGACACTCGCTTCGCTCGCATCACCTCCGCAGAGCCTCGCCGAACCGCGCGGTCTGATGGGGTGGCCCCGGCTTCCCCTCTGCTCCGCCGACACTCGCTTCGCTCGCATCACCTCCGCAGAGCCTCGCCGAACCGCCCGCCTGGCCTATCATCAGCGCATGCGGATGGTGATCAGCTTCCTGGTTTTCGTGGCCTCGGCGGCCCTCGGGCTCTTCCTGGCCTCGCAGTTCATCGACGATGTGCACCTGTCGCTGCACCCGGTCGGCTTCGTCATCGCGGTGCTGGCGTACGCGGTCGCCCAGGCCGTGCTTTCCCCGTTCTTCGCCAAGATGGCCAACCGGTACGCGCCGGCGTTCCTCGGCGGCGTCGGCCTGATCTCGACGCTGGTCGCGCTGTTCATCGCGACGTTGGTACCCAGTGGCGGACTGGAGATCCACGGGGTGGGGGCCTGGTCGGTGGCGACGGTGGTGGTCTGGCTGGTGACCGCACTGGCCACCGTTCTGCTGCCGCTGCTGTTCGTGAAGAAGAAGGCGGCCAACCGGTAGTGGGCTTGTGATTCGGCCTCAGCCCGGATGGCTGGTCGCCGCGTGCGCGGCCGGGCTGTCGGTGAGCTGCTGGCTGCCGTGGCTGGTCACCGGCGCCGACGGCGGCGGGCACGGGAACGCGATCGGCGGCACCGTCGGCGCACTGCACCTGCCGCCCGGATTCGGCACCGGCCAGCTGATCGTGCTGGGCGCGTCGGTGCTGCTGGTGGCGGCGGCGATGACGGCTCGCGGCCTGCTGGTGCCGTATTCGGCGATCGCCGGCCTGGTCCTCGGGCTGGGGCTGGCCGGGCTGATCGTCTGGTTCTACCGCCAGTACGTCGTCGCGCCGGTGCACCTGGGATACGGCTTCTACCTGGGTGCGGGGTTCACCGTGGCGGCCGTCGCGCTGGCGATCTGGTCGATCGTCGATGCGCTGGCCGCCCGGCGCGGCCCGGCACCGCCGCTTCCGCCGCCGCCGGCCGGCCCGACCACCCGGCTGCCCCGGTACTGACCGACTACCGCACCCGGTTGATCTCGTTCTTCAGTTCCTCCGAGCGGGTGCCGAAGACCGCCTGAATGCTGTCACCGACGTCGAGCACCCCGGCCGCGCCCAGCGCGGTCAGCCGCGCCTTGTCGACCTTCCCGCCGTCGGTCACCCGGACCCGCAGGCGGGTGATGCAGGCGTCGACGTCGATCAGGTTGTCCCGGCCGCCGAACGCGGCGATGAACTCCTCGGCCTCCCCGTCCGAGCCCGCCGGCGGCTCCCCGTCCGCCGTCGTGGCGTCCGGCTCCGGGTCTCGGCCCGGGGTCCGCATGTTCCACCGGGTGATGGCGAACCGGAACAGCACGTAGTAGACGACGGCGTAGACCAGGCCCATCACGATCAGCAGCCACACGTTGTGCGCGGCGGGCGCGGTGCCCCACAGCAGCAGGTCGATCAGGCCAGCCGAGAACGAAAAGCCCAGGTGGATGTCCAGCAGATAGGCGATCGACAGCGACAGGCCGGTCAGCACCGCGTGCACCAGATACAGCGGGAACGCCACGAACATGAAGGCGAACTCCAGCGGCTCGGTGATGCCGGTGACGAACGCGGTCAGCGCCGCGGCGGACAGGATGCCGAAGGCCACCCGTCGCTGACGGGCATTGGCCACGTGGATCATCGCCAGCGCGGCCGCGGGCAGGGCGAACATCAGGACCGGGTAGAAGCCGGCGGTCAGCGTCCCGGCGGTGGGGTCACCGGCGGCGAATCGCGGAATCTCACCGGTCACCGTGCCCTGCGGTCCCTGGTATTCGCCGTAGATGGTGAAGACATAGGAGTTGACGATGTGGTGCAGGCCGAGCGGGATCAGCAGCCGGTTGACGAACCCGTAGACGAACGCACCCAGCGCGCCCGCCCCGGCGATGAAGTGCGCGACCCCGGTCAGACCGGCGTCGAACAACGGGTAGAGGTAGCTCATGGCGAACGCCAGCACCAGCGCGGCCACGCTGACGACGATCGGCACGAACCGCCGTCCGCTGAAAAAGCCGAGGTAGGACGGCAGTTCGATAGTGTGATACCGGTCGAACAGCCAGGCCGTCAGCAACCCGACGACGATCCCGGTCAGCACGTGGTAGTCGATCTGCGCCTGGTGGCCGTCGTGGTCGAGCACCCCGGCCAGCACCACCGGGGACATGGAGCTGAACACCGACTGGGTGACCAGGTAGCCGACGACGGCCGCCAGCGCGGTCGACCCGTCGGCCTTGCGGGCGAACCCGATCGCCACACCGACGGCGAACAGCAACGGCAGCTGCGTGAACAGCGCCCCGCCGGCGGCGCTCATGGCGGAGAAGAAGGGGCCGATCACCGGGGTATGGATGCGGCCCAGCAGATCCGGCTGCCCGAGCCGGGCCAGCAGGCCGGCCGCCGGCAGCACGGCGATCGGCAGCATCAGTGCCTTGCCCAGGCGGACGAGACCCGCGAAGCCGGGGAGGGTCGGGCGGCCGCGGGTGGACGCGGCCGGGGTCACCGAATCGGTCATGGCGCAAACTCTAAGGCGAGAGCGTCGTCGTCGAATGGAGAGCGCCGTGGCCGCCACCGAAGTCCTGTCCCCGCTGTCGGGCCGCGTCGTCGCGCTCGCCGACGTCCCGGACCCGGTTTTCGCAGGCGGGATGGTCGGTGTCGGGGTGGCCGTCGACCCGGTGCGCGCCGCGACCACCGCGGTGGCCCCGGTCTCCGGCAAACTGCTCAAGCTGATGCCGCACGCCTTCATCGTGCTGACCGCCGGCGGCGTGGGAGTGCTGGTGCACCTGGGTCTGGACACCGTGGCGCTGGGCGGGCAGGGGTTCGAGGCGCTGGCCGCCGAGGGTGACGAGGTGTCCGCGGGCGCCGGAATCATCGGTTTCGACGTCGTCGCCGTCGAGGCGGCTGGCGCCAGCCCTATCACCCCGGTGGTGCTGCTCGACGAACGCGACGCCACCCGGCTCAAGATCCGCGACGTCACCGAAATCACCCTCGGCGCAGCACTGTTCACCGTCGATGACTGACTCGGTACTGCTGACGGCCGACACCGTCGCCACCGGCTCGGAGCTGCTGCGCCCGGGCTGGATCGAGGTGCGTGGGCCGGAGATCCTCGGCGTGGGAGCCGGCGCCCCGCCATCGCACGGGCGTGTCCGGGAGCTCGGGAATGTCGTCGTGACACCCGGGTTCGTCGACACGCACGTGCACGGCGGGGGCGGCGGTAGCTTCACCTCGGCCGCCGAGGTCGGGCCGGTCGCCGATTTCCACGCTCGGCACGGCACCACCACCCTGCTCGCGTCGCTGGTCAGCGCGCCACCCGACGAACTGCTGCGCCAGACGGCGGCGCTGGCCGAGCTGGTGGCCGACGGCGTGATCGCGGGCATCCACCTGGAAGGCCCGTGGCTGTCCACACACCGTTGCGGCGCCCACGATCCTGCGGCCCTGCGCGACCCCGAATCCGGCGAGCTGGACCGGCTGCTGGCCGCCGGGGCCGGTGCCATCCGGATGGTGACGCTGGCCCCCGAGCGGCCCGGAGCGCTGTCGGCGGTCGCGCGCATCGTCGCCGAGGGCGCGGTCGCGGCCGTCGGGCACACCGAGGCGACCTACGAGCAGACCCGCGCGGCAATCGACGTCGGGGCCACCGTCGGCACTCACCTGTTCAACGCCATGGCGCCGGTGCACCACCGCGAACCCGGGCCGGTGATCGCGCTGCTGGAGGACCCGCGGGTCACCGTGGAGCTGATCGCCGACCGGGTGCACCTGCACCCCTCGCTGTATCGGCAGGTGGCAGGCCTGGTCGGAATCAACCGGGTATCGCTGGTCACCGACGCCATGGCGGCCGCCGGCATGCCCGACGGCGACTACCGGCTGGGATCGCTTCCGGTGCGGGTGGACGCCGGGGTGGCGCGGGTGGCCGGCACCGAGACCATCGCCGGCAGCACCGCCACCATGGACCGGGTGTTCGCCAACGCGGTCGCCGACGGCGGGCCCGGCGGCGACGCCGAACTGCTGGCCGCCGTGCGTGCCGCCTGTGTCAATCCGGCTCGCGCGCTAGGGCTTTCGCCCCGCGGGCTGGTTGCCGGCGCCGGCGCCGATCTGGTGGTGCTCGATACGGATCTCGTGGTCAGTGCGGTGATGCGGGACGGGCGCTGGTTGCCCGTCGACTGACGCGCGGCCTCGGCGGGCTCCTACTGTCAGGAGTGTGCTGCCCCGGGCCCGGAGGCGTAGTCCGGGTACGGGTTGCCAGGCGAAGGCATGTTCTGCTTGTAGCCCTTGCGGACGCTGCGCGGGGAGAGCTGATTGCCCGCCTTCGGTGGCGTAAACGTCATAGTCGGCAGGCTCGCCGCGGGGGTCGGCTGGGTGACGGTGTGGTCGAAGCCACCGGAGTCATCGGCGTTTGCCGGGACGATGCCGGTCAACGCAAGGCTCAGGACGGTTGCGGCAGTGGCGATGGCGGCGGTGGCGGGAACGATTCTTTTCAACATTCCGAACTCTTTTCGATTTGTGTTCCTGGCCGACTCCGAACCCGCGAGGGGATCGGAATGCAGTCCAATCGCAGTGCACCGGCGGCGCGCGAGTGTAAATCCGCGGGACGCCGGTCGCTACGTTAATGAGAACAGCCGGATAGCGCTATTCATTTCCTACTATGACAACACTATGACAATAACCTATGACGAAGCTATGACAAAACTGTTTCGGTGATCGCGATCACTGACGGCGTCGCGTAGCGGACGGTCAGCGTGCTACCAGCAATCTGGCTGCGGTTGACCAAGCCGGGTG